>CAZUMV010000058.1:0-12946 GCA_964621435.1 uncultured Thiotrichales bacterium | reverse complement strand
TTAATCCATAAGGCTGATGACATAAATAATCTTGCTGATGCACTTTTGCGTCTTATCGATGATCCGGAACTGGTAAAAACCATAGGTGATGGCGGGCGAGTATGGGTAACAGAAAACCGGAGTTGGGAAACGTTAACCAAAAAATTAATTTCGGTTTATGCTCAGTTGCGACGCAACGCCACTCAAACTGAGGATGCCTCGCATGCTTAGTGTTTTGGGTTGGTTCAAATCGATCAGTAAAAAATTCTTTCAGATTGTGCCTACGCGTACCTTGGTAATAATCGTGTTGCACGTATCTTCACAGATCGCGTTGATTTTGGCATTTTTTTTGCCGCTCAAGGTGATTATATTACTTGGGTCTACGGATATGCCCAATTATTTTCCACCAAGTTGGCAGGCTTTGGATAAAAATGCGTTGGTTATTACTTTGTCGGTGTCAGCAGCATTGGCCTACTTATTTTATGTGCTTGCGGAAATCATGGTGTCTCAGCTTACCGAGAAGGCAGCTTTGATGGTCCTTAAGAGAAAAGTTGGATCACATTCTGTATCCAAACCGGAAGCCATGGCTAAGCAGCTGTATGCCCGGTATGTAAAGATCATTTCCAGTCTGACGTTTATTGTCATTGCCGTAATATCAATTGCCTTCGTTTACCCGGAATTGGTTTTGCCGATGGGTGGATACTGTTTGTTTTTGACTATGATGTATTTATTGGGTAGTCACTATAAAACTGGTTTTAAAGATCAGGTGACCGTAAACATTAATATGATAACTTCGACTCTCGGGGCTATCGGGTTTATGGCAATGTTTGGATATATGGTCACTGATTTCATGGTGCCACCACCGCCTGGCGTGATTCAAGCTGTTATCGGTTTACTATTAGTTCGTCAGGTTTTTTCACGATTAGTTGTATTTATGGTCAATTTGAAACTGTTGTATGACAAAAAAACCGTAGTTCGAGACTTGTTCTATCAAAACGATGTTATTCCGGAAAGTCAGGAATCAGGAAAATAGCTGCATCTCTTCATGCACAATTTTTTCGTTTCCCGATTGGGTTTCTACACGCTTTGATGCATTCCTTGATAGTTCTATAAACAGATCGGGATCCTCGAAAAGCTGTTTAATACCTTCCGCCAAGGCATCTGCATTATTGGGCGGCGCTAAAATACCGCAAGTCTCGTCAACAAATTCAGGGATAGCGGCGACTTTGTTGGTAATAGGTACTAGACCGGATGACATTGCTTCATCGCGAGAAACGCCTTGGGTATCCATACGAGATGGACAAAGAAAGACGCCATATTCCTTGTGCAATTCCGCGATCTCGGATTGCGGTAGGAATCCTTGAGATACTTCGACATTCGGGAAGTCGCGAACTGGTGCAACAGTTTCATCAAATAGTTCACCATCGCCAACTAACCGGAACTCGAGACTATCAAAGAAGGGTTCTTGGGACAGTTGCAAGATTGCATCAATACTCAGATCGTTGGCGTAAACGCGCGACGCATAAGGTCTAATAGATAAAATCTTTGTACGCTGGCTTTGATCTTTTTTGATGTGGTCAAACAATTGCGTGTCTATCGGGTTATGTATGATCGAGTATTTTTCTTTTGGTAAATCGATGGATAGGTCGCCGAGTGCACTATCGGCGAATTGTTGGGATACAAATACGAATGACAGGTTTTCGGGGCAGTCCGCAAATAAATCTTCCCAAAATTTCAGGCGGTTTTCTGCCAGTGCTTTGGCACGTTCAATTCCATCTTGATCCAACGCTTCGAAATCAAAATCTCGCTTACTCCAATGTTGAATTTCCGCACCATGTATCCAGACTGTTACATTCAATTGATGAATAAATGGACTAATGGTTTCCCACATTTTTCGATCCAGAATGTGAACAAGAAGGTTTTTGTACTGTCCAGTTTCCAATGTTCTGGATAGTAACTCGTGATCGCCGCTTGCCACATCGATATTTTCATATTCATCGAAAAATTTCCTGCAGTTGGGCTTGAGTCGAAAAATATCGACATTCTTTCCTTCGGCTACATAAGACTTTATGCGTGAATGCAAGAAGCCGTATTTATAAATGTCATTATAGCTCGCATATTGCTTGGTTAGAACGAGCGTGTCGTCGTTGGCGATTATGGCGTGTGGCGTCTCTTTGTTCTTGCCAATGATTAGTTTTCTGATAGTGGAGGTTCCAGTTCCTTGCATGCGGATGCCGACGCGAATGTATTTACATTCAGCGGGTATCGCCATGACCGTAGATTCTGAACCCCCACTCATATGATGCGAAAGCTTGGTCTTGTCTTCGTCGAGAAACTCGAAAACGATTTTAAGGTGTTGTCCACGAGTATCACATACAGTTTTAAATTCGCTATTTGACGTCAAATTGAGTTCGTCGCGTAGATAATATTGGTCGCAATACGCATAGGAAGTTTGTTCTTTGTCTAATCTTGACTCGATCAGAAAATCGCCGTCTTTTAAGCTAAGTGACACGAGCCGTGATTTAGGTTGCGGAATGGAGTTATAAAAATCTTCTGCTGTCATGTCAAACTGGTTAGAGTTGGATTTTGGGTGGTCGTCGTGTTTGCTTGCCGGAAGTTTGTTGGCGGTGCTATACAGAGGAGTGAGTGACGCACCGGTGTCAAGCTCGCTAATATCATCTATGCGTTCTCGATAGAGCTCCGGGTTTTCTTCCATAACGTTTGCGCAATAGTTGAATTCATCCAGAGCAAGCAGCTTAAGCGATCCTGATAGTTTCACTTTTTCAGGGCTATTTAAAAACGCCAGAGACTTCTCTTCGTCAAATAGGTGTGACCGAGTAATCGATCGGTGCAACATGAGTTCAGGAGTGTGTTGATACTCAGTGCCGGGATTTTGCAAGGTTGTTTCCTGACCAATAAAATCATAGTGGCAGTGTTTTCCTATGCCATCAGCGTCACTGTATTTCGTGGCCAGCATGGCGTCGAAAAGGTAATTCTCTCCATAATAATCATTGTTGCTAAAAATACCGACAAAGGACGACGCCTTTACCTTACTATGAATTTTATTTAAGTCAGCTGTAACTAGAACGTTATTGGTACGCTGTTCCAGACTATCATCTGAATTCTTCAAATGGACGCATAAGAATTTATGCGCATAGGATTGCCGATTGAATTGAGCTTTAATCGCCTCAATGTTTTTTACCGAATTGGCAGTTGCGAGAACAACGACGTCCTGGCTTTTTTCGCTAATATCCCATCCTTTTATAGTGTCGACCAGGTAGGTTAGTCGGTGTTTGTAAGTGTGTTCGTTCATGACTTTTCTTAGCGCTAACAGTCGTAGTTTCTTATAGTAGTTCTCATTCGAAATTAAAGGGGAGATTCTTTTTTCTATTTCGGTACTCTCGTCGGAGGAAATCACTAAGTCGCCGAACATGCGTCGCATACCGCGTGAAAAATTACTAATGACAATGGTATTTGAAGCCATTAATTCATACACACGCCGTGCATACATGCTTTGTGATTCTTTTATCGTATTCAGATTGATGCCGTACTTATAACCCTTATAGGCGATGTCTATTTTGTCGAACGGTAAAGTGCCGACAATATATTTGGAAAAAGAGTCAGGAAATTGATAATGCGGATGGTCGTTGTCGAAATTCCTATCGTATATTTCCAAGGGTTTGTATTTGCTTACCGTTTCACTCAACATGCCGATGTCTTGCTGACGTTCCGGGTAACGAAGATAGTAGGAGCCGGCGAAGCAAAAGGCATCTTTTCTTGGAAATGACTCTATCGGGTTGTGGTTCTTTGTTTGCGCGGCAAATGGCAAGAAGAATACGTCTTTTGTGTCGCAGTCATATTTATATTTTGGAACGCAATCTATGTCAGTGGTGAATATGTAGTCGACCTGTTTTGCGACTTTCAAAAACTTTGAATAATGAACAGGATCTTCTTTATTCCAGAGCATTGTCGGGATTTTTTGTCCTTTGCACCAAGATAGTATTGCCTGTAACTCATCGGAATTATTGCTGATCTTGGTTTTCCAAAGGTTTTCCAGGCCTTGCCAGGCAGATTCTATGAATACGAAGTGCGGCGCAAAGTCAATCAACTGCTGTTGCCAGGCTTCAGGGTGTAACTGCATTACGTCGCACTCATGTTCATAAGAGTGCTGCGTAAATGGATCCATTATTCCAGCAATTCTAATATTTTTTAGCACGCGGGGCTTGGACTGAGTGGCTTGATAAAGAGATGGAATTAAACCCCGGGTTGCTGAGAGATCAGCTCCTCGCAAGCCAGCGTCACTGGTTTTTGAAAAGGAGGATACGCGTTGACTCGTACCGACGTTCAGTTCGATTTCTTTGAGCAGCAATCTGCCGGTTCCTTCAAGTCGCAGGTTGAGTACAATTTTCTTAACGTTACTTGGTGGAATGTATCGTATTGGGTTGTTTAGGTGGACTCTGGTTATGCTGGTTCGATCGGCGTATTTGTCATATTCGAGAATATTGAGTGAGCATTTCAGATTACCAGTTATGGTGCCGATGCAATTCAAATCGATGCGCGTGTTTTTATTGACTTTAATGCCTGATGATCGAGTTACTTTTTTGAACTCACTGGATTGCGCATTGTGAATAAAATTTAGATCGAGATCTTTGGTGAGCGTAATAGTAGTGCCGCGTTTATTAGACTCTAGTCGTAAATATTTACTGGCGACGTTGTTGTTAGTATTCCAGCCTAGACTGCCGTAGCTACTATTGCTACGCATGTTAAAATAAATATTACGAGCAAGGTATGTTTTGTCTATTAAAGTACTTGGCGAGCGAAAAACAAATAATCGCTCAATTTTTTTTCGAGGTGACGTTATAGTTATTGGTGCTTTATTTCTTTTCATTGATGGTCACATCCTGTGAGGCATTTCTTTTAATTTTACGGGTTTAAAATAGTGGTGGAACATAAGGTCGGTGTTGTTAAAACATCACCGATATTTTGCCATTGAGTTAGATACTTGACTTTGACCCTTATTGTACAGATTGTAGAAATTCTAGGGTAATATTATTGTCCGTTTGCTAAGTGTTTGAGTTCACAAAATTAAAAAATACCAAGTTCCAGGCTAAAAGATTCCTATAAAATTCGGGATGCTTAAGGCTGAGTCAGCATTTAATTTATTAATTTTTTTTAATTTATTAATTTGCATGGAATAATCAATAGATTAAAGCGCGCTGACATAAATAATGTTTGTCGTCGAGGACTATTGTGCCGGTTGGAAACACGGCATATTTCAATAACTGTGTTAAATACTAATGAATAAGGGTAATAGAGATCGGGCAAGTAAATACCGGTCAGATATTGATGGATTGAGAGCGGTTGCAGTTCTCTCCGTACTATTTTTCCATGCGGAATTTGAATTTTTCGCAGGCGGTTTCCTCGGCGTAGACGTTTTCTTTGTTATTAGCTGTTATTTGATAACAAGATTGATAGTGACGGAGATCGAGACCACGGGTACGTTTGGTTTTCGGTCGTTCTACGTACGCCGATTTAGGCGATTATTTCCAGCTCTTTTCGCAATGTTGTTAGGCACTTTTATAATTGCCTTTTTCTTGTTTTCACCGCAGCATTTAGAGCGATTATCCGGCGTTTTATTGCTGTCGATCGTCAGCCTCTCCAATATATTTTTTTGGAATGAGGCCGGATATTTTGGTACAGGTACAGAATTTAAACCGCTATTGCATACATGGTCATTAAGCGTCGAAGAGCAATTCTATTTAATCTGGCCTCTTTTCTATTTATTAAGTAAATTGGCAATATGTGTGATCCCATTCATGTGTTTGAAACGGTGAATGGGGGTACCATATACCCCCTACTAATACCATAACTTGTAATATATGCAGAATAAGGTGTCGATGCTCGTTTGGAATGAATTCCTTAATGACGCGCGCGTATTGAAAGAAGCCGAGACCTTAAATGCCGCTGGCTATGAAGTGGTTGTGCATGCCTTGAAGATAAAGGATCAAACACCGCAACGGCAAACACTGAAATCTGGTGTCGATATCGTTCGTGTGCCGCATGTATCGCCACTGGTATTCATTAAGAAGCGCGTCAGGCGGTTACGAAATGTCATCATAAAGTCATCACAACCATCACCGGTGTCGGCAATAGCAAATAGCGGTGCAATTATAAAGGTCTCGCTAGGTCGCCGAGTTATTTTACTAAGCACACGGTTTGTTACCCATTTTCGTCTTTTGTTTGCTTTGGTGCGTTCGAATCCTGACGTGGTGCATGCGCACGACGTTAATATCTTGCCGACCGCGTGGCTAGCATCGGTATTGACTCGTTCGAAACTGGTTTATGACGCGCATGAAATCAGTACTGATCGGGAAGGTTATGCAAGCTTTAGAAACCTGGTTGCGAGGGTGGAAAAATTTATTATGCCCAAAGCGACATTGACCATAACTACCACAGATATGCGCGCGAAATTTTTTGCGCGGGCGTATGCCATCAAGCGCCCATTGGTTTTGCAAAACCGTCCCCGTTATAGCGAGCCCGGGCGTAGCAACCGTATCCGGGATGAGTTGAAAATTGAAGATGACCTTCCAATTGTTCTTTATCAGGGAGGTATACAACAGGGCCGCGGGCTGAGTCGTATTGTGGATGCGGCTGCGTTGGTGTCAAAGGCACATTTTGTTTTTATCGGTGGCGGTAGAATGGAAAAGACACTGAAAGATAAAGTTGCCGTGCTGGGGCTGAATCACAAGGTGCATTTTATACCCTTGGTACCGCTGGCAGAATTACCATCTTATACGTGCTCGGCAAACATTGGTGTGCAGGCCATAGAAAATACCTGTCTTAACCATTTCTCTACTGATTCAAACAAGTTATTCGAATATCTAATTGCGGGCTTGCCAATAGTGGCGACCAATATGCCGGAAATCAGAAAAATCGTAAGCCAGTATGAATGTGGCCATGTTGTGCCTGAAAGCGATACGAAGGCATTGGCGAATGCCATACAGTCGTTAGTGGAAAATGCTGAGGAACGTAGAACATTCGCTATTAATGCCAGGCGGGCGGCTACGCTGCTAAACTGGGAGGCTCAGGAAAAACCATTTATCGATGCTTACAAGGACGTTGTCGATGTTAAACATATTTCATCTTCCATAGATCACTCTGTTGAAGATTCTATTTCTTAGTTATTACTATGCTCCCGATTTAAGCGCGGGCTCGTTCCGTGCGACCAGACTTGTGCGCGCGCTGCAAAATCAAGTGCCGGCCGATTCGAAAATTGACGTCATTACGACTTTACCTAACCGATACCGGAGCTTCAGCATTTCTGCCGACGAATCTGAAGTGGCGGATAAATTGCAAATTCGGCGTTTGCCGGTCACTACTCATAAAAGTGGTTTTCTGGACCAAATGCGTGCTTACATAAAATTTGCACGACAAGCACTACGTTACGCCAAAAAGTCCGACTATGACCTTGTTGTAGCAACGTCCGGACGTTTAATGACAGCGGTATTGAGCGCTTATATTGCGGGGCGTAAAAAAGCGCCGTTGTATCTGGACATACGCGATATTTTTGTCGACACGATCAAACACATTGTGCCGAAGTGGTCATTGTGGATCATGCACAGTATTTTCGTGCCGTTAGAGCGGTATGCCATTCGCCGCGCCAGTAAAGTAAATCTGATCTCTTATGGGTTTCGGGATTACTTCAAGAAACGTTATCCCCAGCAATCATTTTCGTATTTTTCAAATTGTGTTGATTCGGAATTCGTCAATCGGGTGGCGGCTCAGGCAACAATCACGGATGGTCGAAAAACCGTTTTATATGCGGGCAATATTGGAGAAGGTCAGGGTTTACATAAAGTTGTTGTTGAGGTCGCCAAGCGGCTACAAGATAAAGTTTGTTTTCGAATTATCGGCGATGGTGGGAGACGCTCGGTTTTACTCGAAGCCGTCCAGAAATCCGGCTTAGATAACATTGAGTTGGTGTCACCAATTAATCGGGATGAGCTTTTAACTGAGTACAATAATGCGGATGTCTTGTTCGTGCATCTGAATGACTTCGATGCATTCGAAAAAGTATTGCCCTCAAAAATATTCGAATACGGTGCTACGGGTAAGCCGCTGTGGGCGGGCGTAGCTGGTTACGCTGGCGAGTTTCTAAACGCCGAAGTGCCTAACTCGTGTGTATTTGCACCGTGTGATGTTGATGGAGCAGTGGCTGCCTTCGATAATTTATCTTTGGATACTATCGTCCGCAAAGAATTTGTCGATAAGTTCTCCTGTCAAAGAATTTTGTCGGATATGGCAGCGGATGTATTAGCCTTAGCTGATATCGAGTTAGAGGGCGCGGCATATGAGCGATAAGCGAATTTGTCTCGTTACAGGCGCCTCCGGATTTGTTGGCCGGGCTTTATGTGCTGAACTATCACGACAAGGTTTTTTCGTGCGCGGGGTGGCCAGATCAGAAGTTTCCGGGCCCTGGGATGAGTTGACAGTATGTGATTTAACCGAGGCGTTGCCTGAGGATTTATTAACCGGTGTCGAAGCGATTTTTCATTTAGCGGGAAAGGCGCATGCGGCGGATAGTGCGGCGGGCGCTGACAGTGAGTACCGGCGCATTAACACCAGCGCGACAGAGCGTCTGATAAAAGCGGCAGAAGAACAAAAGGTTGCAACACTCGTTTTTTTTAGTTCGGTAAAGGCGGTATGCGAGCATACGGTTGGGTGTGTTGATGAAAATACTTTTGGGTGTCCAGAGACCCCATACGGCAAGAGCAAATTAGCAGCGGAAAAATCTGTACTAGAGTGTAAGTTGGAACAGACGGTGGTGCTGCGTTTAAGCATGGTTTACGGCTTGGGTTGCAAAGGAAACCTGCCATTGTTAATGAAAATGGCGAGTGCTAATGGAATGCCGGCAATGCCGGAGTTGCAAAACCAAAGGTCGATGGTGGCGGTCAGCACGGTGGTTGATGTCGCTATCCGGTTAATGGATAAGAAGTCCGCACACGCCCAGGTATTCAATGTATGCGACGCGACACCATATTCGACCACACAGTTGTTGGACTATATTTATGTGGCATTAGAAAAACCGCAGCCTAAATTGACCTTTCCTCTTTGGTTGCTGAAGTTTGGCGCGTTGTTAGGTGATGCATATATGCGTGTAAGCGGTAAACCCTGTCCGTTAAACTCGGTGGTGTTATCCAAACTTACCGGAGACGCGTGCTATTCTCCGAAAAAACTACAGAATATGACTGGCATGGCATTGGTTGGTACACTAGAAAAAGATCTTAGATCAATGGCCAAGTCGTTATCATGACGACTCAGAGTATTGTGCTCTTGTTGCTGGCATTAGTCGTATTTTCGGCGCTAATAACCTGGTGGTTGAAGTCCGAAAGATCATTACTAAAGCTTGTCGATACTCCAAACCATCGCTCATTACATAGCGCGCCTGTACCAAGAAGTGGAGGAGTTGCGGTGGTCCTATGCCTGTGCTTGGGATTGATGATCGTAAATTGGCGTCTCGACAACGTTACGTATTTGTCGCCGCTGTTAGTGGCGATATTGATTGTCGCGGCTTGTTCATTTCTGGACGACTTGAAAGGTTTGTCGGTTCGAATTCGTTTGCTGGTCCATTTCCTGGCGGTCGCTTACTTGTTGTTTTCTGGCTATCAGTTAGTGGATGTTGGCGTATCGGGTCTGGCTATCCCGTTGTTTCCAGTGCTTTCGATAGCGGTTTCAGCCATATTTATTATATGGTCGATCAATATGTATAACTTCATGGATGGTATGGATGGTTTCGCGGCCGGTATGACTGCTTTTGGTTTCTCGGCATTCGCAATTCTGGGTTTGCATGCTAACAATCTGCCATTCTTGCTTTGTAATCTTGTGTTAGTTGCGTCGGTACTCGGATTTTGGTTTTATAACTTTCCGCCGGCAAAGATTTTTTTGGGTGATACCGGTTCTTCGGTACTCGGGCTTTGTTATGGTGCAATTTCAATCTGGGGTGTTAACGAAAACGTTTTCTCATTTTGGGTTGCTATAATCATATTTTCTCCGTTTCTGGTGGATGCGAGCTACACCTTGATTCGTCGCATCTGTACGGGAGAACGGTTTTGGGAAGCGCACAAATCGCATTTTTATCAAAGATTGGTGGAAAAAGGCTACGGTCACCGAAAAGTTGTGCTTGGTGAATATGTACTAATGAGCGTTTGTACACTGATTGCGGTCATAATTACCTTAAACTCCGCGGCCAAAACTGTGCAGTTAATCGGTATTCTATTTGTCGCGGCATTATATACTGTGTTGATCGTCGTTTTGCGTACCCATTTGCGGCGCCAAAAAACTAGTGCTTAATTATGATTAACTTCGAACGATAGTCGGATCTATGGCAGATTTAAGCGAGTTACCACCACGACTAAAAAGTATCCTGGCCCGCGGATTTGACTGCGGCGTGGTTGCTTTTTCTCTGGTTGCGTCGGTTTTACTGACTAGTAGCTCTTTACCATACTTGTTCACGGTGCCTTTTCTGGTCACGTTGGTTGCAGTTACGTTAATGACGTTATTAACTTTTGAGTTAGCCGGCGTATACAAAACAGTATTGAGATACTCGGGTCAGGTTTTATTTAGCCGCGTTACCGGCTCGGTAGCTATTGTTGCTTTCGGTATTTTTCTTTCTTCGCGTTTTGAGGCTACTCGGCTATTCGGCATAAACGTCGATACTATTGTGGTTTTTTCTGCAACTACAATTCTATTGGTGCTCGGGACGCGCATGTTGATCGTCCGTTTTCTGTTGGGCACAAATGGCTTTAGTGCGGACGGACAGGCAGTTGCAATTTATGGTGCCGGGGCCGCCGGTCGAGAACTGTTTGAGTTGTTGAAGCGCAGCAAAGAGTATCGTCCGGTACTTTATCTTGATGATAATACGCAATTACATAACCGGGAAATTCACGGATTGAAAATTGTTGACCCTGCTAATGACAAAACCAGTGATCGATTTCTTGAGTTGGACATTGCAGAAATATTTTTGGCCATGCCATCAATTTCGCATGCCGATATGCAGCGTGTGTTTAACACCGTGCAGCGATTCTCTTGCGGTGTTAGAACTATGCCAAACATGAGCGATATTGCCACGGGTAAGTTGTCATTAGATGAAATTGAGCAAATCAAGATCAGTGATTTATTAGGTCGCGTGACAGTCCCTCCGGATGAAAAGCTTCTCAGCAAATGCATTGAAGGGAAAGTCGTTATGGTAACGGGTGCCGGTGGTAGTATCGGTGCTGAGCTGTGTCGGCAAGTCTTGAATTTAAAACCGCAAACGATTATTTGTTTTGAGCGTTCGGAATTTTCCCTGTACAACATTGACGCGGAACTACGGCAAATGAATGTCGAACAAGGTTCGACCACCACGGTACTACCATTATTAGGTTCGGTGACCAACAAACGGCGTCTGGATGAAATATTTTCTACTTTCAAAGTGGATACGGTCTACCATGCGGCGGCTTATAAACATGTACCAATTGTTGAGTACAACCCGGTGGAGGGCTTGTGGAATAATACTTTTGGAACCTGGTATTGCGCCGAAGCAGCGAGCAAACATAATGTTGAAAGTTTCATTCTAATCTCCACCGACAAAGCTGTCAGACCGACCAACGTTATGGGTGCGAGTAAACGCCTGGGCGAAATGGTGTTACAGGCATTTGATGCTATTCATGCTGGAACGACCTTTAGCATGGTGCGATTTGGTAATGTGCTAGGTTCTTCGGGTTCCGTTGTGCCGAAGTTTACCGAACAAATTCGTACTGGTGGCCCGGTAACGGTTACCCACCCTGAAGTCACGCGGCTTTTTATGACTATTCCTGAAGCAGTTGCTCTTGTTATACAGGCAGGTGCAATGGCCAAAGGCGGTGATGTGTTCTTGCTTGATATGGGAGAGTCCGTAAAGATAGTGGACTTGGCCAAACAAATGATCCGGCTCAATGGCTTGCGGGAAAAAACCGATGAGTATCCGGAGGGCGATATAAAAATAGAATTCACGGGTTTGCGGGCCGGTGAGAAATTATATGAAGAATTATTAATAAACGAAAACCCTATAGGAACAGCCCATCCTAAAATTATGCGCGCCGAAGAAGAAATGACCGCATGGATTGAACTCGAAAATAATCTCAACGAGATTCGTAAGGCTATGGAAGAATTTGATTTAGTTAGAGTCAAACAGTTGATTTTGGACTATAGTCACGGCTATACCCCTACCGGAGATATTGAGGATTTGGTCTGGAACGAAATTGTCGGCGCTGGCAAAAAAATTATTCCACGCGGTTCAATCCACTAAGCTAAATCTTTTATACGAGCATGAGTAATATGGCGATTTTAGTCGTTGGCGGCGCGGGTTATATTGGCTCGCATATGGTAAAGATGCTGTTAGCGAAAGGACATCAGGTTGTAACCTTTGATAATCTTGAGGGCGGTTTTCGTGATGCCGTGTCGGGTGGCGAATTCGTGGCAGGGGACCTCGGCGATATTGATGCTTTGCAGGGTGTTTTTGCTGCAAACAATTTTGATGCAGTTATGCACTTCGCTTCACATATTCAAGTCGGAGAGTCGATTCAAGATCCCGGGAAGTATTATCAAAATAATGTTTCCAACACTGTGAATCTCTTAAACGCAATGGTTCAGCACGACGTTCAAGCATTTATTTTTTCTTCTACTGCAGCAATCTTTGGTGAACCCGAATATATTCCGATTGACGAAGCGCATACGAAAGCTCCGATCAACCCCTATGGTCGGAGCAAATGGATGGTCGAACAGATGTTGCAAGATTTTGACGCGGCCTATGATTTGCGAAGCATCTGCCTGAGGTACTTCAATGCCGCTGGTGCAGATCCAGCAGGAGAATTGGGTGAGCGTCATCAGCCCGAACCGCACCTGATCCCGTTAATACTTCAAGCCGCATCCGGCCGCCGCGACAGTATCA
>CAZUMV010000057.1:0-13062 GCA_964621435.1 uncultured Thiotrichales bacterium | reverse complement strand
ACTTATTGCAACTCCTATACTGAACAGTTTGGCGGCGCGATAAGCGCAGATGCCAGTGAAACCCGTTGCTCGGGTTTGGGTCTCAATGCGGGGAACGCTGAAGCTATTAATTCAGAACTTGACCTCTATTCTTTGAAAATCACCTGCGCAGAAAATTGCATGACGTATCAAATTGATGCAATCGCACAAGGCTCCCAACTTAAAGACACTAATTGTAAAACATTTACTTATAGCTCACGAGGTGCAAAGACATCTACGGATGCCAGCTCGCAAGATAGCACTGAAACCTGTTGGCGGTAACGTATAACGATACGCATTTGTTGTAACTGAGTTATAATTAGCTTATGCAACTAACTCTAGCTAACCCGCGTGGCTTTTGCGCTGGTGTCGACCGGGCCATCGAAATCGTAGAACGCGCCTTGGAGATCTTTGGCGCACCAATCTACGTGAGGCATGAAGTCGTCCATAACCAGTTTGTGGTCAACAACCTCAAAGAGAAAGGTACGATTTTCGTTGACCAGCTAAACGAAGTTCCCGATCATGCCACTGTGATTTTCAGTGCTCATGGCGTCTCCAAGAAAGTCGCAGATGAAGCAGAATCGCGTGGCCTGCAAGTTTTTGATGCGACCTGCCCATTGGTCACAAAAGTCCATATGGAAGTGAAACACTTCAGCCAACAAGGTCGGGAAGCCATATTGATCGGGCATGCCGGACATCCCGAGGTTGAAGGCACCATGGGACGTTATGACGGCAATCTTGGTGGTCAAATTTACCTAATCGAATCACTCGACGATGTCGATCAACTCGAAGTCCACAACCCGGATTTACTTTCTTACGTGACACAAACGACTTTGTCGGTCGATGACACTGCTGCGATCATTGACCGCCTTCGGACAAAGTATCCAGCCATTGAAGGCCCAAAAAAAGATGATATTTGCTATGCCACGCAAAATCGACAGGATGCAGTCAAAAAAATGGCTGCGGAGTGTGATCTGTTGCTGGTCGTTGGATCGGTTAATAGTTCCAATTCTAATCGCCTTAAAGAACTGGCGGAAAAAACCGCTAAAATTCCCTCATACTTAATCGATTCAGCAGCCGATATCGATCCAGCCTGGGTGACTGGAAAGTCAAAAATTGGCTTAACCGCTGGCGCATCCGCGCCGGAGGTTCTGGTGCGCGAAGTTTGCGAAAGATTGCAGGAACTTGGCGTCGAGGTCGTTAAAGAATCTACGGGTATAGAAGAAAAGGTAGTATTTTCACTACCATCCCAATTGCGCTAACATATCTTTACAATAAGCTACTAACAGCGGCACTTCAGCGCATATTCTGCCTGTATGATACTGGCTGGCTTGCATTCAACGAGGATCGTAATGTCGGAATATGACAGCAGTTGGATAGACGAACTGCAATTAAATGGTCCAGCAAAATCTTTTGCTGACTTCTGCAAAGACGAATTGGTACGCCGCAGTAATACTGAAGAAAACTTCGATGCAACTGTGTATACCGATGCGGTTAAACTCGTCATACGCAAGCTCGGCGGCCTGGAAATGGACGATATGCAATGATTATCCAGAGTATTCGTTCAGAAAACTTTCTAAAGTACGATAATTTACAGCTTACCAACTTGCCTAAAAGCGGCGTCCTAACGGTAGGCGGACAAAATGAATCTGGCAAAACCACTATTGGTGAAACCCTGTGCTTTGCCCTATTCGGTAGAACGTTTACTTTGGACCAGACCGAACCAAAAAAACTCATACGTTGGGGTGCCTCACAATGCTCGGTAAGTGTGGAATTCACCGTTGAAAAAGATGACCACCTATACCGGATCGACCGTTATCTTGACGTCGACGGGACGTATGGCGCTAAATTGTCACG
The DNA here is from genome assembly GCA_964621435.1 of uncultured Thiotrichales bacterium. GTDB lineage: Bacteria > Pseudomonadota > Gammaproteobacteria > CAZUMV01 > CAZUMV01 > CALIRD01. The sequence continues at coordinate 11,187 of CAZUMV010000057.1, read as the reverse complement.
TAGTGCCGATGGCGCTTTACTGGGCAAGGGTATAGACGCCGTTGATACGCAATTAAAACAACTTATCGGGTTCGCATTTGACGAGTTCATTGAGTCGTTTTATCTGGCCCAGCGCGAACTTACTACACCGCAGCCCCATAGCGAAACGATCAAGATTATGGCGGGCATCGCACCATTATCCAAAGTCAGCGAGCATCTTGAAACGCTGGTAACTGAAGACGAAAAAGCTCTGGAATTAAACAAAGATGACCTCAGTGAAGCCAAACAACAGCTTGCTGCCTTGGCGATAGACGAAACATGGATGCCCGAATTAACCGGGTCTCAAGAAAAATTACAGCGCAAGCTCGAGCACAAACAAAACCTTCGAGAATTACTAGGCAGCGCTGCGCAAGCCTATAGCGTAGCTATAGGTCAACTCAAAAAGAAGTGGCTGGAGTTTAGGGTACTAAGATTTGTGACTTTGGTTCTAGGTTTATCAACTTTACTTTTTGGCGGCAGTTGGCTGGTTCTTGATCGCTTTGCACAAAATTCAACACTACATTCTTTAATCAGCAATCATATTAATGCCAACCCGACGCAAACATTCAAAATTTTTCTCGTTTTCGGAGCGCTGACATTGCTGGGACTTATTCTTATGCTGGTACAACGTTTACGGATAAAGCCGCTGCGCCAGCAAGCAGGTGAATTCTCCAGCACTCTGGAAGATGTCATCAATGATAATGACTCGCTTGATTATTCAGACCGTGTGCACGAGCTGATTAAAACCAAAGACGAACGGGATAATGCCAATGCCCATCGTCCCTTGGAATCGTCAGACCTGAATGATCTCCTGTATCGCAGTAAAAAATATACTGCAACAGACAAAGAAGTAAGCGTTGCAACCAATGCCTTGCGCGAGCGGTACAGACATCAAATTGACCGCCTTGGAAATCATAAATTACAGCATGACTTCGCTATCAGGGATGAACAAGCGAGACTCGACATGCATTCGGAATTAATTTCGGTAGAGAATAAACTCACCGAAAATACTGTGGAGCAATCTCGCAATATTGCAGTGCATACCAAAGGTAATGAACTGTTAAGCTCGGCTTCGCAATTCTTGTCGCACCGCTTCAACCAGTCAATTCTTGAATTAGCGAGTAAAGCCTTGCCGAAATTCACGCGTGATCGTTATAAGCATTTAAAAATTGATGACCAACTGGATGTACGGGTTTTTTCGAATCGCAAAGGCGACTTTTTGGACTTTGACGAAATTTCGAGTGGCACGCAAAGGCAGGTAATGCTGTCACTGCGACTGGCGATGTCGCAACAACTTATCGATGCCATTGAATGCGGCAAGCAATTTTTATTTCTGGATGAACCATTCGCATTTTTTGATCAACAACGAATACGGGACACAATCTCGGCATTACCGGAATTTAGTCAGGATATTCGACAGATTTGGCTGGTTGCGCAGGAATTTCCAAACGGCACCCGAACCAAGCTCGCGATCGAATGCAACCAGGATCAGGACGAACTGATTATTCCACCCCTCTAGAATCGACTTCCACCGATGTCTCTAACCAATCAGCGTGACAAACCACACCATTGGTCCCGCTAGCGCTTGAATCGATGTTCTAAATGCCTAGACTCCTTAGTCTTAAATATCGAATTAAACTAAGGATTACCATGAAAAATATCAAATTTACGCTTATTAGCAGCGTTTTTTGCGTCTTCACCCTCACTGCATGTGCCACGGATGACCCACATCAACGCGCTAAAATTGGTGCGGCGGTTGGCGCAGCGGCGGGTGCCGTAATTGGCAATCAAACCAATGATGATGAGGGCGCGGTAAAAGGTGCTGCAGTTGGTGCGGTTGTCGGCGGGCTAGTCGGCCACTATATGGATAAACAACAAGCAGAATTAGAAGAGAAGTTAGCTTCCGAACAAGCCGCTAATGAAGTTAGCTTGGCGCGTGTTGAAGAAGATACCTTGCGCGTAGACCTGAACAGTGAAGTTACATTCGACGTCAATAGTTCGAATATCAATAACAGCTTTAACGAGACGCTTACTAAATTAGGTGACGTATTTTCAGAATATGACAAATCAAATATCCGGATTGTCGGGCATACCGACAGTAGTGGCAGCGAAAGTTATAATCAGGCCCTCTCGGAAAGACGCGCAGCCTCTGTTAGTGAATTTTTGAGTTCCAGGGGCGTCGCCAACATGCGCATCGCCACCGAAGGCCGCGGCGAAGCCCAGCCTAGAGCTGAAAACACCACAGCGGGCGGCAGACAGCTAAATCGACGTGTCGAAATTTTCCTGCACACCGCATCGGTAGAGTAACGGCAAAAAAGCGTGCCAAATTGACGATGGGCGGTATATATACCGCCCATTACTCTTTATTTATCAATGACTTAAATACAACCGTAAACTAATAAAACCTTTCTAAATAGTTGCTGTCTTAGCCTTCATGGATGTGATGATTACTGCTATATTGTCACTGCTGTAGAAAAATTTAATGAGGGACTGGGAAAATGTTTAAAAAATTAGTTACACCCGTTTTTGCTATTGTTATGACCTTAAGTTGTGGATTCGCGATTGCCGAAGACGCATGTATCGAACCAGAAGCACCAACGGTTCCTAACCGCGATGATATGACTGAGTCAGAACTCATTGCACTGGTTTCAGAGGTTAAGAGCTTCAATACGGTCAACGAAGCGTATCGTCTATGCGTGAGCAAACGTGCCGAAGAACTGGCGTCCGTAGCAACGCAAGAGCAACAAGATTTGTGGGTAATTCAATACAACAATTCTGTTGATCTGGAACATACATTAGCAGACAATCTTAACGCCAAGATTCGAGCCTACAAAGCCAGTCACAAGTAAGAACACACAAAAAAACCGCTGAAGTAATAATTACTTCAGCGGTTTTTTTTGTGGGCGCTTGAAAGCCTGACGCTACTGCAAGTCTGCTGCTTCGATACCCATGATAGTTTTAGAACCCGCTAGCACCCCGATTTTATACACATGAGTTCGTGGCAGGATTTGCTCTGCATAAAAACGGGCTGTGGCGATCTTGTTGCGTAAAAATTTCGGATCTCCCTGATTCGCACTTAAATGCTCTGCGCTGATTACAGCCGACCGACCCATCAACCAACCGCCCAGAACAGTACCTAATAGCATTAAATAATTGTAGGATACTGAACCTGCTAATAACGGATCACCATCAGCATTAGCGAGAAGGAAATCTGTCGCGCTGCTTAAATCATCCAATGCAACGGCAAAACGTTGGCTTATAATCGGAAAATCACTACCCGCTTCAGCCTGCATTAGTTTGTTAAACACCAGCAGCTCGTCACGCAAGTCGTGCAATGCTGCACCGTTGTCCCTGAGTATTTTTCGTCCAATCAGATCATTTGCCTGAATACCGGTTGTGCCTTCGTAAATAGTGGTGATGCGCGCATCCCGATAAAACTGTGCTGCGCCAGTCTCCTCAACAAATCCCATACCACCATGTATTTGTATTCCCAGAGTGGTGACTTCCTGACCCACTTCCGTACTCCAGGCTTTAACCACCGGGGTCATTAAATCGAGGCGCTTTTTGGCCGCCAGTCTCTGCATATCGTCCGGGTGCCGGTGCGCCACATCATGCTCCGCCGAGCCAACCAAGGCTACCGCCCTGCTTGCTTCAACCAGAGCCTTCATAGTCATCAGCATGCGTCTAACATCCGGATGATGAACGATCGCAACCCTACCATCGTGGCCATGCGCATGCCCCTGAATGCGTTCTTGCGCATATTCCAGAGCTTTTTGATAAGCGCGGTCAGCTACTCCGATACCCTGTACACCGACTTCCAGGCGGGCGTGGTTCATCATGGTAAACATATATTTCAGTCCGTGATGTGGCTCTCCGACCAGATAACCAACTGCGCCGCCATCGTCACCGAAACTCATCACACAAGTCGGGCTCCCGTGTATGCCAATCTTGTGCTCAAGCGATACTGCGCGTAAATCATTTCGCTGGTCGGGATTTCCATCCGCGTCGAGAACATATTTTGGAACAATGAACAAAGATATCCCCTTGACGCCTTCAGGCGCATCCGGCAACCGTGCCAGCACCAAATGAATGACGTTATCGGTCATTTCATGGTCGCCCCAGGTTATATAGATTTTAGTACCTTTGATTAAATAATGATCGTCTTCAGGAACTGCGGTCGCGCGGACTGCGGCCAGATCCGATCCCGCTTGGGGTTCGGTTAAATTCATGGTGCCAGTCCATTCGCCACTGATCATTTTACTGACAAACAATTGATTCAATTCTTCACCAGCATGATGATACATAGACTCTATGGCGCTTCCAGTCAGCATCGGGCACAACCCGAATGACATATTGGCGGCATTCCACATTTCAGTACACGTAACTTGCAGAGCAAAAGGCAAACCCTGACCACCATATTCCGTTGGCTGGCTAATGCTTACCCAACCGCTCTCGATAAATTGCTGATACGCCTCCGTAAAGCCCTGGGGTACCACGACTTTCCCGTCAACCAGTTTGGAAGGTTCCAGGTCACCAACCTGATTTAGTGGCGCTAATACTTCTTCAGAAAATTTAGCGGCTTCTTCCAGAACAGCATCTACCAGATCGGGGCTGGCTTCTTCGAATCCCGGCAATGCCGATATTTTTTTCATATCAACCAGTTCATTTAAAATAAATGTCTGGTCTTTAACAGGTGCTTTGTAATTGGTCATTCTTTTTCCTTAGGGAAAATAGTTGGGTTGAGCGATCGATACTGGCGACTACAATACTACAGACGGGAACAATAGTAATACGCGGTTATTAATAGTGTGAATTAAACATCAATAAAGAGCCGGCATAATAAAGTTTGTTTGCTGTTCTATATTATCGGCCGGATTAAACCTTCCTGCATCGTAGTAGCAACGAGCTCGCCCTCTTCGTTATAAAAGCTTCCCTTGGCGAGTCCGCGGGCGTTGGAGGTTGAAATTGCCTGACACTTGTATAGCAGCCAGTCATTTAAATTGAATTCCCGATGAAACCAAATTGCATGATCGACGGACGCCAATGCAAATTTTCTGATTTCAAGTGGATTAAAAACCTCAAAACCATGCGGTGTCAAAGTGGCCAGCAACAAGCCTAGATCCGAGACGTACGCTAATCTGGATTTATGCACGGCCGGATTATCTTCAACCAATTCGCGGCTACGCAGCCATACTTGCAGGTTGGCATCAGCTTTATCGCTGGTAAACGAAACTACCTCAGAATCAAAATATGTGGTTGGTTTGATCGCACGAATCTTTTGATTGCGCGCAACTTCTTCCGGATCACCCTTAAGCTTTTTTTGCCACGGTTTGTAGTTGGTATCGGCATCTCCTGGTACCGACGGCATAGCAATGCTTTCAGCATAATCCAGACCGGGTTCAATAATATGAAAAGAGGCCGACATGGTAAAAATCGGACGACCATGTTGAATAGCAACCACCCGACGAGCACTAAAACTGCGCCCGTCGCGACTACGGTCTACCTCGTAGATTATCGGTGCGTCAAAATCTCCGCGGTTTAGAAAATAGGCATGCACAGAATGTACAAAACGATCTTCCGGCACCGTAGTTTGTGCTGACTGCAATGCCTGTGCCAATACTTGGCCACCAAAAACTTGCGCAGTCCCAATATCTTGACTCTGGCCACGAAAAATATTTTTTTCGATGCGCTCCAGCGTCAAAACGTCATTGATACTCAAAGTCTAATACTACAAAGAATTATAAGCTTTGGTAAATCCGGACAACGAAATATTGATCGGTACCGGACCCTGTGGCGAATCCATGGTAATTTTGATGTTGTTACCCGCTTTTGCTGCATTCACCAGCTGATCATTAAACGGCAACTGCACCACACACCCCTGATTGGTACAAACCTGAAACGGCACCCTGTTTTCGGCACTATTGTCAATTTGAAAACCAACACCTCGAATAAGCACCACCCCCAATGGCATAACAATATCTGCCACTGCGACAAAACTTTGGCCCTCGCCGACCACTTCAGGTTGCGCAAATTTACGCAGCTGGAACATCATAGCGGTGCCGCCATCTGGTCCGGCACCGGTTTGAATCATGAGACACTCACGGGTACCTGTAGCGGTACAAACCTTGTCCCATGCACCGATTTTCTCGGTACTGACATCATCCGAGTTACCCGCAAGCGGAGCACTGGATTGTGCCGGGCTGCTCGCCCTGGGCGCGGGTGCCGCTGGTTGCGGCTTGGGCTCTGGCTTAGGCGCCAAGTCCGACAAATCGATGGCGGGTGCTTGCTGAATTAACGCTTCTTCCGCTAACGCTGAAAAAGACATTAACAGCAAAAATATTATTAATAATGGTAGAGATTTATCGAACATTTCTTGAGCCCTCGTTATAATATGCACTAGGTTTTTTAAGTAATTTTAGGCAATGCGGAATTTTGCCATGTTTTAGCCCGAATCATCCAGTTAAAAAGCAAGTCATTACGGACTTTTCTCGGCATAATAGGAAAAAATAAGCCAATTTCGCGTTGCATAAACATTGACAATGTTTTGAACAATTAATTCAGTTAGGTAAGAAATATGAAAGTACTAGTGGCGGTAAAACGAGTCATAGACTACAACGTTAAAATTCGGGTTAAATCCGATGGTTCAGGGGTCGAGACCGATAACGTCAAAATGTCCATGAATCCATTTGATGAAATAGCCGTTGAAGAGGCTGTTCGTCTGGCTGAGGCTGGCACAGCTACCGAAGTGGTCATCGTATCTTTAGGAGACGAAAAGTGTCAGGAAACCATTCGCGCAGGTCTGGCACTCGGCGGTGACCGCGGCATTCTGGTAGAAACGAGTGAAGAGCTCCAACCACTGGCGGTGGCCAAGCTCCTGAAACATGTCGTCGAGAAAGAGCAACCAGATATGGTTATTCTGGGTAAACAAGCGATCGATGACGATAGTAATCAAACCGGGCAAATGTTGGCCGCTATGCTGGGCTGGTCGCAAGCTACATTTGCATCCAAAGTTGTAGTCAATGACGGTAATCTTGATGTCACGCGTGAAATTGACGCCGGACTGGAAACCATCAAGGTTAATCTACCCGCTATTGTAACAACAGATTTACGTCTTAATGAACCGCGCTATGCGAAACTACCCAATATCATGAAAGCGAAGAAGAAACCGCTTGAGGTAATAGGAGTGGCAGATACGGGCATTGATATCGCTGGCAGACTTAAAACCCTTAAGGTAGAGCCGCCAGCCGGCCGGGAAGCGGGAATCAAGGTTGAATCTGTTACTGAATTGGTTGATAAACTAAAAAATGAAGCAAAGGTGATTTCATGAGTTCCCTGGTTATTGCAGAACACGACAACAAAACTTTAAACACCGCAACGTTGAACGCGGTTGCCGCAGCTCAGGCTATTGGGGGTGATATTCATGTCCTCGTTGCTGGCGAAAATTGTGGTGCGGTGGCGGAAGCAGCCTCAAAGGTCGCAGGGGTTGCTAAAACGCTGTACGCCGAAAGTGCGGCATGTGCAAACCAACTGGCAGAAAATGTCGCCGCTACTATTTTGAATGTGGCATCGGAGTACAGCCATATATTAGCGCCAGCAACAACATCAGGTAAAAACATATTGCCACGAGTCGCGGCATTACTTGACGTTGCGCAAATTTCAGATATTACTGCAGTCGTTTCGGAAGATACGTTCGTTCGACCAATTTATGCGGGTAATGCAATGGCTACCGTGCAAAGTACGGATGCAACTAAAGTACTTACGGTCCGGACCACGGGGTTTGATGCAGTTGCAGCCGAAGGAGGTAGCGGTACAGTTGAATCCGTAAGCGCCGCAGATGACTCCGGTTTATCATCGTTTGTTGGCAGTGAAATTAGCAAGTCCGAGCGCCCCGAACTCGCCAGCGCCGGTATTGTTGTTTCAGGTGGTCGAGGCGTTGGTAGCGAAGAAAATTTTGCCTTGATAGAGGCATTGGCAGATAAGCTAGGCGCCGCGGTCGGTGCATCTCGCGCGGCCGTGGATTCCGGCTATGCACCAAATGATCAACAGGTTGGTCAAACCGGTAAAGTGGTTGCGCCCCAGCTATATATAGCGATTGGTATTTCCGGCGCAATCCAGCATTTGGCTGGTATGAAAGACAGCAAGGTGATTGTGGCGATCAACAAAGACGAAGAAGCACCGATTTTCGAGGTTGCTGATTACGGGCTGGTCGCTGACCTGTTTGAAGCCGTGCCAGAAATGACTGCCGCATTGTAGGCAGACCTCCACGATATGTCATCAGAAGTCGTTCTCGACGATCTTAGCGAACGTCGAGAACGCGTCTTTCTTGTTCTAGCAGGTTTTTTCCTGTGCGCCATGACCTTGCTCAACGTCATAGGCATCACCAGGTTTGTGCAACTTGGTCCGCTCGCGGTCGCTGTTGGTGTTTTGCCCTACCCGCTGACCTTCTTATGTACTGATCTGATCTCAGAGTTGTATGGAAAACGCAGGGCCAATTTTCTGGTCACCGTTGGTCTCATGCTCAATGGCTTTATATTGCTGGTGATGTGGTTTGCACAGGCTTTACCAGCGGCAACACCGACCGCACCGTGGCAAGTATTCGAGGTCGCGAATGAAATTTTTCTGCCCAACGGCGACAAGGTAAGCGGCTCGGTAGAGTTATTCGGCCTGATTTACGCTTGTACGTCCGGTGCGGTAGTAGCATCTATGATCGCGTACATCGTGGCACAGTACTGCGACGTACATTTTTTCCACTTCCTGAAAAAACTCACCAAAGGTAAACACCTTTGGTTACGTAACAACTTAAGCACCTTGTTAAGTCAGGGTATTGATTCCTTCATAGTAATCAGCGTTACTTTTGGCGCCGCCTACTTCCGTGGCGAACAAACGTTAAAGGTGTTGCTTCTATTGATGTTTTCTAATTATATATTCAAGGCACTCGCAGCTCTGTTCGACACGATCCCGTTGTACTTTCTAGTAGCAAAATTGCGGCGTTATTTGAAACTGGAAGACCCGGGTAAAACTGCCACTTGAACACCCAAACGCATATCTTGATCGCCGCCGCGCTATTCGCCAGAAATGGCAAAACTTATCGCCGACGAAATACTGCCATATTACTCGGGGCTCTGGTTCCGGACATTGTTATTTTCATCATGGCTGGCGTCGCGTTTGTCAAAAGCATCCCGCAACGAGAACTTTGGGGTAGCTGGTACTTTCAACCGCCATGGGAAACCTGGATAGATGGGTTTAACTCAATACCGATCTACCTACTAATATTGTTAGCCGGGTTAATGGTTGCAAACCAAAGTAGGAACAATGGCACCTATATAGTGCTGTTCTCATTGGCGGCATTGATTCATATAGGCGCTGATCTACCCGTGCATGTGGATGACGGACACGCGCACTTTTGGCCGTTTAGTGAATGGCGTTATCAATCAATTATTTCTTATTGGGATCCCGCGCATTTTGGCAGGTTATTTGGCATGCTCGAGGCATTGCTTGGTTTGATCTTGTGTGCCTTGCTGTGGAAACGGTTTAAACGTAAACCAGATGATGCTGTCATCAAAGGAGTGCTGCTATTTTTCGCCTCACTTTATGTGCTGGTTCCGGTTTTTTTCTTTATGAGCTTAAACCAATGATTCCTAACATGGCTCAACGTAAGCAGCACACAATTTGTTGCCGTCGAGATCTCTAAAATAGGCCGCATAACGCCCGTCATCCCGAAGTCCTGGCTGGCCTTCATCTGCACCACCTAAATCGATTGCCAAGGCATGCATCTGATCCACAATTGCAGTACTGGGAACAGCAAAAGAAACCGTCACCCCATTGCCGATACTGGCATCTTTTTGATCAAACGGCGTCATCAGGCAGAACATTGGTTGGTCCTGTGCAATCGCCCACGCAAACCCACGATCAAATTCGATCAATCTTTTCGCACCCATCAAGCCCAATACCTGATCGTAAAACGCGGCCCCTTCGACAAGATAATTGGTACCTAATACCGAATAAAAAATCATAGTTTAATTAACCAGTTAAAAATCGGGTTGACATAAATTCTCCCCAAGCAAGTCTTGATCGAATATACTCATACTGTCAAGGAATGACCAACTTATCTATATGCTCGTTGGCATGTTTGTCATACGGAAATATCATCTACACCACAAGGTGAATTAAACCGCCCTTTACACCTAGGCAATAAAATGCTTTCTCGAAACCCAAAACACGGCAAAACACTACGAGTCGGCTTTCTTTCTCGCTGGGATCTGAATGATCCTAACGCCATGAGCGGAACTGTACATCGCTGCGCCAAAGCGTTAACGGAGGCGGGTATCGAGCTGGTTGATTTTAGCAATTTGGCGCGCACCAAAGAGTCGGTGTGGACCAAGCCACTGAAGTATACGGGGAGCGACAACCCGAATTCATTACCGGTACGGGTAAAGGCGCAGTGGTTTCGTCGGCACATCAAGGCGCTGTTACTGAAATTTTGCGCACCTTGGAGTGAGCATCGCGAAGTTCTATTAGCGAGAAAAATCGGTGATCTCGCCAAGCAACAGCTACATGACACGGAACAAGAGCTAGATGCGGTCTTCGGTGTCTGCTGCAGCGCTGAAATTGCCAATTTGAACATCGACGTGCCTATCATCTACGCCAGCGACACCACCACGCAGTTATATAACGAGAGTTATATGGGACAAAAACAAAAATCCCAAAGCTTCAAAAATGCCCAGAATACAATTGAGACTCAAGCGCTGGAAAACTGCCAATACTTTTTACCGGCTTCCGAGTGCGGCTTCGAATCCGCGCTAAGAGATTATAGAATTCCGCAAAATTACATCAAACTGATCGAGTTCGGTGCCCACATTACTCCAAAAACAAAGATTGAACCAAAACAAGCACCGACTAAAAATGCTCTGCAACTGTGCCTGGTAGCCTCGGACCCGGAAAGAAAACAACTACCATTATGCATCGCAATTGCCGAGGAACTCGCACAGCGAGGCTGGCGCGTTGAATTAAACTATATTGGAAAGTACCATCCAGCAATCAGTAAATCCAAGCTTGTAAATTGGGTAGGCAACTTGCAGTTAAGCAAAACTTCGGATCGCGAAAAACATCGGCAAATGCTCAATGATAGTCACTGGATGCTGCTACCCTCGAAAGCCGAGGCATTCGGAA
>CAZUMV010000056.1:0-13161 GCA_964621435.1 uncultured Thiotrichales bacterium | reverse complement strand
CTTTGCTGAACCACACTAATTGTGTGCGGTGTTAAATCCACTTGTCCTGATGCCGGCCGATTTTCAAATGTATTTAGCCTAAACGTGTTATGTGCAAGCCAGCTCGGTTCGAACGTAGCCGGCACCGTGCCATCATCATTAATGTGGCTGATGTGGTAACTGTATTGATTCCAGATTTTTCTGGTTGGGGCCCAGTCATCATTAACACCCTCAAAGGCTCGTATGCCATTAAGCGGACTTCTCACATCACTGTTTGCAACTATGAGTATCTCGGCGTGACCATCAGCATCAATATCTGCTACGAGCGGGTATTCTTTACCGGTTCGGCTGTTATTGGGTGTTTGATACAGCACGCGCCCATCGACGCCGTTGTAAACATAGAAATTTATTTCATCTGCAAAAACGATTTCAACCCGACCGTCTGCGTTGAAATCAAACGACGTTGAACCAGTAATGCTAGAGCTAAAGTCCTGAATTGGGCTGGTCCAGAGAATCGATCCATCAGCATTGAAAACAACGTAATTCCTAGCAGCAGCAACACCTATCTCCAATTCACCGTCACCATCCATATCTGCAATGGTTGGTTCTCCACCTGCGCCACCACCAGGAAGCGTGACCGGACCCCAAATCGTCTCGCCAGTATGCGACAGGAGATAAACCTTGTTATCGGAAACGGCAGCTATTTCTGGAAAATCATCATCATTGAAATTACCAACACCGATTCCAACTCCACCACCAACACCAGCAGTGGCAGAACGTCGTGGAATTTCCGATTCCCATCGTAGGCCAACATTGTAATCATAGGCATAGGGCCCAACGAGAATTTCCAGTGTGCCATCTAAGTCCAAATCAACGGCAAGAGAAGATCTTTGAAAATTGTGCGTGGTGTTGTCAGGAATACGCCAAAGCAAATTACCGCTATTGTCGTACACACGACCACCAATCAATATTTCAGGAACGCCGTCTTCATTGAGATCTGCGAAAGATGGCTGACCGAAGTCGTTGGTCACATTGTCATCCGTTTTCCACTTCAATGTGCCGTCATGCTCCAGTGCCAACCAACCGCCATCCCTTCGTCCGGCAACAATTTCGATCACGCCATCATTGTCAATATCGGCGACACCCAGATTAGCCAACCAATCCAGTTTCAGCTCTTCACTGTTTGCTGACCATATTTCACTACCATCACTACCACGGATTGCCCGAACAAAAGCACCTGTAGTAGAACTTCTATAACTAGGGAAAATGATCGCTGGATCGTCCAGTTCATTAATTTCCCCATCACCATTCGTGTCTTCAATTGGTGCCACGACGGGAGAGGTCACAACGTTGAACCATGGTGCGCTTAGCTCAGATCCGGTCCAGTGCCATTTTTCTTTGATTGCAAAAACATCGCTCGTGATAGCAGCACGACATTGAAGATTGCTATTCAGATCATTACCGACAAAACCTTCTGCATTGTTCCAGCTAATTTCTCCGGACTGCGAGTCTATGCTCATACTGTCTGGAGCAATCTCCAGACTATAAGTAAGCACATCACCGGCATTCGGATCTTCTGCGACTACTTGATATTGATACTCCGCACCCTCTTCAACATTAGTAACAGCATCACTAATAATTGTTGGCGGCAAATTACCCTGCGCGACATTAATGTTGACCGACACGACCGCTGAGTCAACTGTGCCATCGCTAACTTTAAACGAGAAAGAATCATTGCCAGTAAAGTCTGCATTTGGGGTGTATTGCAGGTTTGGAAGATCACCACTTAAGGTGCCATTTTGCGGCTGGGTAACAACGCTATACGTTAAGTTGTCACCTTCAGGATCAGATCCGCTGAGAACTACAGCAACGGCAGTATCCTGCATTGTTTCTATTTGTAGGGCGTTCGCAATCGGGGCAGCGTTGCCTTTCTTGCTGGTGATTACAACCTTAGCCGGCACGGAGTCTGCGCGACCATCATTGACCTTGAAAGTAAAACTATCGTAGCCTTTAAAGCTTTTGTTGGACGTATAAAACCACGAGGCCTTGTCACGACTCAAGTAGCCAAAGCGCGGCTGGGTGACAATACTGTAACTAAGCGGATCACCATCCGGATCGCTACCGGTCAATACGATGTTCACCGAATTACTATTATTGAGAATAACGGTTTGGGGGTTGGCAACCGGCGGGGTATTTTTGACCGATCTTTTAATACTTAAAAAGACCGTACCGATATTGGAATAAGCTTGACCATCGTTGGCAACGAACGTGAATTGATCACTACCCGAGAATCCGGATTTTGCTGTATAGACATAGTCCGGCCCCACGCCAGTCAGGGTGCCGTGCTTCGGATACTCGGCGATACTGTAAGTTAAGGGATCATTGTCTACATCCGTTGCTTGAGCGGTAACGCTAATGGGGGTGGCATCATAACCGCCGTACCAAACATCGGCTGCGACCGGAGCTTGATTGGGTTTACCAGTTTGGTTAATTGCCCAGCCTTTGTCGGTGCAAATTGCGTCAAAATAACCCTGTTCTGCATAGAAGTATTGACCAGCACAAATTGTGCCGATGGTATTACAGGTATTTTCTACGAACTCAATATCGGCACTCCACATCATGCCGTTGCCGAAAATGCCACGGGGACAGGCATCCGTTACTTCTGGTTCTGGTTCTGGTTGAATACCGTTATTGCGTTGCCAAGATCCGTCTTTACAAACAGCATCAATGTAGGCTTCGCTACCATAGAAATATTGGCTCGGACAAATTTGTTCTGCACTGTTACAGGTATTGTCAACGTAATCCAGATTGGCATCGTAAATCTTGCCGTCATCAAAGATACCGCGCGGACAGGCGTCGACGACTTCTTCCGCAGGTTTTGGCTGAACGACTTCATTACGCTGCCATGTGCCGTCTTTACAGATCGCGTCTATGTAGGCTTCGCTGCCGTAAAAATACTGGCCGGCGCACACCTGGTCGGCAGTCTCGCAGCTGTTGCTAGTGAGCTGTGCCTGCGCGTTATACATCTTGCCGTTATCAAAGATACCGCGTGGACAATTGTCCACGTCGGGATCGGCCTGTGCCGGCGCGAAGATTGCAAGCAGAAATACGCTTAAGAAAAGTGCGGTGAAACGCTGCATGGAAATACCCCTAAAACTATTTTTTTGGCAAACTTTGTTGCGTAGAAATAAGCGGGGTGCGTAGTTTAAATGCTTTAGTTCACCGATCTCATGCAGAGTAACGGCCTATGTATATAAGTCCATGAAGCATTTAAAAAGACGAATCCGATCGCTGTATTCCATCACAACAGATCCGTCTGTCGTTCATTTTGTACCATAGATACTAACTAAATATATGATTAAGTTAAAGGTTGAACTACAAATGAGTTGATCTTGTAAGATTCGGAAATTACCAGTGCGCATCTAAATATGCCCGACAAACCGAGGTTTTTATACAATGTATGACAGCTATTAATTTGTTAACGACTGCCGAATACACCTATAATTCGTGCTCTAGCGATAGCGCTTCAAAAATAAGAATTAGAAAGTACAGTGAAAAACCCCAAAGAAGATCCGGTTTTTAACCTAAGCCATCAACAGCTCGCAACCGCAAGTCTCGAGAACCTGTATCGTATTTTTACGGTGCCGGAAACAACGGGTACGACTTTAGGCTCTATAGACGAAGAGATTTCCAACAACTTAATGGGGTTCTTGAGCGATCGAATCTTTGCCCAAGAGCGTGGTTTGGACGAAATCGAAAAAGACTTTTCTCATCACTCGATACCCGAAGACCCGCAGTTCGTTTCTGACTACACTGACTTCGTTATGGAAAAACTGGTGGCTCATTCTGTGCATACTGCAGCCCCTGGTTTTATTGGTCACATGGCCACTCCACTTCCCTATTTCATGCTGCCCTTGTCGCGGATCATGTTGGCCCTGAATCAAAATCTGGTAAAGATCGAAACGTCCAAGGCATTTACACCACTGGAACGACAAGTATTAGGCATGCTACACGGGATCGTCTACGATCAAGACGAAAAGTTCTACGAGGATAACCTGCACAATAGTACCCGCGCACTTGGATCTTTTTGTTCCGGCGGCACAACCGCTAACATCACCGCGTTGTGGGTAGCACGCAACCAAATGTTCCCGCCATCGGAAGGTTTTTCCGGACTTGCCAAAGCCGGGCTTAGCACAGCGCTAAGTCACCACGGATTAAAAAATCTGGCGATATTGGTTTCGGAGCGGGGCCATTACTCTCTGGGAAAAGCGGCTGATGTTTTAGGCATTGGTCGTGAAAACATTATCCCGATAGAAACGGATGCGCGCTCAAAAATAGATATTTCCAGGTTACGCGAGAAATGTGTAGAACTGAAAAGCCAGGGTGTCGGCATTATGGCGATTGTCGGTGTTGCCGGCGCGACCGAGATGGGCAGCGTAGACCCGCTCGAAGAAATGGCTGCAATTGCTGCAGAATATCAAACCCATTTCCATGTCGATGCTGCCTGGGGCGGCCCGACTTTGATGTCAGATACCCACAAGCATAAACTTAAAGGTATTGAATTAGCCGATTCGGTTACCATTGACGCACATAAACAATTGTATGTGCCGATGGGCGCGGGAATGGTGGTGTTTAAAGACCCGACTACTCTCGGAGCGATTGAGCATCATGCTGAATATATTTTGCGGGCCGGCTCAAAAGATTTAGGACAGTACGCGCTCGAAGGTTCCAGACCCGGAATGGCTATGTTGGTACATGCCGCTTTTCATATCATTGGCCGTAAGGGCTATGAGATAATGATGGATCAAAATATCGGCAAGGTTATGAGCTTTGCTGAAATGCTGACCAATCATGATGACTTCGAACTAATGGCCGAACCGGAACTCAACATGCTGAACTACCGCTACGTTCCAAAAGCTATCCAGCAGAGACTTGCTGTAAGCGATAGCGCGCAACAAGCAATCATTAATGCAGTTTTAGATAAAGTGACGACGCGCATGCAAAAGGTACAGCGTGCGGCGGGTAAAACATTTGTGTCACGAACGCGCTTTACCCAGTTCAAGTATGATCGTGAACCCGTGTCGGTATTTCGGGTTGTTATGGGCAACCCAATGACTACTATCGAAACACTTAAATCAATCATGGAAGAACAACTACAATTGGCTCAGCGCGAAGACATTCAAGAAATGCTAGCCGAGCTCGACTAAACAAACCTCTAGGGATATATGACTACCTTTACCAATGTTACCGTGACCAAAGCCGCCAATGTTTACTTTGATGGCAACGTCACTAGCCGCAAGGTAGAATTTTCCGACGGTTCGCATAAAACCCTCGGTATTATGATGGTCGGTGAATATGAGTTTGGCACGGAGCAAGCTGAAGTCATGGAAATCCTTGCCGGGGAGCTGGAAGTAAAACTACCAGATAGCAATGACTGGCAAAAAATAGTGGGCGGCCAAAGTTTTGCTGTCCCGGAAAATTCCAAATTTCAATTAAAAGTCACGGTGCTAACGGATTACTGCTGTTCTTACGTTTAAGCAAGATATGAGTAGCCCGAGCAAACACTACCTTACACTCGCTTCCGGTAAGCAACTCCACTATCAGCGCATGGGCAGCGGCCCGACGCTACTTATGCTGCACCCTTCTCCACAATCATCCGACACTATGGTGCCCGCCATGGAGTTTTTCTCGAGCTACTGTACCTGTATCGCCATTGATACGCCGGGATATGGATATTCAGATGATATTGATGTCGTGACCCCGGTAATTGAAGATTATCTTGCACCCATATGGGAAGCACTGGATCTGCTGGGGATTGAAAAGTTTGCGGTTTACGGAGCGGCAACCGGTGCCCAGATTGCGATTGCACTTGGAAAAGATCAACCGGATCGCGTGAGCCTGGTAATGCTGGACATGAACGGTCACTTGTCAGAAGAGGAAAAACTCCGGATATTGGAAGGCTATATGCCGGCGGTTCCAGCAATAAGGAGTGGCGGCCACTTACTGAGTTATTGGGATATGGTACGCAGTCTGTTCGTGGCCTTTCCCTGGAATTCCCGACTCGCATCAGAAAGAGTCCCCGTAGAAATGCCGCCGGTAGAATTACTACATACCATTTTTCTGCGCTACTTAAATGCCGGCGAAGGTTATGCGCGCGCTTATCGTGCTGCATTTGATACCGAGTCTATGGACCACCTGATAGATCTAAAAGTACCAAGCACAATATTGCGCTGGAAAGGTAGCATTGTATTAAATATGTGTGATGATCTCATTGATATGGGATTGGCTGACAACTTTACAGTGTTGCATGCCGACGCGACCCTCGCGGACCGGTATGAAGTGCAACTCGCATACCTGAAGAACAATTACGTCGGCGAACCACCTCCACCCCTTCCGAATCATAGCTCTGGCGAGACGCTCCAAAGAGAATATCTTTATACAGATAACGGTGCGGTTCATTCGCACCAAAAAAGTTCTGGTACCGGCCGACCAATAGTCGTACTGCATGATCTAGGGCAATCGAGCAGACAAATGACGGGGCTTGCAAAACTCCTGCCAGACGATCGCCCTTTTTATGCTTTTGATCTTCCCGGCCACGGGGGCTCTGGTGCAACGGAAAACAGCAATTTCGACTCGATTGAAAACTACCTCGAACCGTTATTTGAAACTCTGAATGCACCGCAATTCGCCAACGTTGATGTAGTCGGAATAGGTTTTGGTGCAATACTCGCGGCGCAACTTAGCCAACGACTAGAACACTGCACACTATATTTAATTGACCCAGAGAATGCCGAGACAAACGAGGACCTTGATCTAACTCCGAAACACAATGGTTCACATCTCAATGCCGCCTGGAGCAAAGTTCTCAATAGTGAGTTCTATAAACCATGGTATACGCCAACTGTCGAAGCCAGTCTTTCTGGAGACGCTAACCTGGACCCAGACTCGCTGCATATGAAAGCGCATGACTTATTGATTGTTGGAACAAGATTCAACAAACTACAACAACTTGGCGCACAATTTAACTGGGATGCATTTATAGAACAAAACAATGCCGCTATCTTCGCCAGCAGCAGTCGCCAATCCGACCTTAGTCGCCAAACTTTACTCAATGTCTCCAGCAGAATAGAACTAGGCCCCGATCACACCCAGTGGTTAGGTGAGCTAGGAGTTTGGTAATACCGGATCATTTTTCAAAAGCCAGTTGTTAGTAATAATCTGTTGCGCTTATACTGATCTTATCAATTCGGGAGAGCATAATGACACTGAAAAACAACATCGTACTTGTGGCAATTTTTCTTCTCGGCAGCACGTTTTTCGGTAGTGCTGTTGCGGAAACACTTATTCATGCGGGTCGATTAATTGATGGGGAAAGGAAAACTCCACGCAACAACGTGACGATCCGAATAACGGACAACATGATTACAGCTGTAGAAAAAGGATTTCAAACGGCGGGGCCGAATGACGTCGTAATCGACCTGCGCAACCATACTGTATTGCCGGGCCTGATGGATATGCACACCCACCTCACTTCTGCTTACAGCAAAAACTCCTATATCCGTCGTTTTACACTAAACCCGGCTGACTTCACGCTAATGGCGGCAAAAAATGCCAAGACCACTCTTATGGCGGGTTTTACCACGATTCGCGATCTTGGTGATTCCCATAATGTCACCATTGCATTAAGAAATTCGATTAATAAAGGCGATCATCCCGGACCCCGAATTCATAGCGCGGGAAAATCGCTTGCGACCACCGGCGGGCATGCAGATCCGACTAATGGCTGGGCTAATCATATAGCCGGCCAACCGGGCCCCAAAGAAGGCGTTATAAATAGCATTGCAGATGCACGCGAGGCAGTCAGGCAACGCTACAAAGATGGCTCGGACTGGATAAAAATAACCGCAACCGGAGGCGTCTTAAGTCTCGCCAAAAGCGGCCAAAATCCACAGTTTTTTTCGGATGAGCTAGAAGCGATCGTCAGCGCTGCGAAGGACTATGGTATGGGCGTTGCCGCACATGCACATGGTACCGAAGGCATGACCAGAGCAATCGAAGCCGGTGTTAAATCTATAGAACACGGCACTTACATGACCGATGACGTGATGCGCCTGATGAAGAAAAAAGGTACCTGGTACGTACCCACTATTTTAGCCGGTAATTGGGTAGCTGAAAAATCCAAAGAAGACGGTTTCTTTCCAGAAGTAGTAAGACCCAAAGCTGCAGCGATCGGCCCTATTATTCAAGACACTTTCAGCCGTGCTCATAAAGCCGGTGTAAAGATTGTATTTGGCACAGATACCGGGGTTTCAGCGCATGGGGACAATGCACAAGAGTTCGCTCTGATGGTCGCTGGCGGCATGTCAGAGGCAGTGGCTATCCAATCCGCGACTTCCACTGCAGCAAAATTTTTAGGTATAGACAGTGAATTAGGTACTATTGAAAAAGGCAAGTTAGCAGATATTATCGCGGTGAACGAACACCCTTATGACAACATCAAAACTCTTGAGGATGTCATCTTCGTCATGAAAGACGGGATCATCTTCAAACAATGACAGCCTGCCGCCCATAAATATCAATAGGGCTGCCGGCAAACCGAGCTGCATTATTTGGAGCATTAAACTTAGTATCCAGCCTTAAGCCTAAACCCACAGATGTTAAATCCGACGAACGTTGCAGACAAATATTTTCAAGCATGCGAATATTTGTAAGGTAGAGAACTTACCGAACTAGACTACCTTAATATAGTCCAATAACGATAGTAAGTTTTCAAATCAGCTAACGACGCTTCAACCACAAGAAGAGGACTTAAAAAGTCAAAATGGCCCGCATATTAGTTATAGAGGATGACCCTGACTATTTGAATATACTGCGGATGACTTTCGGTCGTCTCGGCAATCACTATGAAGTGGACTACGTCAGTACCTATGACGAAGGGCTGGCAGGCGTTACCAGTGGTAACCATGACTTATACCTGGTTGACTATATGCTCGACCGCGGTAACACCGGCGACAGCCTGGTTGATGAAGCGGCGCGACGCCAGTACCCTGTAATCATGTTAACCGCCCTGGACGACCACCGGTTGCAGGAACGCATGCGACGCGCCGGTGCACGCGAATGCTTACACAAAGATGAAGTTGATTCTGACAGTATTCATAGCGCCGTCGAAACCGCATTGCGCCTGCAATAATAAATTCAAATTGATCTAAATGTTATTGTTGGTATGCCCGCAGTAAGGGCACCTTGTTTCACCCTTGATTTTTTGGGTGCACTTTTGACAGGCGACCAGCTTAACCGGGTCTGGTGGTACAGCATTTTCGATATTTTCGCTTAGCTCATGCATATCAAATGTACCCTGTATTTCACTGATGTCTATGCCAAGCTTTTCTGCGGCTGCAAATACGTTATTTTTATAATCACCTTGGTCTTTTGGCAGGTCTTGCTCTTTTACCTGGTGATTTGAAAATCTATCGAGATCGACATTAACTTCATCAGTTGCATTAATACCGTGCAACGGATCTCGCGCTAGCTCTTTCTCGTTCGGCGCAACCCCAGATTCTGCTATAGACGGCTTGAAAGAGTCGACTGCCAGCATGTCAAATGCGGACGATGCCCGTTTACAAGAATCACAGATATCCTTAAAGAGGGTAAAACAACCGCATTCTCGACAACTCATTTAAGCTCCTGCAAATTTAATTACATAATATAGTTTTCTGTAGGACTAACTTCCGCTTACCCGTTCACATAAAACAATTTTACCGCAGGCATCCACTAATAATGCTGAAAGCGGTATGCCTTACGCGCAATATTTAAATTGTCTATCCAATCTGCCTTACAGCTAGTATAATTTTTTCTCTTGCTTCTAATTCGGTAATCAACCGGATTTTAGCCGCGGACTGCAGGTATAAAATGCTGTCAATATTTAGAGAGTTACGTCGACGAAATGTATTTCGCGTGGCAGGTGTGTACGCCGTTGTTGGGTGGTTGCTCGCGCAAATTGCAGTCACTCTGGAGACCTCACTCAAACTTCCCGACTGGTTCGACAGCGTGATTGTTAGTGCTCTAATCATCGGGCTGCCTTTGGCTATGTTATTTGCATGGGCGTTTGAGATAACCCCCGATGGCGTCGTAAGGGTAGAAAAAGGCAGCACGGACCATGGCAACGCAAAGAAAACAGCGCGCAAACTTGATATCGCTATTGTCTCGGGACTAATCGGCGTTATCGGAATGATTGGATGGCAGATTCAGTCGACAGATACGGTTGAATTCGCTGCTATGGAATTTACTCCTGACACCAATGAACTGCAAATCGAAGATGTTCCAGCGAGTTATACATCGGAAATAAATAGACATGATACGGAAACTGAATTAGAAACGATTGCAGTGCTGCCGTTCGAAGATTTCTCGCCGGAAAAAGACCAGGACTACTTTGCCAGCGGTATTTCAGAAGAACTTTTAAACGTCCTGACCAGAATTGACGGACTTAGAGTATCGTCACGTACCTCTGCGTTCGCCTTTAAAGACAAAAGCACACCAATCAGTGTTATCGCCGAAGCTCTTAATGTGGCACATGTTCTGGAAGGGTCGGTTCGCAAGTCAGGAAAAACCCTCCGCATAACCGCACAGCTGATTGATACTGAAGCGGATATACACATGTGGTCGGAAACCTACGACCGACCGCTGACTGCCGACAATATTTTTGCCATACAAGATGAAATAGCGCAAGCGATTGTCGGAGAGCTAAAAGGCCGCCTCAAATTCGACACTCAGAAAAACGTCCTATCAAGAACTTCGTCGGTTGCGGCCTATGATTTCTATCTGCAGGCCCGTGATGAAATGAACAAACGCGAAGCAGATGCGTTAGCAAATGCGATAGGCGGATTCAAAAAAGCCATTGCACTGGATCCGGATTTTTCTCTTGCTTATGCAGGCTTGGCGGATGCCATTCTTCTCACCGAGGAGTACGCTGGTGCAGATGAAAAAGACACTATTTCTCATGCGCGTATCAATGTCGAGAAAGCACTACAACTCGCACCAAATTCCGCCGAGGCACTTACCGCAGCTGCTTCTCTGTCGCTAAATGAATATGATTACCCGAAAGCACTCGAACTGGCGAGTAAGGCGATCGAAGCGAATCCTAACTTCACGCTCGCGTACCACCGTAAAGCATTGGCCTACTCGGGTTTTCAACCCGAGAAAGCACTGGGTGCCTTCCAACAGGCATTGGTACTAGACCCGCTTTCTCCTGTATTGCTGAGTAACGTCTCGTCCCAACAAATGGCTTTAGGCGATATCGCGGCGGCGCGTAAAACATCCGAAAAGAATATTCATTGGAATCCGCAAAGTCCGCATGGCTATATTGTGCTGGGAACCATTAACTGGGACGAAGCAAATTACGCCGAGGCACATCGCCTCTACAAAGAAGCGCAGGCATTAAACCCGGATAGTCGACAAGCGCGAACCTATTTGCTCACGTTGTACACCGATCTCGGCATGGCGGCACAAGCTAGACCTTTGGCGACCACACCCTTTTTTAAGGCCTTCTTGCACACAATAGATAACGAACCAGATAAAGCACGTAGCTACTTAAATGAACTAACCACAATGGATCAGGCTAACCTTGCGTACCACATTGGTGATTTCAAATTAGCCACACAATTGCTCAAGCCACTACTACAGGGTAGATTCCCGAAGGACGAACCAATAACCAGCGAAATAGTGCATGAAGCTGCCAAAGTTGCGGCAATGTTTGGTATTGTCGGTGAAGATGATGGCGTGAATTTAATAAGCAGGTTGGAAGCTTATTTCAAAGACAAAATAATTAGCGAACAACTTTCGTATGGCAATCTTTATGGTGGCGCTCTGCTGCAGATCGCAAAAGGCACCCCCAGAGACGCGATTCCGTGGCTCAAACATCGGGTAGATCTCGGCTATGCCGACTTTGATGTTAGCCACAAAATTTTTCAAATACTAAGCGAAGACCCGGATTTTATCGCCATCAAAGCGCGTAATGATGAAAATTCGATTCGGCAGCGAAGACTTCTTGAAGCGCAACTTGCTAGCGCGCCAGCTAACTGGGTAGTAGAACAAGGTTTAAGTTATACCCAAGCAGTTCGCTAAACTATATTGCAGGCAACTTAATAGCGCTTTTTCTGCTTACGTCAAGCAGTCACTACTTGGTTATCGTTTAGAAAATTTCCTAGTATGCATTAGACCCTGTGTTCGCGGACTAATCTTTGTTATGGTTCTTTTTTTGATCAGGATATTAATTATGTTTAGTCACGTTATGTTGGGTGCGAACGATGTGGAAAAATCGAAAGCTTTTTACGATGCGACTTTGGCCACTCTGGGGCACGCCGAAGGCACCATGGATGACAAGGGACGTTGCTTTTATATGACTAATTCAGGCATCTTCGCTCTAACCAAGCCTATCGATGGCGAGCCCGCAACAAAGGGCAATGGAAGTACAATTGGATTTTTAGCAAAAAACCCGGCGGAAGCCGACGCCTGGCATGCCGCAGGGCTAGCTAATGGCGGCACCGCTTGTGAAGAGCCACCAGGCGAACGTGCAGGAATAATGTACCTCGCATATTTGTTGGATCCTTCCGGGAATAAAATTTGTGCGCTGCATCGACTCGGGTAAATACACTTAAATAAAGCCACCGGCGCTGCTCCGCGTCGGTGGCCTTAAGAGTTCTGTGAAGCTATCTAAAGTCTGGATACATCTTCGGTAATATACTTGATGTTTTCAGTACCAACTGGAATATAACTTCCTATTAAACAGGAAGTAGCGCTATCTCGTTCATTGTTAGCCTAGATAATTTACAATGGTCGTCTATTTACAAATACATGCATTACTAATTTGCACGAGTCAATCATGAACCCGAACGTTTCCGATAACCCTGTACTTAAACTGATCGTCGCCCTTGCTGTTTGTTTCGCCGCGGCCGCCATTGGTAGCGTTGCGTCAGTACAAGCATTCGAATTTTATCAACAACTTGAGCAACCATCATGGGCGCCACCGGGGTCGGTTTTTGGGCCAGTGTGGACATTACTTTACTCGATGATGGCGATTTCCTTCTGGTTAATCTTGAAAAGTAAGGAGCGAAAGCAAAGAACTCAAGCGATACTATTTTTTATCATACAACTAGTATTGAATGCGCTTTGGAGCTGGTTGTTTTT
>CAZUMV010000055.1:0-13162 GCA_964621435.1 uncultured Thiotrichales bacterium | reverse complement strand
ATCCTCAAGGGAGCAACATGAACAAACAGTTTACTATCGGGTTTATTGGCGGCGGCAACATGGCCACGGCCATTATTCACGGCCTATTGAACCAGCGAATCAAGCCTGAGTCTGTGCATGTTGCAGATCCGGACGCGGGTCAACGGCAAGCCCTGAAAAATCTTGATGCCGAGCTCAACACCTACCAAGATGGCAGCGAAATACCCTCCAACCTGGATGCCGTAGTGCTCGCCGTCAAACCGCAAATTATGGGTCAGGTAGCTGCACCTTTAGCAAAGAAATTTAGCCCCGACACGCTGATCATCTCTATCGCGGCGGGTGTACCTATGCAAAAACTTGCTGACTGGTTTGGCGCAAAAGCACCTCTTGTTCGGTGCATGCCAAATACCCCGGCTTTGGTTGGGCTCGGTACGAGTGGGTTATATGCCACGGAGCATGTGTCGACGACCCAGCGTGAGCTTGCCGAAACTATTTTTAATAGCGTTGGTATTTCTTTTTGGCTGGAGCAGGAAAGTGATATCGATAGCGTGATTGCTGTTTCGGGTAGCGGCCCCGCATACTTTTTCTACTTAATGGAATGCGTGCAAAATACTGCCCTGGAACTTGGCTTATCTTCCGAAATCGCAAAAAAAATAACCGTTCAAACGGCGCTTGGTGCAGCGACGCTCGCAAACTCAAGCAATGACAATCCGGAAACGCTCAGAAAAAATGTTACCTCAAAAGGCGGTACCACAGAGGCTGCCATTAACCACATGCAAGCGCAAAACTTATCCGTAACAATAGCGCAAGCCATGCAAGCGGCGGTTGATCGCGCCACCGCCTTATCGAACCAGGACTAGTAGGAAACCTTATGCCAAATACCATCAATCAAATCGGTCTGTATCTCACTGACGTTGTATTTGGCATCGCAATACTATTGTTGATGCTCCGCTTTATGCTGGGCATGGCACGGGCTAATTTTTACAACCCGTTCTCCCAAATGATCGTAAAAATAACTGACCCTTTAGTACTGCCATTGCGAAAAATCATCCCGCCAATTGGAAGATTTGATACCGCACTGATTTTATTAATGGTGATACTAAAAATTATTCATTTGTTCCTGCAAACCAAAATACTCGGCATCTCACTTCCTGCGTTTAATCTGGTTACCGCGAGTATTGGCCTGCTGCTCAACACCATGCTTATCATCTACATGGTTGCGATTGGTATCATGGTGGTTTTTAGTTGGTTGAGCATGGCCGGCATGCGTATGCCGCCGGACCTGGCCAACATTATCAACAGTTTGATTAACCCAATCATGAATCCGATTAGACGCATAATGCCGCCACTAGGCGGGCTAGACCTAAGCCCTATGATCGCATTCGTTCTACTTAATGTGGTTCGAATAGCAATTCAACCACTCTTTTAATACTACAGAACCGCACATGTTAGTATCCGGCCACTGAACCCAGGTAACGAAACTACGTATGAAATATTTACCGCAATTATTAGTGATCGTAACTTTAAGCTGTCTTAGCAACGTCAGCATGAGCGCCGAAAAAAAAGTTAACGGTTATATCGTGCACTACAACGCTTTTGCATCCGATTTTTTAAGTCCGGAAATCGCTAACGCCTATAAAATTACGCGTAGCCGGGATATCGCACTAGTGAACATTACCGTATTACGCGAAGATGAAAACGGAAAGCGAACTCCGGTCGATGCCAGCATCAAAGCAACTGCAGCTAATTTGACCGGCAAGTACAAAGCACTGACATTACGCCGGATTGCTGATGGTGATGCGATCTATCACATTGCAGAATTAAAAATCATTGATCGTGAAACCATCAATTTTTCGATTGTCGCCCATGACAGTGACAAGAAAATAACCACCATCGAATTCACCCAACAGTTTTTCAAATAGACTTTTAAAAATTTAACAGCAATTATCATTAGAATTTAACAGCAGTTATCATCGCTCGTCAGGTCTACCAATTAAACTCATGCGGCCTATGAAATCCTTTGAAGGAGTTATCAATGAATTTGTTAATTACCAAACGCGTCACGGTAACTGTGGTTACCTTGCTGCTGACGTTACTGTTAAGCGCGTGCGCCACAAAACATAACCCGGACGAAGTTTGTACCGCCGAGTGGATCAAGCCGAGAGTAGATTTAGCCCTTGGTGATTTTCGCGAAAACACCGATACAATTCTGGAAACACTGAAAAAAACCGGAAAAGAAGTGGCCAGTAGTGGCGGCCAACTTGGACTCATCCAGCGCGCTGGAGTTTTGTTTAGCTTAACCAAATTGGTCAACACTTTTCAGAACGGTCAAACCCTTAAAGACTTGAATGTTCTGAGTGAAACCTGCAATCAGCCAGAATTAGCCAGCCGCGTTTTTAAAGACGTTTTGAGCGAATATAACGTTCCACCGGTCTTTCTTACTCTATTGGAAGACATGCAACAATTTAAAGCGCTGGCCGAGCAAGCAGCTAAAGACTTCCAGTAAAACTTCCTTTTGATCAAGTCCGGGAGAGCAAAAATAACGCTCTCCCGGACAAAATCTATGCCGTATAGAACGAATTACCTGCGTTCTGTCACTGATTTTTCATCTAATTAGCCTACAATGGCGTAATATAAACAGATTACGGATAACCAAGTATAGCGATGGCTATTAGTTCGATGCAGGTGCTGGAGCACCCGGTTTATCAAAAAGTTGCACCACAGTTGCCACGCGCTCTGGCATTGGTGTTCCTGATCTTGATCGCCTTATCAGCGGCGCGTTTGGTGTGGTTAATGCTGGCGCCCGCTCCAGAGCTTCCGCAAACCTCGATACAAAATAGCAAAACCACGGTCACAAGATTACCGGTCGCGGATTTTGCAGCAACCATTGCCAGACAAAGTATTTTTGGCAAACCAGTAGTAGTTGCAGCGGCCGAGCCAACCACTCCCGAGGAAATACCTGAAACTCGCCTTAATTTGAAATTACGCGGAGTGTTCGCACTTAATGATGAAGATGGTGGTTTAGCGCTAATCAGTAATGGTAGCGGCCCGGAAAAGGTTTACCAGGTTGATGACGCCATTAGCCGAAGTACCAAGCTGGCAGCGGTTTACCCGGATCGGGTGAAGCTTAGTATCAACGGTAAATTCGAAACCTTGCGCTTACCAGAGACCAAAGACACCGGCGTCAGCTATGTGCCAACGGCGAATACGCGCGCCACAGGAAACAACAGAACGGTACCCAAGCCGAGTACAGTGGAAACCAAATCTTTAGGTGAATATCGTAAAGAATTTATGCGCAACCCAACTACCCTAGCGCGCCTTGTAAATGTATCCAAGGCAACAGATAGCACTGGCAACGCCATTGGTTATAAGGTGAGCGCTAACGGTAAACACCCGGCCTTTGACCAATTGGGCATTGAGGACGGCGACGTAATCACGAGTATTAACGGTATTCAACTTGATTCTGACGCCAAAGGTATGAGCGCATTTCAGGCCCTGAGACAAGCACAACAAGTAACCGTGCAAATTCTACGAAATGGCCAGCCAAACACCTTGAACCTTACATTTTGAGAACTGTCTCAAGAAATAGACTGATTAATAAGTCCCAATAAACCAACCGGTTAATGCAATTTTGCTCAAGAATCACGTAAACTCGCTCGGCTAAATTGATAAAAACGAAAAACGGACTTTTAAGGTAAACCCTACTTATGCGTAATTTCGCCCATTTGGGAAGCGTTCTAACCCTACTGCTGATACTTTTCTCATCGGCGGCTTGGTCGGCGGACGCCACCTTGAATCTAAAAGACGCCGATATTCGCGTACTGATAGACACCGTGTCAGAAGTCACCGGCAAAAATTTTATTATTGACCCACGCGTTAAAGCCCGGGTTACTGTCGTATCGTCTAAATCAATGCCTAAAGAAGAACTCTACGATCTTTTCTTATCGGTCCTTCAAGTACACGGTTTTGCTGCAATACCTGCAGGAAACTCCATTAAAATTGTCCCCGATGTTTCGGCAAAACAGGGGCCGGTGCCAAACGCAAACGCGTCCACCCCCGGTCGTGGCGACGAACTGGTTACCCGCGTGGTATCCATTACCCATGTACCGGCAGCACAATTAGTTCCGATACTCCGCCCACTCATTCCACAACAGGGACAACTGGCAGCCTATCAACCTAGTAACTCTTTGGTAATTACAGACCGTGCCGGCAACGTTAACCGTTTGGTAAAAATTATCGGTAGACTGGATATTCCGGACCAATCAGATATTGAAATTTATAAACTCGACCACGCTTACGCTACTGATGTTGCGCGCACTTTGACGACCGTACTACAGAAAGATGCCAAAGGTGCAGCACTACCAGGGCAAGCACAAATTAGCCCAGACGAACGTACCAACAGCCTATTGATAAGTGGCGATAAATCTTCGAGATTACGAATGCGCGCCATTATCGCTGATCTGGACACTCCGCTAGATGCGGGCGGCGGCACCCAGATTGTTTTCTTGAAATACGCTGAAGCAGAAGAGCTTGTTCAGATTCTTAACGATGTCAGTCAGAACAGTAGCGTTATCGCAGCGGCTACAGGTCAACCCGGAAACGGCAATCCTGCCGGCGGCGCTACTAATGCCAATCGTACTGCCGGTGGCTCGGCTGGCGGCATTAGCATTCAGGCAGACCCGCACAATAATGCCATCATTATTACCGGACCACCTGCGGCGCAACAGGAAATCAAACGCGTTATTTCGCAACTCGATATCAGACGCGCGCAAGTCATGATTGAAGCGATCATCGCTGAAGTGCGACTAGACCTCGCAAAAGAGCTCGGCGCCTCATTTATTACGGCGGGCGCCCGCGGGGATGCCGAGGCACCCGCGGCGGTTACAAATTTAGGTGGCTTAACTAGCACCATACTCGGCTTACAACAAGTCGCAACCGGAGGCGCACTTACGCCGACCAGTGCTCCATCGATACCGTCCGGGCTCCTTATTGGCGGTGGTGACTTCAGTGACAACGGCGACCGCTGGGGTTTGGTGGTACAAGCCCTAGCCGGCGACACTGCCACGAATCTATTATCCACACCGACCATAGTCACCATGGACAATGAAGAATCAGAATTCATTGTTGGCCAAAATGTTCCATTTATAACTGGTAGCTTTACGCCAGGCAACAACGCCGGCAACAACCCTTTTCAGACTATCGAGCGCCAAGACATCGGCTTAACGCTGCGGGTAAAACCACAAATTAATGAAGGCACAGGTATTAAACTGGAGATCGAACAAGAGACCTCCAGCATTAGTACCAGCGCGGCCGCGACCGGCGCAGGTGCAGCTGACATTATTACCAATACCCGTTCGCTCAAGAACGTTGTGTTTGCTGAAGACGGTCAGGTTATTGTACTCGGTGGCCTTATTGATGACGCATTTAGCGATGCTCAGGAAAAAGTACCATTTTTCGGCGACATTCCAATTTTAGGCCATTTGTTTAAATCGACCGCTACATCAAAAACAAAAACCAGTTTGATGGTTTTCATTCGACCGGTTATTTTGCGTGATGCCGCAACCGCTGATGCCTACACCAGACAAAAGTATTCGGCATTGCGTAACCGTCAACTGGAAGGGAAACTAGACCGGCGTGGACTCATCCGGGATTCGGCTGGCCGACTACCCGAGCTGGATGATCTGATTACGCATATCCCCGGCAACGATGACGACTTTATAACCCAGTACTAGGAACTAACACTAACCATGCCGTTTCTTCCTTCGTCACGTTACCCACAACCCAGCTACCAGTTTGCCCGTAAACACGGCGTGCTCGTGGGCGAACATACCACGGACGCCGCCAATGGTGATCTTACGGTCATGTTCCGGCCGCCCCTAAAGCCGACCATAGTGGCTGAGTTACGACGGTTTCTGGAAGCACCTTTTCACCTTAAGCAAGTCAAGAGCGAAGATTTTGATCGCTTTCTGGGCGATCACTATCAAGAAGATGGCGATGGCGACCTGAACAGCATGGCGGATATGGGTGAAGAGCTCGATCTGGATGACTTTTCCGAATCGCTTGCCGAAAGCCAGGACTTGCTCGACTCGGATGATGATGCACCCATCATCCGCTTCATTAATACGATACTAAAACGCGCGATCAAAGAAGGTGCTTCGGATATTCACTTTGAGCCATATGAAAAACAACTGATCGTGCGCACGCGGATTGATGGTATCCTGCAAGAAGTCACCACGCAACCAAGCAAAGTTATACCTATTGTCATCTCGAGACTTAAAGTAATGGCGGAGCTTGATATCGCCGAAAAACGTATTCCTCAAGATGGCCGGATTACGCGAAAAGTCGGTGGAAAAACGGTCGACATGCGTGTATCTACATTACCATCGGGAAGCAGCGAACGCGTCGTATTACGATTGCTGGACCGGCAAGCCGGTAAATTAAGCTTGCCGCAATTGGGTATGTCAGAGGTTACCCTGGATGGACTAAACGAATGTATTCAAAAGCCACACGGTATCTTTTTGGTTACTGGTCCGACCGGTTCTGGTAAAACCACCACCTTGTATGCGTCACTGGACAAGCTCAATGACTCCAAGCGCAATATCCTGACTGTGGAAGACCCAATCGAATACTATATAAATGGCATTGGCCAAACCCAGGTTAACAACAAAGTAGATATGAGTTTTGCACGCGGCTTGAGAGCCATCTTGCGACAAGACCCTGACGTCGTGATGGTTGGTGAGATACGTGATCTGGAAACTGCTGATATATCGGTTCAAGCCAGTCTGACCGGACACATGGTGTTTTCTACGCTGCACACCAACACCGCGATCAGCTCCATCACCAGACTACGTGATATGGGCGTTGAACCATTCTTGCTGTCTTCAACCGTAGTTGGCGTTTTAGCGCAGCGGCTGGTAAGACGACTCTGTGGTAGCTGTAAAGTACCGCATAAAATGTCTGCTAGTGAGGCCAAGAAAATTGGCATGCCGGACCAGGAAGGCGTTGAGATTTTCAAATCAACTGGTTGTCCCGAATGCAATGCCCTGGGCTACGCCGGAAGAACCGGCATCCATGAACTGGTTATTATCAACGAAGAAATGCAAACCCTGATTCATGATGGTGCCAGCGAACTCGAGCTGGAAAAAGTAGCGCGCCAATCAACCTGTTCAATACTTGAAGATGGCGCCAAGAAAATTATCGATGGCATCACTACTATCGAGGAAGTTTTACGTGTTTGTCGTGAAGCCTGATGGCAGCCTACGAGTACCAGGCGCTTAACGCCAAAGGCAAACAAGAAACCGGCATCATTGAAGGCGACTCCGAGCGCCAGGTCGGACAACAACTCAAAGACCGCGCCCTTATCCCGCTATCCTTTAAAGTGGTTAGTGAGGGAAAGTCAGCTAATTCCTTACAAACATATCGACGCCATATCAGAATTGGTGATCTGTCTCTATTCACTAGACAATTAGCCACGTTAATTTCTTCCGGCACGCCGTTAGAAGAATCTTTAGCGACCATCTCGCAACAGACCGAAAAAAATGCAGTGCAAAGAATAGTGCTTGGCGTGCGTTCAAAGGTCATTGAGGGGCATTCACTCGCCGATAGTATGAGTCAATTCCCTTCAGTCTTTCCCGCCATGTTCAGAGCCACTGTTGCGGCCGGCGAAACTTC
Source organism: uncultured Thiotrichales bacterium (assembly GCA_964621435.1). Taxonomy (GTDB): domain Bacteria; phylum Pseudomonadota; class Gammaproteobacteria; order CAZUMV01; family CAZUMV01; genus CALIRD01. The sequence continues at coordinate 5,512 of CAZUMV010000055.1, read as the reverse complement.
CGGACATCTTGATGAAATCCTCGAACGGCTGGCAGACTACACCGAAGAACATCAAGCCACACAGCAAGCCATCGTCTCTAAATTGATATACCCGATCATTTTAACGCTCGTCTGCGTTGGCGCAATTATCGCCCTGTTGGTTTACGTTATCCCGACATTTGTAAATATTTTCGACAACATGGGGCGCGAATTGCCACCGCTGACCCAAGCGCTAATTTCCATCAGCGAATTTCTGCAAAACTGGGGGCTAATCATTGGCGTCGCTCTCGCCGTTGGTATTTTCTTATTTACCCTTAGCTATAAACGCAACAGCAAAATGCGCTATGCCATAGACAAGTTTAATTTACGCATTCCACTGTTCGGCAATTTAATCAAAGGCCGACAAACGGCAGCATTTTCCAGAACATTGGGCATTCTCGCCTCAAGCGGTGTACCCATTATTACCGCTTTAAAGCACGCCGGAGACGTGGTCACCAACATGCCAATGCGCGAAGCAATTCGTACCGCGACCGAAAAAATACGCGAAGGTGCCAGCATCTCTGGTTCGCTAAAAAGATCTAAACTTTTCCCCGCCATGACTGTCCATTTAATAGGCAGTGGTGAAAGCAGTGGTAATCTGGAAGACATGTTGGAACGCGCCGCTGATCAACAAGAACGCGAAACAAAAAATACCGTGGATTCGTTCGTGAGCCTGTTTGAACCCGTCTTGATCGTCGTGATGGGTGTAGTAATCGTCACCATCGTGATGTCTATCTTGTCGCCAATCCTGGATTTTGGAGACTTGTTACAGTAGTCACCGGAATCTGTGTGAGTGATCCAGACCACATTATATGACGGGGTTTTGGTTAAAAAACCAGAGCACACGTTATAATATGAACAGAATCATTAACAATGGAATGTTGATAATAAAAAACTATTGGGTAAAGACCAATCAACAACAACCGGAGCTTCAAGTGAATAATAAACAAAAAATCAAACAAAGCGGCTTTACCTTGATCGAGATCATGGTAGTGGTCGTTATCATTGGATTACTGGCCGCCGTGGTTGGGCCGAAAGTATTTCAAAATGTCGACAAAGCCAATATCGCAAAAGTAAAAACCGATATCCGTGCCATCGAGTCAGCGCTAAATCTTTATCGACTGGATAACTTTAATTATCCGAGCACAGATCAGGGTCTGGACGCATTGGTGAGCCAACCCGGTGGCGCACCGGAAGCGCGCAATTGGCAAGAAGGCGGTTACATTCAACGCGTTCCGGAAGATCCTTGGGGTAATCCTTACCAGTACCTGAGTCCAGGTGAACAAGGTGAAATTGATATCTACACCTTTGGTAAAAACGGCACCAGCGGCGGTACCGGTTCTGATGCAGACCTTAGCAACTGGGATCTGGACTAATTTTACCGTTACGGTAAAAAGACCTGCTGAACCGTGGCATGAAAAACTGCAACCCGAGCGGCTCAGCTTCCTTAAAATCCGGTTTTACCTTGATCGAACTGATTGTGGTGGTATTTATTATTAGTATCATCGCGGCAATTGCTGTGCCACGTTTTTTCTCCAACCCTGCCGCCAAGTCGATCGCACGTGAAACCGAAAAAATTTCCACGCTAATTCATCTTGCACGTCAGGAAGCGTTCTTTGAAGGACGCGACTATGCACTCGGGTTTTCCGAGACCGCATATAGTTTCTATCAACCTAGCGAGGGTGCCACAGAACAACCCTGGCTGCCGATTGGCCGTACCCAGGACCGCATGCTCGGAGGCCGAAAGTTACCGGGCGGGCATATGATCAATCTAATCATCGAGGATCTCGAGATAGTGTTGGACGAAGAACTGCCAGAAAACCCGCAGATCTACATTTTATCAAGCGGCGAAACGACGCCATTTGAATACGCTCTAAGTTACGATGACACCAAAGGCAAACCAGTCGCCTTTGACGCCTTGGGTCGTTTGATCGAGCTGGATGATGATGAATAAGTGCAGCGCCTCGAAAACTGCCGGCTTCACTCTGCTCGAAGTCATTGTCGCACTATTTATTCTAGCGATGGCCATGGCCGCGGTTATCAGCACGGTCGGAAACGTCGCCGATCAAACGCGCATCCTTGAAGAAAAAACCTTCGCCCACTGGATCGCCATGAATAAAATGTCTGAATATCGCATTGCAGAGAATTGGTTGCGAGTCGGAACAACTGATGGCGAGATCAGCATGGCTGAGCGTGAATGGGTTTGGGAAACGACGGTTACCGACACATCGGAAGAAGACATGCGCCGCGTAGATATCAGGGTTTCATCAGCGCAAGCTGAAAAAGGCGCCTATGCTACGCTGCTAACCGGTTTTATTACCAAAGAATGATGACTCGAAAGCCACAACAAACCTCAGGCTTCACGCTGATTGAAATAATAGTGGTGATGTTCGTCATCTCGGTTATGTGTGCCTTTGGCTATGCTGGCCTTAACAACACTATTAAGCAAAGTAATCAAATTAGCCTGATTAGAGATCAACTGGAGGAGCTACAACTCGCGGTCTCTTTGATCCAGCAAGATCTTACGCAAACTGTCAATCGCAACATCATCAATGATTTTGGTAGCGAAGAACATGCGCTATTGGCACAAGAAAACAGTGCCGAGGTATTAAAACTATCGCGCGCAGGCTGGTCTAATCCGGCCGGCCAGAGACGTAGCACCATCACCCGAATTGAATGGCTAATTGACGAAGATAATAATCTCGTCCGGCGCCACTGGTATGAGCTGGACCGGGCACCGGGCACAGAACCGGTCGACACTATTGTGCTGACGGGAATCGAAACCGTAGAAATGAATTTTCTGGACCCTGATGATAACTGGGAACCACTTTGGCCTAACATCAATAACATTAACCCGAAAGGCGGCGAGATCACCATCCCTAAAGCAGCGGAAGTAATTCTCAATACCGAGCGTTGGGGTGAAATCAGGCGGGTTTTTCAGCTTTTTGATTTACCGGTAATCCCGCCCGCCGACTTTGGCAATGACCCTAACAATCCCCGACGACCCGGTGACACCGGTGATGATCCTGGGGGAAATTCGGGTGATGGCGATGACCCTGAAGAAGAACGGCCGGCGGAACGATGAAGACCAGACGAACTATAGAACCAAATTTGCATCGGCGGCCATTACAACAAGGCATCGCCATGCTTTTGGCAATTTCGATCATGATGATCGGTGTGATTGCTGCTACTACCCTAATTGCCCAGCAGCAACTCTCGCTGCGTAAAGGCAGCAACCTGATTATTAGAAATCAAGCGGCAGAGTATAATCTTGCCGCCGAAAACTGGGCCAAAATCTGGCTCACCAAAGATGCCGAAGAAACCGAATTTGACGCTGCCACAGAAAACTGGGCCACCGAACTACCACCCTTACCCATTGACGGCGGCGTCATTGTCGCCCGGCTTTACGACTTACAAGGTCGACTCAATATCAACAGTCTGGTTAGTGGCAGAGATGCCATACCAGCTCCTGACCCGAACCGCGATCCGTCAGAACCAGTACCACCGACGCCGATGGAGCAGCAACAAGAGTTATTTCGAGCCTTAACTGCAGAAAACTTCGCGCCGCGAGTTGAAGATGTGATTGACTGGATTGATGAAGATAACTCACCTACTGAATCGATCGGCGCCGAGGGTAATTACTACTTCGGCCTGGAACGCCCGCATCGTCCCGCCAACCAGGAAGCACTCAGTATTTCCGAGCTGCGTTTATTGCGCGATGTTGATGACCAGATCTACAATTCCTACCGCGATGAAGATCAAGACTTTGAAGACCCGCGCATCGCCTTCACAGCGCTGCCTGGCTATACTAAAATCAATCTAAATCTCGCACCAAAATCGCTATTTGTCGCTCTTGGCATCAGTGAAATCGAAGCTGATACCCTATATGAGGAAATTCAAGAGACGCCGTTCGAAAATTTGGAAGATATTGATAGGCTAGCAAGCCAATATGGTGCGAAAATAGGCAATACAGCAGGAACCGATGTTGACTATATAATTAGCGATGTATTCACGGTAAAAAGTGACTTTTTTTTGCTCGTTACTAAAACTTTCATTGGTCGCTCGCAAGCGGTGCTTTACAGCACCATTTACCGCGACCGGCAGAATCAATGTCATGTTATTAATCGAAGCTATGGAACGATCTAGATGGATCTGATCTTTATACGAGTGCCAGAGAATCTGGCCGACAATTACAGCTGGGTAAGACGCGGTAGCAGTAGCAGTAGTGCCATGCAAACCGGCAGCATGCTGGACGCCGCTGAAGACGCTAAAGGTGCACAGGTGGTTCTACTGGTGCCTACTGAAAAAGTCCTGATAACCAATATTGAAGTTCCGACCAAAAAAGACAGCGTAAGACTAAAAGCTGCACCACACCTACTCAGTGACCAAATCGCATCTAATATTGAAGACTTACACTTCTGTGTTGGCCCAAGCACGGATGAAGAAGCGACTATCGCGGTAGTCGACAAACGATTAATCGAAGGGTGGATTGGATTGTGCAAAGCCCATGGCTTGCATGCCCGCGCGATAATCCCGGATTGTCTATCGATCCCTTGGCATGCTGGCGGTTGGAGCGTTTTAGTAGAACAGAACCAAGCCCTGGTAAGGACAGATGCCGGTATGGGCTATAGCTGCCATCCGGCAATGTTGGACACTTTGTTGCAGTCGGCCATTGAAGAACAGCCACCCGAACACATCCAGCTTTGGCTAAGCCCGGGTACCGACGTCGAACTCAACATCGAAGACAAGAATATCAATCTGCTGGTCGAAGAAGGCACCACGGACGCACTGGAGTTTCTTGCGACGGGTTGGAATTCCAAACAGCAAATCGACCTGCAGCAAGGCGAACATGGACTCGGTCAGAATCTCGGCTTGAAATTCAAGCCATGGCGCTGGGCCGCCGCTCTATTTGGTGCGTTCATGTTGTTCCAAGTGGTCAATATGTTCATTGAGCAACAACAGCTACAAAAACAAGAACAGCTCCTGAGCATTGAAATAGAAAGAGTATTTAAACGTAGTTTTCCAAATGCCAAAACTGTTAGTGGCATTCGCAAGCGCATGAGCGACCGGCTAACACAACTTGGTGGTAGCGCTGAAGGGAGCAGCGACATGATGCCGTTACTCGCACAAAGCAGCGAAATCGTAGTTAAGAAACAAGGCTCAAAAATGGAGAGCTTTAATTTTAGATCAGGAGACCTGGAACTATCGGTCTCGGCCAATAGTCTTTCCGAACTTGAAGCATTAAGATCTGACATTGCCGCTGCGACCGGCATGGAGATTGGGTTCAGAGCCAACTCGTCTGGCGGCAAGAATGTTGGCACAATCACTATTAAAGGTGGTGGTCTATGAAGGAATGGTTCGAAAACCTCCAGCCTCGGGAGCAACTCATAGTGCTTGCCGGCGCGGTAATCTGCGCGATTGTATTGCTATGGGCGATCATCTGGAACCCGATTGTTACGAAAACTATTGCCTTGCGCGAGTCCGTCAGTGAACA
>CAZUMV010000054.1:0-13361 GCA_964621435.1 uncultured Thiotrichales bacterium | reverse complement strand
TCAGTCAAATCAAACTGAATTGATACATCGTGTGTCCAAATTACAGCGAACTGAGACGTCATTCCGATCTCGCCGGTAACTTTTCCCGGATAAGCGGCATTTTTAGTACCCTATATTTGTTCGCAAAGCAATAGGAAATTATCCAGGCGCTCAAACAAACAGACCAACGGTGGTTGGTTTTTCAAGATCAAGGATGACCTTCAATGAAATAATGAGGTCAGTACAATGTTTCAAGTTAAAGCTAAAAAAGTAATCGGTACACGCTACTACGCAGTCTTGTTTTTTGTTTTCCTGAGTTGCTTGGTATTACCAGCGGCGGCGCAAGCTTCAGCTTTTGAAATATATCTATCTGCCCATGGCAACGATGCCAACTCGGGATTGGTGCAAGGACAGCCGATTGTTTCGTTGGATAAGGCACAAGAAATTTTATTTTCTCATCAACCTCACGGGCCGGTTGAAATCATTATTAATGCCGGTTTTTACAAAGCGCAAGCCGTCAACTGGACCTACACTAATGGCGAAAAAATTATATTCAGAGCACAAAATGAAGCGGGGTCGCGTCCGGTTTTCGATGGTGGAAAAAAGATCGAAACCTGGTTTACTTTTTCAAAACGTGCCGGCACACCGGGTCATCTGGAGTTTCGTCACATTAAGGTACAAAACTACAACACGGCGATGAATTTCTACGGCAACCGTAACGATATTAATGCCGGGAATTCGCACAATACGTTAGAGAGTATGTATTTCTATCGCATTGGTGGTCTATTCAGTAATGAAGTACATTCAACTGCCGCAGTAAGGTTCGTGAACTCCAGTTTTAATACAATCATTAATTCTCACTTTGTAGACATACTGAATCCGAATAAGCACGCGCATTTAATTCATGCCGTTTATATGGCGCACCACTCTTCGGGAAACGTGGTTCGAGGTAATCGATTTCTGCGCATCAATGGAGACCCAATAAAGGTCCGGGATAGCTCTAACAGTAACCGCATCGAGTCTAATGTGTTTGTTAGTACCGGTAAGTGGGCAATCTTTCAGGATTGGTATTGTCAAGACGGTCCGGATAACTGCACCAAGCCAACTGCAGAGTGTCCGTCTATAGATAATGTCTTTAGAAAAAACCACCTTGGTATGGGCTACTATGGTGACGTGATGACATTTGAGTTATGGCGTTCCCATGACTACTGTGGCAAAGAAGCAGCACCGCGACTACGCACTGCCCAAAATAGTGGTTTGGCGGCAGTTCCGAAACCTGGTGGCGGGTATCAAAACAGTTGGCGACGGAATTAAAATGTTGTTGCTAGCTTAGCCAAAGTATCTGGTATAGCGCTTTGCTCTTGCTATAATCACCCGCGCAGAAATGTGCGGGTTTTTATTATGCTGAAAAAAATGTTGATTGTCTTCATGGCGATCCTGCTTTCCGCGATTCTGGGGTTTATGTACTTTGGGCAGCGCGGCGTGACCCTGCAGTTTTCTGCACGCCAAATTGAAAACCAGATTCAGCAGTTTCTTCCCTACGATAAACGTGCTGCGGGCGTTCTAAATTTCACCTTTGATCAAGCCAGTGTCGGCTTCGATGCGGCCACTAATCGTATCGGCGTTGGGATGCAGATCAATATCTCGGTAGCGAAACTTATGCGCCAGGATGGTTTTGTGCGTATCTGGGGTGTGCCTTCCTATCGCCCGGATCAAAACGCTTTCTTTTTATCCGATATTATTGTCGATGATCTTGAGATAGAAGGCATTAATAAAATCTATGCCGAACTATCTGCCAATGCGATTGGTGTTGCCCTGGAAAAATTTTATCGTGATCGGCCCGTGTATACTTTAAAAACAGACAAGAGATCGCAAAAGCTTGCGTCCATGGTTTTGCAAGATGTCGTGGTGTCGGACAATTCATTGAAAGTCACGCTCGGCGCTGCGCCCGCGAATAAATAGAGTAAACAAACCAGGAGTGAAGATGTCTTTTGAAACAGATAGCCCAGTTATTATCGAGCCTACGCAGGAAATCAAATCGACTGTTTTGCTGATGCATGGTCTCGGTGCTGATGGCAATGACTTTGTACCAATCGCGCCAATGCTCGAGTTGCCAGCTACACGCTTTGTTTTTCCGAATGCCCCGGTCATGCCGGTCACAATTAATGGCGGCATACCGATGCGTGCCTGGTTTGATATTACAGGTGTTGAAATTGACGGTCGTCGTGATCTTGGTGAGAGCGTCGGTCAAATAAAAGCAGCGGTAAATCACATTCATCAATTGGCAAATGCACAAATCGATGCCGGCGTGTCACCGGAAAAACTGATTTTTGCGGGCTTTTCACAAGGTGGAGTAATTGCATTGCTCGCGGGGCTGACCTGGGACAAGACTTGCGCCGGCATTTTGGCGCTGTCAACTTATTTTCCGCGGGAGTTAGTGATGGGTGAATGGCCGCAACAGCCACCTATATATATGACGCATGGCCTATATGACGAAGTTCTCCCCGTGGCAATGGCTGAACAAGCATATACGTTGCTTGAGGAATCCGGAGTTAATATCCAATTTCATACCTACCCTATGGGCCACGAAGTAATTCCCGACGAAATCGCAGCATTCAAGGATTGGTTACATACGCGCCTGTAAGATAAGCCTGTTTTTTTGATATTTCTTGAATTCGTTAACCCTTTTTGTGTTTCGAGGCGTTTAAGGTAGTGTTATTAAAAATACTATCTGGAATATTGATGAAAAATTTATCTTTAGTCGTTACGAGTTTCGCTCTTCTGCTAACTTGTGGGAGCTTTACTGCGGTTGCGCAAAACAGTGATCAATCCAGCCGTTCTGAAAACAGAACGACGCTGGATGATCAACAAAGCGTGGCAGTCACTATTTACAACGCGAATCTAGCGCTTGTAAAAGACACTCGTAAAGTTAGTTTAAAAAAGGGAGTTCAGAATTTGGCGTTTCGCGGTGTGAGTGCGCAAATGCGCGCCGAGACTGCCATGCTGCGAAATATCGATAAGCCCGGCGCTTCGCGTATTTTAGAGCAAAATTTCGACTTTGATTTATTAACCCCGCAAAAAATGCTGGATAAATACCTTGGCAAGACAGTACGCATAGCGCGTACGAATCCAGCCACCGGTGAAGAAAAAATTGAACAAGCAAAAATATTGAGTACCAGTGGTGGCGTGGTCGTGCAAATAGGAGACCGTATCGAAACCAACCCCGGCGGTCGATTCATTTTTGATCAAGTGCCGGCAAACCTTCGTGATGAGCCAACTCTTTCAATTCAGCTCGATCAAGATCGTTCCGGCACTAATGATCTGGAGTTGAGTTATTTAACGGGTGGTTTGGACTGGAAGGCGGATTATGTCGCGGAGCTTAATGCCAGAGAAGATCGATTGGAATTAATGGGTTGGGTGACCTTGAACAACAATAGCGGTGCCAGTTATAACAACGCCACCATGCAGTTAGTCGCAGGTAATGTGAATCAGGTGCGGCCCGATCAGTACCAAAAGCACCAGCAATTGGAAGAAATGGCAGTCATGGCGCGCGCAGCGGCGCCTGATATGGTCGAAGAGAGCTTATTCGAATACCACCTGTATACCCTGGGTAGACCCACCACTATTTTAAACAAGCAAACCAAGCAGGTGTCACTAATGAGTGGCGCGGGTATCAAGACTGACAAGCAGTTACTTTTGCAGGGTCGAAATTACTACTACAATTCCAGTTATGGTGACCTCGGCCAAAGAATGAAGCCGAAGGTCTATGTCGTTTTTAAAAATGATGAAGCCAACAATCTGGGCGTACCGCTGCCAAAGGGTGTAGTGCGGGTCTACAAGCGAGATAGTAAAGGTCGTGCGCAATTTGTTGGCGAAGACCGGATTGATCATACCGCTAAAAATGAGCTCCTTCGATTGAAGCTCGGTGAGTCATTCGACGTCACCGCCAATAAAAAGCAGACCAATTTTAACAAAGTTCGTAATAACGTTTATGAGACCAGCTTTGAAGTTGAAATTCGAAATGCCAAAGATGAAGCGGTCACAGTTATCGTTCGCGAACCTATCCCAGCCGACTGGAAAATGATGAAAGAATCCCAGAAGCACAAAAAAGTCGCGGCGGGGACCGCCGAGTGGGAAATAAAAGTGCCGGCTGGTGGTAAAAAGACCTTAACTTATACTGCGCGAGTAACTTACTAAGGGATTCCGATTAATCAGTTAAATCGAGGCGCTTTCTGCTAACATAAAAACGCCACCGGATACACGGTGGCGTTTTTTTTGGAGTGTGTATGCGACAGTGTGCTTATTTGAGTATGGATGATCTGAGTGGTTTTGAGGCTTACGATCATCTTACTTTCGAACCGCTAGCCGAGTACGGCTGGCAGGTGAGCGAGGTGTCATGGCGCGATAAAAGTGCAGATTGGAATAATTATGAAGTTGTGGTAATTCGTACCCCCTGGGACTATCAAGATGCGCCAGAAGAATTTATAAATACTTTAAAGCAGATTGATCAATCCAGTGCGCGTCTGCTGAATTCATTTGAAACTGTTGTTTGGAATATTGACAAAAGTTATCTGCGGGATTTTGAACGACAAGGTATTCCAATTGTGCCGACGCATTGGCTAGACTCCTATAGTGATGCCGCAATGCACAGTGCCTTTGAAACCTGGGGGTCAGCGGAGATCATTATCAAACCCCAAATTAGCGCCAACGCGGACGACACTTTTCGTTTAGATCCGGTAGAACTTAGTCAAAAGTCAGGAGCTTTAGCCAACTTATTTGATCAGCGCGCACATATGGTGCAACCTTTTGTTCCAGCCGTCATTAGCGAAGGAGAGTTTTCGCTATTCTATTTTGCCGGAGACTTTAGTCATGCCATCCTGAAAAAACCCAAGCCAGCCGACTTCAGGGTGCAGGAAGAACACGGTGGGCAATTAACTATGATTGAGCCCGAGCAAGAATTACGTCGATCAGCTGATGCAGTGATCGCAGCGAGTCCCGAAAACCTGTTGTATGCGAGAGTAGACTTGCTGCGCCATGCTGGTAAATTTTTGCTCATGGAGCTTGAGGCGATCGAGCCTTCGTTGTATTTCAATATGGACGCGGACGCGGCTGGTAGATTTGCTGCAGCTTTTAATTATATGATGGTGTCACTAGAAGCATAATGGAAATCAACATGACAAGTGACGAACGGGATCTCAGAGTTCAACTGGCAGCGATGTACCGAATTTTCGCTCATCTAGGGTGGGCGGAACTTATATTCAATCATATTACGGTCAAAATCCCGGGCGCAGAAGAGGCTTTTTTAATTAATCCTTATGGACTGCATTACACAGAAGTAACCGCCAGTAATCTGCTTAAAGTGGATATTAACGGCAATCTGTTGGAAGAATCACCTCACGCTGCGAACCCCGCAGGCATGTTGATTCATTCAGCTATCCATGAGGCGCGTGATGACGTCCATTGCATTGCGCATATTCATTCTGATGCTGGTATGACGGTAGCTTGTCAGCAAGAAGGCTTACGCATCGACAATTTTTATTCTGTGTTGCTGCACAACAAAGTTGCTTATCACGACTTTCAAGGCATCACGGTAATGCCTGAAGAGAAAGTGCAACTGGTCGCTAACCTTGGAGATAAAGATCATTTGATTCTGCGCAATCATGGTTTACTTGTATGTGGTACCACGATCCCTGTGACCTTTATGAACATGTGGGGTTTGCAACGCGCCTGTGAAATTCAAGTGAGTTGTGATGCGACCGGCAAAGCCATTACTCCGGTTAGTGAATCGATCGGGGAGATGTCAGAAAAATTGATCGACATGCAAATGGGTGCTGCCGGATTTGGAAATCTGGAGTTCGCAGCAATGGTCCGGCAAATTGATAAAATCGATGATAGTTATAAAAACTAGCCAGCGTCAATTGAAAAATTACTATTTGACCCGTGTCCAATCCTGAGATTTACAAAAGAACAACACACAGCCTGATACTGTAAGCACATCGCCTTCGAGCGACATTTTGGATTTATAAGTTTTGCCGTTACTCGGGTCCCAAATTTTTCCGCCGGCCCAGCTCGAATCATTACTTTGGCGCATACTCCAAACCATTGGTTTGCCAAGATGTTCGTAGCTATCGGACTGAATACCTTCACCATCAAAAGCAGCAATTATGGTTCCGCAATAACCGCTTTCGCAAGCGGTTATGTCGACATGCACATGGCCGGTTGCTCCGGGTATTGTTTGCCACACGCCAGTGAGACTATCTTCTGCGGCGTTGGAAGAGGCGATCAGGCTGAGCAGAAAGATCGCACAGTAGAGCATCTTTTTCATTATTAATGACCTTGGTGGCAGATAATTTTGCGCGTATTATATCAACAAGAAAAATTTAGAAGTCATAAAATACAGGCAAGCTATGAGCGAAAAAGAGCGTCAGTATCAGGAAGTAGCGCGAAGAATTGATTCGCTTTGTGCTGGTGAGTCAGATCAAGTTAGTTTAATGGCAACTATCAGTTGCGAACTTTTCCATAGTTTCGAACATTTTCATTGGGTTGGTTTTTACCGCAATGTCGGTAATGAAACTCTTAAAGTAGGACCATATCAGGGCGGGCACGGATGTTTGGTAATTCCGTTCAACAAGGGCGTCTGTGGCGCTGCCGCCAGTACTAAAGAAATCCAGAATGTTCCGGATGTAAATGCTATCGAAAATCACATTGCTTGTTCTGGTTCAACACAATCAGAGATAGTGCTGCCCATTACTATTGATGGTGAGGTTACCGCTGTGCTTGACATCGACTCCGATATGCCAGCGATGTTTGACGAGATCGATGAGCGATATCTAAGCGAAATTCTGTCAGTGTTTAGTCGTTGAACTCGAGCTTCATCAAGCAAGAAAATTTCGGGAGAATGTTGATTCACTGGAACCAGTATAGTTTAGATTGATAAATATTGTGCTAAATGACCAGTTCACACACGATCAACGAGTGATCCGAAATGTTTTGTTCTCTAACCGTATGGTCATACTCGATAGATTGGATTTCTAGATTAGCTCCCTCCGAAGCCAGACATTGATCATATCGAAAACGGTTGCCGGTACGTACGCTGGTCCAGGTAAATTCTTTCGCTTCTTTATGCCGGCTGCGCCAGGCATCAACCCAGCCAATGCTTAGCAATTTCTGAAATTGGCGGGTGGCGTAAAAGGTTTTGCTGTCTGAATCCTCAAACGGTACGCCGCAATTGAGATCACCAATCAATATACATTTCTCGGCCAGCAACCCGGCGCTGTCATCGGCGATTGCGTCAAATAAGGGTATTTGCGGTTTTTTCTGCGGGAAGTGAACCGCGAGCAAGATTAAGTTTTTACCATCAATATCAAAACTGGCTTCGATGATATCCGGCACAGCATCTTCGCCCATGAAGTTGCCGGCCTGAAAAGGCAAGTGGCTGGCGATAAAAATTGTGTTGTCTTTTTCGGCTTTGGTTTCGGCGGCATATTGATGGTTTAAGCCCATCTTGTTCAGGCGTTCCGCGATTTCTCTGCCCGCAGCATTGCGCCGATATTCCTGCAGTGTCACGATATCAGGTTGGTGTTCTTTGAGCGCAGCACAAATTTTCTCGCGGCGCGTGCCACCGCCCTGACGGATGTTCCAGCTGAGTAGTTTCATGGGTTTATTCGGTGCCCGTTTCTTTCCAGCCACGCACATAGTATTTTTTCTTCCACTCGGCGAAGAACGTTTCAATTTGTTTTTTCGAGGAGCTGACGCGCATTTCGTATTGCAGTGGTTTTTTGCGGTTCGGTGAAAAGTCGGTCAGTTGAATAACAAAGGCCGGGTAATCGCGGGACTCTTTTTCTTTGTTGGTTTGCCAGGCCATGATTTTTCTTACCATGGTTTTGCCCTTGAGGGTTTTAGTAGCCACCGTACGTTTCAATACGGTACTTTTCGGTAGCTTGATTTCTTCCGCCTTGCGGTCGATCTCCGGGATATCAACAATGTCGGTAAGCTGTGAAACTTTGACATCTTCGGCGCTGGCGGTTTTGTCGTCGCGAAACCGAATGTACTGTGGCGAAATAATGCTGCATAGTGGCAGACGACGGACGCCCTCCCAGCGCTTGTCCTCAGCATTCCACTCAAGGATCATTTTATCGATCGGGTTGCCGCGCGAGGTGCGGCTGATCAAATCCAGGCACTCTATCTCAATCACTAAACCAGGTTCAACCATCTGATAAGCAACCCGATCAGAATTTACCTCACGAAAGTCTGAGTCAACTACGCGTTTGTTAAGCTTCTTCAAAATCTCCGCGCGATCTTCTTCGGTGAAACCGCCACCAACTCTAGAGACAAGTTGAAAGTTGCCCGAAGGGCGAACTACGGCGAGTAGTAAGTCATGCAGCAGGCCAGCCCGGTCATCGATACTTTCGGTAAAACCAACCACGGCTAGATCCAGTGAATGTCGCGGCTTTATTTTGTACACGCCAGCGGTATCGGAGCGCACCACAATGCCTTCTTCACCGCCCTCCAGGACCCATCTTTTAAACTGTTTGAGTACTGTTTTGCGATCCTCGGCAACAATCGTGTCGACCGGGTGTACGCGCTGACCTTTCCCGAAAATCTTTTGCAGTTGCACTATGGCGTCGTCATAGCGCATCGACAGGTCTTTACCATCCAGGTTGTAGATATTGAAGCACGCGAGCGCCAATTGTCCGACTTCTTCTGCATCAGCGGGATTTCTGGCCACGCGCACAACATCGTGGACTCGGGCTCGTTGTTTATCTGGCCGCTGGACGTAAAGCTCGCCACCGATCAGAGCTTCTTTGATGCCAGCGGCTTTCAGACAAGCGGCCGCTTCTTCCAGAAACGGCGCATTAGCACGGACTGTACCACCGGGATTTAAAATACAAATTTCGTTTTTCAGCCAAGCCAGGCAGGTAAACTCGCCATCAACCTTGCGGCTGACATGGTAAGTGCCTTCCGGGATGCGACGGCTGGCAGAATCAATGTCCAGCGCCATCGTCATCTGCCCGAGTTGGCGGCGGCGCAGGCGCACTTTTTGTAACAACTGCGAATCGACTAGCGCGTCAGCTTTACCGATCAAATAGCCGCCGACCTTTTTCTTGAGTTTTTCTGGGTTAAAAAGTTTCGCCATAGGAATGCCGCGGTTAAACTTCCGCGTCCTCCAATGGCTCTTTCTTTTTGGCTTGTGGTCTCTTTAACTCAAGGTTGGACAAATGCAGCAGTAAGATATATTTATCTTTCTTAACCCGACCCTCCAAAAAGGCGCGATACGGCGTAGAGCCACGCCGGAACACCAATGGCTTGGTGCCATTTTTACCAGCACCAAGAATCATCATGGATTTGCGTTCGTGTAGATCTTTAGCCATACCATGCAAAAAGTCATAGGTAAGACCGTTAACATGCACAATTTGTAGTTTGGATTTAAATACAAAGCGCCTGATGGCTTGTTCTTTTTCAATGAATTTCCCGCTCCAGGTCAGCGGAATGTCAGCATCAACGTTCGGTTCAAGCCGGCGCCGATTCCGCGTTTCACGTACGCTGCCATCTGGGTTCAGGATTTTTTCGTCCTGACGAATGCGATAAACGAGTTCTTCTTTCGGGTTTATGTATACCCGCGAGACGTCCCACAAAAACATGCCGTTACGTTCCAGATCTATGTCAGGGTCGCCAGCGATTAACGCTTGGCCCAGTTTTTCGTCGGATTTAAATTTCTTCTTAAGCGTATCGTAGTCTTGATCGATAGTTGCTTTAAGTACTTTGCGGGTTGAGCAGTGTTTGCCTTTAGGGCCGCGGTAACGGCTGGCCTCACGAACAGTAGTGCTTTCGGCTTTAACGACAGCATCGCGCAGTCGTTCGTCGGTAAGATTAATATTTGGCATGGTTGTTATTCGCGTTTAGAGCATATCGAAGTCAAAGTCATCGTTGTCGTCTTCTGAATCTTTGTGATAGGTGGCGGCACAAACCGCTGCTTGTTCATAACCGATAAACTCGATATCACTTTGCTCGCCTATTAACATCCAGATATTGTTTTTTTCATCGCTCAGGATGAATGCAGGTGACGTATCCGGGCCGCCGCGGTAGGAAAAATCAAAGCGGAAAATTTTTCCGTCAGCTAATTTTTTGACGACCGCTGCCGGTAGTTTTTCCTTACTGGTCAAGGCATAGGTAAGGCGAATCGGGTGATCCAGAAACTCATCGATATTTTTGAGTTCCTTAAGTTGATTGGTTCGGCCAAAACTGGACTCGACTTCTTTAATCAGCTTGCCGTCGGCGTCCACCGGATCCAGCTCGTTACGTTCAATCCAGATACCGTCGGTGTTGAGATAGCCTGATGCGGTGCCGCCGTAGGGAATTACCGTGGCCCCATCTCGCGCTAGCGTTGCCAGTTCACAACGTTGGTCAAAATTGTCAAAGGTCAGCAATTCAACCCGGCCATACAGCTTGGTTCGATCAACTTTATTGACATTGAAAGAAAAGGCTTTGCCTTTTGGGCTGAGTTTGAAATCAAGAGAACGTGGCATAAAGCAAAGTATACCAGCTGGGACCTGAGCAATTTTTAAAAGTAGAGCGAAAAAGGCCCAGCATGCACGGGGCCCGTTTTCGTTAGCTAGACACTACCAGCTCTCTATTCACAGCCTTCACAAGATGTGCCGTCTCCCTCGTTGGCATCACCTTCGTTGTAGTCATGATCCCGGTCATTTCCGGTGTTGTTGTCATCGGGGTCACCGTTGTGGACGTCTGAATCATCATTGGACGATCCTTGTCCACCACCACCGTTGCCACCTGAACTTCCGCTACTCGCATTACCCCCGGTACCACTGTCCGAGCCATCAGCATTTGGAAAGCCGTCGTCAGAGGTCGCTGCTTTGTTTTGTTCTTCAGCTGCGGCAGCTTCTTCACGCGCTCGTTCTGCCTGGCGCTGCGCTTGTGCCACCTTGTTTTCCATATCCACCATCATATGGGTGGCGGTCAACTTGTTCGGATTTAGTTGATTTTCACGCGCGGTCAGGCGTGCCTTTTCGTTCATTGCCGCAAAAGCATGCTTTTCGAGCACGCCTTGTATTCTATCGTCAGGCACATTGCCGTTGTATGGAACACCATCAACATCAATATCCGAGTTGTACTTATCCGCAAGCGCTTGCAGTTCGGCCAAAGCAGTATCGGTAGCAGTTCTTTCTGCATTGGCCAAACGGTCGTCGAAGCTTGTGCTTGGGTCGTCGCTGATTTGAGTATCTTTGTAATTTCCAAACCGCGCGGGCGAATTTTTGGATTCCAGGAAATTGTTCGCGGCGTCTACAAAGGCATCATATTCACGGCCATTTTCGACAGTAGCGGCCAGGCCACCCAAAAGGCCAAGCAAACCCTTGGCAGGGCCCTTGCCTGCATCCCAGCCATCGTGCGCGCCCTGCGCGACATCACCGACACCTCCAACGTTGATAGCCGATTGAACAACATCGTCACCGGAGGTTTCCTGACTTGCATTGCGTTGCATCATTCGGTTTCTGTTTCCCAGTTGCCCGAACACGGGTGCCCGATTACGTGGTCTCAGGCTTCGTGCCCTGTTTGATCGCGTTTGTGAAGATTCTAAACGTGCCTGAGCCGATTCAACCCGAGTACCTTTTACTCTGATACCTTTGTGACCATCCCATCGGGAGTTGGCACGCGTCCAGTTAACCACCGGCTGATCGTTCAATATCGCCCTGGTTTCATTTTTGATTATTTGCGCGTTGGTCGCATTGGCTTGGCGGAGTTTTTTCAGTGCTTGTTGCGCCGCTGCTGCCGCGCGTTGCGCTTGCGCAGCAGCCGAACGTGCTTTACGCAAGTTTTCTGCTTGTACCGAACCTGTCGTTCTCATCGCGACCCCCGCTCGGTGTTCTGCCGCTTTTGCGGTTCGCTTTGCTTCGTCAAACAGGCGCTTGATTTCCTGTCTTTGTTTGCGTTCGTCCCGTTTTAGTTGCTTGATACGGGTGATGTTGTTTTTCCAGAAATTCAGGCCGACCCTGCTACCTACCGGTTGTTTAACGTAACGAATTTGTTCCGCCAAGGGCGCACAATTTGCGTCCGGACAATAGGTTGACCACAACAGGCCTATGCTGAATCCGGACGCAGATGTAGCTGCAATAGCGTCAGCCATCGTTGCTGGTCCACCAAACAACTGGTATTGCTCCAACGATGCTTGAACCGCCTCGAGCGGCGAATACTCTTTCAAGGTCAGGCTTCTTATCTTTCGTAACACTCTCCTGAGTTGAAACTCGTCTACTGATGAATCAAGTCTGAGAATGCCATCCAGCGCTAACGCACCTGAAACCTGGTCGGTCGAAATATTGTGTTGTCTGCGAACCTTTACACCCCAGTCTTTGAATTGATTGCGACCCGCCAGCGCAGTATCAAGAATTGCCTGACTACTGCTATAGCGATGCCCGTCAACCATTACCTGGTGGATCTCAATGTCTTCGGCCATGCCAATGAGAATTTGCACGATCGGGACGTTGTTCGAACCCGGAACTGTTTGTGCGTGGACTTCGGCGACTGAACTACACGCCCAAAGGCATAACGACAACAGCAATGTGCGGGATACGAAAAATTTACATAGAGAGTGACGTGAGATACCACAAAAATTAGTTTGTACTTTCATAATAAATACCTCGCAAAAAAGGATTCCAATTAACCTTGGCCTACATAATTTTATTTAACGGCCAACCCAAGTTTAAGTCCATTTAAACTAAATATTTATACTACCGAACGGTACCAAAACAGGGATAGATGGCAAATAGGAGAGTACAAAAATGTAGATTTGGTCCGATTTTGAATCGACCCTGGGTAGTCAGCTGAGTGTAATTGTGAACTGGTTTTTATTTTTTCCGTTAATCAATCAAGCTCGCAACTGCGTCAAGTGCCAGATTAAAGGCTTGCAGGCCGTCGTCTATCGGCCGGCAGGCAACTGCGCGGTCATCTATATAGGCGTGGGCTACCGGTTTTCCCTTCCCGGTGTGAATATCATCAAAGGTCAGCTGGTTTTTGTTCAGCCAGTTTCGCAAACGGGTTTCCAGTTTTTCGGCATCTACGGCTTTTTTGTTGGCAAAGCGCGCTGAGTAGATGATGATTTTTGAAGATTGCGCCAGCTCTGCCAGAAATTCAACGGCACCATCTATTGGCGGGCCGATGGCGGTTTTGCCTTTGACTCTTTGTGCCAGCACTCCATCAAGGTCAACACACACGGTTGCCTTGCCAGTGCGTTTGAACGACCTGCGTTTGTTGCTGATCACCGGCGCAACTGGGTCTTCTACAACTATGCGTTTACGCGCGGTGTGTTCGGCGCCGTCTGCTTTAACCGGTGGTGGTGGTCCGGGCACGGTGTTTATCATGCAATCAATGGC
>CAZUMV010000053.1:0-13683 GCA_964621435.1 uncultured Thiotrichales bacterium | reverse complement strand
TTCTACCACATCGACTTCGACCCCAAGATGGCCATCATGTCCATCACTATGGTCGTGACCGTGTGAATGACTGTCATCATCATGATCATGCGGACCATGCTCTTCATACTTCATTTCCCGATCGAAACTGTGACCCGGATTAGCGGTGTGACTATGATCGTCATGCGGCGCTTTATGCTTGCGCTTACCCATGCGCGGCATGGTGTCTTCAAAATCCTCCGGACCATGCGGATGATTGTGCGAAGTTGAAACCATCCAGTTGTAAAGGATTGGGTCACGACGCTGCAATCGCTTGGCCGCACGAAGTTGGTTTTCCTTCGGCGTGGTCCATGGATTGTAGTGGAAATGGTTGAACAGTTTGGAATCGGTTCGACCCAGCGCGATACAACCCAGATTCGAAGCAAACGCACCATGGTTGATATAAGCCGGACGCCAGAAATAACCACCGGTAGGAATTTCACCGAATTGCATCATCCATGAGGTACCCCATAAGTGGTACGATTCTTCAGCGCAATCATGGTAGGAAATATTATCCTGCCAAAAATCAGGTGTCATGCAGTACAAAAATGTCAACGCCATGCTGTTCGGGTTGTAGTTCAGCAATTTCACCATACAACCGGAAGCTACCGTTGGAGACGTTACGCCACCGCCGGCCCACGGGATATCATCAAAAGAGCTCACATCATGATACATGTCAGGATTACACTGATGATGATGCTGTTTTGACTCAACGTGCGATGGTTCGCCGGTGTTGTACATCACCAGTAACAAGGCACCCTGGTCTGATGACATCTTTGGCATGGCATAACCGGCCGGCACGTAAAAATAATGTCCGCGTCGATAAGTTTTGTTACCAAACTTGATTTCGCCTTCCTGTACCAGCAACTCGTACTCTGACCAACTGAAACCGGGCTTACGCTTGTAACCACCGTCAATCTGCACGGTTAACGAACAGGCGCCGGTTTCGTTATCAAGACTCAGGGTCTTATAGCGAAAACCCAGGCCCAAACCGGGCAAGGTCATATTTTTAAAACTTACGTCGCGATCGCAAAATGGTTCTATATGGGGTCTACTCATTGTTTATCTCCTATTTCTTGAACGGGCCGTATTTCCAAATAACGGTGTTAGCATTCTTTCGCTTGGGTTCGATCGGAATTTCTTCCGGCTTTATTTTGACGCGCTGATCGCCATCAAAGCTGAATCCCCTGCTTTGTATCCGGGCTAGAAAATCGGCATACCAGATTTTTCTTTGCGGCTCGAGATCATTCATTTGCTTGCGGATCTTGTTGTAGCGTTTTTCCTGATCCTTCGTTTCTTCAGCCAACCATTCCTTTTCGGCTTTGGTTCTTTTGTGTTTTATCTTGGTGTTAAAAAAAGTCATTATTCACTCCAGTTTCCTTATACATTTTCGCATTGATACACATTACCGTCGCCAATAAGCGTATCAACCTCTTTGGCGGCATAACCAATTTCTTTCAAGACTTCGCAGGTATGCTCTCCTAATCTCGGAGGCAAACGATCTATCGATGCCGGTGTTTTGGACAATGTTGCTGGCGGGCTGGAAAATCTGAGCGTGCCTTCGGTTGGATGCTCATGTTCCTGCCAAAAACCAGTACTGACAAGATGCTCGTCGGTCACCAGACTTTCCAAAGTATTCACAATCATCATGGGTACATTGGTATCACCCAACAAATCCAGCCATTCTTGTTGGGTCTTTTCTTTGATGACATCCCCGGTAGCCTTGTAGGAGTCATTGATATTTTTAAGACGGCTCTGCATATCTTTGAAATCCGGGTTCTCGGCCAATTCCGGATGCCCGGATAACTCGGCAAAGGTATTCCAATGATTATCCCAGTAAGGCAACACCGCTAAATACTTTCCATCTTTTGTTTCATAAGGACGGCGGTGATTGGCCATCAGGCGAACATAGCCCGCTTCACCTAGCGCTGGTTCAAAGGATTTACCCCACAGGTGTTCCGTCATCACCCAGGACGCCATGGTTTCAAACATCGGCACTTCGATCTCCTGACCTTCACCACTGCGCTCACGATGGAATAACGCCGCCATAATCGATTGCGCGGCCATCATACCGGTAGTTTTGTCTGCGACGATGGTTGGCAAATAACGCACTTCGCCCATCATTTCGTTCACCAGCATAGCGATACCCGATGCCGCTTGAATGGAATCATCCAAAGCGCCTTTTTCTCCATACGTGCCCTTTATCGAGTACCCATAGGCGCCGCAGTAAATGATGTTCGAATTGTATTTGACGATATCTGCATAGCCAAACCCGAGACGCTCAATAGATTGCGGCCGATAGTTATGCAAAACGACGTCGGCTTTCTCTATTAACTTGTGACAAGCTTTTTTGCCCTGCTCGGACTTAAGATCCAGAACAATGCTGCGTTTGTTACGATTACAGCCAAGAAACAAAGAAGACATGTCTTTGTTCTCGCGATACGGTCCAAGATTACGATTGGTATCGCCGCCAGGTGGCTCGACCTTTATAACATCGGCACCGTGATCGGCCAGCTGTTGACCGGCGTA
Organism: uncultured Thiotrichales bacterium; assembly: GCA_964621435.1. Classification (GTDB taxonomy): domain Bacteria; phylum Pseudomonadota; class Gammaproteobacteria; order CAZUMV01; family CAZUMV01; genus CALIRD01. Next base: position 11,136 of record CAZUMV010000053.1, on the reverse strand, counting down.
AGGCCCAAGCACCACACTGGCCATTTCCACAACACGAACCCCTGCCAAAGCTCCACTCATAGCTTGTATAACCTTCTGGCGTTGTCGCCCATGAACTTTTCCTGCGCTTCAGGCTTGAGATTCATGTCTTCTATTTCCTGCACCGTACGCTCAAAGCGCAAGACCGGAAAATCAGTGCCGAATAGCGCCTTATCCTGCCCATAGCTATTGATATATTGCTTAACCGATGGCGGCCAGTACTTAGGGCTGTGCGCATCCGTCAACATATAAACATTTTCATGTTTCCATGACATAGCGATCATTTCGTCCTGCCACGGTATACCGACGTGCGTACCAATAAGTTTCAATTCAGGTAAGTCACAAGCGATGTCATCCAGATAGATTGGCCGACCGACGCTTCGCCCTCTTTGCTCTTTGCTGTAGATTAACGACTGTCCAACCTGCATTTGAATCGGAATATCAAGCTCTATGCATTTGGCATAAAACGGATAGTACCGAGCCTCGTTTGGCGCCAGATCAAACCAGTGCGGATACAAATGGGCGCCGATAAAGCCCATGTTCTTGACCACGTCCTCAAGCTCCCGAACACCATCCATACCCTGAAAAGGATCAATACCCAGTAATCCCCGGAACCGGTCCGGATATTTGTCCACGGCATTTGCCACGACGCTCGGCGGCATGTGATAACTACCGGGCAAACCCAGGCGCCCTGCTTTGGCTGCGACCAAAAAACCGATTTCAATATTGGCTTCGTCCATGCTTTCAAGCATGCCTTCGAGCGGAATACCTTTGCTGTCATGTTTGCCTTTTACCTTGCCAATGAAGAATTCATCAGTCCAGCCAGGACGATGCTGAAGCGCTTCTTCATTCCAGATATTAACAACAGCATCTATAGAACCTTTAGAACTCAATTCAGACTCCAAGGAAGAGAATGGCCAGGCCACAAGCGCTTATGGTAGCACCACAAGCGGTATGGCCGAACTTGAACGACGACAGTCCTTTTAACCGTGCCACGCCATAACTGCTAACCAACACAGCACCAAGCATGGTCAATACAGTAACCACCGCAAATACTGTCGTTACCAATAACATGCCCGCAACACTAAAAGTAAATGCCGGATACATGAGAATGGGAATCAACGGCTCACAAGGGCCAACCACGAAAATCACGAGGATCGCAAACGGCGATAAGCGCGCGAGATTTAAAGTCTTCGATGAAGAATCGTGCGTCTCAAGACTTTTCTTATGCGCATGTTTGAGACCCCAGACCGCATAAACCAAGCCGAATGCGACCAGTAACCACGCGGCAATTTCACCGCGTACACTTTCTATAAAACCGAGATTTTCAAGTTGCGCGCGCATGGCGATGCCGACAAAACCCAGACATACCGAGCCGACGATATGCCCCGCACCAACCAGTGTGGTTATTGCGGCCAGCTTCTTGTAGCTCCAGCCACGCACAGTTGATACCGCAGATAATGGCAGATAGTGGTCAACACCCAATAAAGTATGAAAAAAAGCGATTGTTGCTGCCGTTCCGGCAAGCACCATTAGTTCAGGATTCATAGGTTAGCTATTACTATATGTTATAATGTTATATCTTTATTACATTATGCTTGTAAATGAGTTTTCGCGCAAGATAGACCCACTAAAAGCATCCTGTGCAATTTAAGCACCGATAAGACCGATATGCCACACACCTTATTCGACAAAATTTGGCTGGATCATACTGTTGAGGAGTTATCTGACGGTGAGTACCTGCTTTATATTGACCGGATTTTCCTGCATGAAAGAACTGGTAGCATCGCCATGCAAAGCCTGGCCGACCAGAGTCATGCTATTAAGAACAAAAATCATGTGTTTTGTACGATTGATCATATCGTTGACACACTACCCGGGCGTACTGATCAAACACTTATGCCATCAGGTGACAAGTTCATCAGTAGCACACGCAAATACGCAAAAGCAGCGGGCATAAACTTTTTCGATATTGGTGATCCACGTCAAGGCATTGTGCACGTCGTCTCGCCTGAACAAGGTATTGCCCTACCCGGGTGCATTGTTGTTTGTCCTGATAGCCATACTTGCACCTTGGGCGGCGTAAGCGCGCTCGGCTGGGGCATAGGCTCTACCGATGCCGAACACGCGATGGCAACGGCAACCTTAAAGTCACGCAAACCAAAAAACATGCAGGTCACTTTTACCGGCGCGTTGCAACCAGGGGTAACAGCCAAAGATATGATAATGCACCTGATTGGTACCCACAAAGCCAGCGGCGGTAACGGCTATGCTATCGAATTCAACGGTGACACCATCAAAAACCTGGCTATCGAAGACCGCCTGACGCTGTGCAATATGGCGGTCGAGTTTTCCGCTTTTAGCGCAATAATCGCGCCCGACCAAAAAACTTTTAATTATGTCGAAGGTCGACCATTTGCTCCCAGTGATGACGCCTGGACAACAGCACTGGATTACTGGCAAACCCTGCATAGCGATGCTGGCGCAATCTTTGATAGCAGCATTAATATCGACGCCAGCAGTATTTTGCCCAGCGTGACCTGGGGCACCAGCCCGGAGCATTTGATATCGATCGGCGACCCCGTTCCGAATCCAGCTGCAGAACAAGACCCGGACAAACGCACTGCCATGGAACGCGCGCTTGACTATATGGACCTGATGCCAGGTACCAAAACCGAACAAATCAAAATTGATGCTGCCTTTATCGGTTCATGCACTAACAGCAGACTTAGCAACTTACGTGCGGCCGCGGCGCAACTTAAGGGCAAGAAGATAGCGCCCCATGTCTCCGCAATTTGCGTGCCCGGGTCTACACAAGTGAAACTCGCCGCTGAAAAAGAAGGTCTCGATAAAATCTTTGTTGCCGCCGGGTTTGAGTGGCGTGAAGCCGGTTGTTCGATGTGTTTTTATGCTGGTGGCGAAACCTTTGGTGAACAACAAAGAATCATTACCAGCACCAATAGAAACTTTGAAGGACGCCAAGGGCCCGGCAACCGCTCACACCTTGCTAGCGCTGTAGTTGTTGCAGCAAGCGCTATTAAAGGATATATCAGCGCGCCGGAATTACATACTTCAGAACCGGCTAATTTGTATGGATAAAATCAATCTTCATACGGGCATCGTCGCGCCATTAATGCGCATTAATATAGATACTGATGCGATCATCCCGTCAAAGCGGATGCGTAGCGTGTCGAAAAAAGGCCTTGGGCCTTCGGCATTTTTCAATTGGCGGTACACCGCGGATGGCAATGACGACAGAGACTTTGTACTTAATCAGCCTGAATATAAAAACGCCAGCATTTTATTGGCAGGTAAAAATTTCGGCTGCGGGTCATCCCGCGAGCATGCAGTGGGGGCGTTACGCCAATTTGGCATACGGGTCATCGTCGCCCCCTCTTTCGGCAGTATTTTCTATAAGAACTGTATACGTAATGGCTTGTTGCCTGCTGCGCTAGCTGAATCTGAATTAGAGCAGCTCGCGACCGAAGTTAGCGCCAGCGCAACCAAGAGTTGCAGCATTAACCTGAGCGAAAAATCTATTGCATTTGCAGGATTAAAATTTGGCTTTGAAATACAGAAGTCTGATCAGGATATCTTGATGGCAGGCCTGGACCCAATTCAACAAACGCTAAAAAAGCTCGAAAAGATTGATAACTTTATTGGCGCTGATATAAAGCGGCGCGGCTGGGCGCACCTTAATAATCAGTAGTTTAACTGTTACTTTACAATACCTTTCTCAAGCAAGGCCTCGGTCTCTTTATCACCCAAACCCAGCTCGGCCGCTAACTGGCGAAAGTCGGTACCTGCCACGGGCGGGTTATGCCGAACTGGCAAACGCCCCGCTGCATATTCAATCGGCAAGCCTGGTAGCCGCGTTTTGGTGCCGTCGGGCAATTCGACATCGAGCAATCCGCCAGCCAATAAATGTTTATCAGAAAACAAATCTGACGGCGTGTTGATTGCGGCATACGGCAAACCGATTTTGTCGAGCTTCGCGATTAATTGCTCTTTACCAAGCTGCTTGAATTCCGCTTCAACCACCGGCATTATCTGCGCCCGTGCCGCAACCCGGCCGTTGTTGGTACTCAGCGACTCATCATCCAGCCATTGATCGAAACCAAACTCCGTACAGAACTGACGCCACAGCGTGTCACTTACCACCGCAACAAACACTTTTTCATTGTCTCTGGTTAAGAATATATCGTAAATTGCCCACGCAGAATTTCTTTGACTCATGGGCGGTGGCGCCACACCCGTAACTGCTTCTTGCGCCATATGCTGGCCCATCAAGAAGACAGTTGATTCGAACAAAGAACTCGTCAGGTAATCGCCCTTACCGGTTCTGTGGCGTTTTTCAACTGCAGCAAGAATGCCAATAACTCCGAACATGCCACCGGACACATCGACTACGGACGCGCCCGCACGCATTGGCTTGTCGGGCAGCCCGGTCATATGCGCCAAGCCTCCCATCATTTGAGTTACTTCATCTAATGCGGTTCGATGTTCATAAGGGCCGGACAAAAAGCCCTTTAGCGAGCAGTAGATAAGCCGGTCATTAAGAGCCGCACAGTCCGCATAACCTAGGCCGAGTTTATCCATAGCGCCAGGTCTGAAGTTTTCAATGACGATATCGGATTTTTCTATAAATCGATGCACTAATGCCAAACCTTCTGCAGACTTTAAATCGACGCAAATACTGCGCTTGTTGCGGTTATACATCGGAAAATATCCGGCACCCGAGCCCTTGAGGCGGCGGGTATTATCACCCTGCAACGGTTCCACTTTAATGACTTCAGCACCCAGATCACCGAGAATCACACCGGCGGACGGTCCCATCACCATATGGGTGAATTCTATGACGCGTAACCCGCTTAACGGCAAGGCCGAATGTTCCAATATTGCTCCTTATTCCACATGGCACACGTACTTCGCGCCGTGTATAAGTTATAATGTAATAACAATATAACATTTGCCTGTGCGAATGCCCACACTACTAGGGTTTTAGGATGAAAAAGCACGCCATAGAGATCTCCGAAGTTGGTCCAAGAGATGGCCTACAAAGTATAGATTCGATCATGCCAACGGCCGATAAAAAGGCCTGGATCAAGGCTCAAGCAGATGCGGGCACGCCTGAAATTGAAGTTGGCTCCTTTGTACCGGCCAAACTACTGCCACAACTAGCCGATACCGCCGAACTGGTTGAGTATGCAAAAACAATTCCGAGTCTGACTGTCGCGGTTCTAGTACCAAATTTGTATGGTGCCAAAAGTGCCATCCAACACGGCGCCGATAAAATCACACTGCCCTTTTCGATGAGTGAAACTCATAGCTTGAAGAATCTACGCCGCACGCATGCACAGGTTATTGAAGAGATCGAGAACATTAGTGCTTTGATCGCAGATACTGCAAAGGAAAAACAACCTGTTTTTGAAGTCAGCATGTCAACTGCCTTTGGCTGCTCGCTTGAGGGTCACGTTCCGGAAGATTACGTTTACCGAATGGCTAGCAAGGCGATTGATCTGGGCGCCGACGAAGTTGGACTCTCGGATACGACCGGTTACGGCAACCCCGCACAAGTGAAGCGCATGTGCCTAAAAATCAGAGCCGAACTGGGTGATGATAAATTGACCGGCGTACATTTACACAACACCCGCGGACAAGGTCTGGCGAACGTGATGGCAGCGCTAGACGCCGGCATTACCACCTTTGATAGCTCTTTGGGCGGCATTGGCGGCTGTCCTTCAGCACCGGGCGCTAGCGGCAATATCGTTACCGAGGATTTGGTGTTCTTATTAGAGTCGATGGGCCTGAATACCGGAATTGATATCGACAAATTGATCGCGGTACGACAGCAGGTGCAAACCGCACTACCCAATGAAGAAATGTACGGCTTTCTCGCGGATGCTGGCGTACCTAAAGATTTTATGAAGGCGCCTCGGTAACAGCTAATATTAATATTTGTCGGGAAAGATCTATCTACAATTTCCACAAACAAAAACGCCGCTTAAAAGCGGCGTTTTGATACTTCCAGGCTGAAAGCTTACTGCGGAATGATGATGGTTTGCCCGACAAATATCTTATTAGGGTCTGTCAACATTGGCGTATTGGCTTCAAAAATCTCCATGTACTTACTCGAACTACCCAGATGCGCCTTGGCAATTTTACCCAAGGTGTCGCCAGCCTGAACTTCATAATAAATAGCTGCGGGTGCTTCCGGCGCCGGTGGTGATAGCACCTCTATTTGACAATCTACACTGGTGATACCAACTTGATTTCCCGCCGCCATGGTAATCTTGTCGCAGGTTGCCTGATCAGCGACTTTACCGGTTATAACCGCGGTATCGCCTTTCACGTTAGCCTCGAAGTCCTGCACGATGACGCCTTCTAATTTCCCAACGCGATGCTTGATTGCAGTTTCCCGCATTTGCTCCATTTGTTCGGGTGAAATAGCCTTGGTTACTTCTTCGCTGGCAGTCCCTTCACCATGTACTTTGTCATAAATTGCACCACCCAATTTTTCGCCCGCTTCAGTCACAAATTTAAAAATACTCACGTTGCTCTCCTGTATTAATTAACTACTGGGCAGCCACTGTAAAAGCCGCACACCGGCATGTCAAACCAAGGTGTCATATGGATCTGTAGATTGCTACAATTACAGCAACGTCAAATAATCTTTTAGGGGCCAAAATGAGTAACGGTACCTGCGTCATTGTCGGCGCGAGCCACGCTGCATCGCAATTAGGGCCTGACCTGAGAAAAAATGGCTGGGTGGGGAAAATTTTAGTCATTACTGAAGAAAATGTGATCCCCTATCATCGCCCACCTCTGTCCAAAGATTATCTGGCCGGCAAAAAAGATTTTGATCAAATACTGATAAAAAAACCGGCGGTATATGAAAAAAACGGAGTGGAGTTTCTGCTCAACACCAAGGTTACAAAAATTGATCGAGACGAGAAAACCCTCACGCTTGAAAACAATGACGTTGTTGACTACGAAAAACTCGCGCTAACGACCGGTGCCCGGGTCCGAAAAATACCGGTTGATGGTTCTGATTTAGCGGGCGTACACTACCTGCGCAACGCCCACGATGTTGAGCAAATAATGCCTCTGGTGACCGCGGGTAACAAAGTGGTGATTATTGGCGGTGGCTATATCGGTTTGGAAACAGCCGCGGTGCTTAGAAAACTCGGTATGCAAGTTACCGTACTGGAAATGATGGGCCGGATCCTTGAGCGTGTGACCACGCCAGAAGTGTCAGCGTTTTATGAACGTGTGCATACCGAGGAAGGCGTTAACATAGTGACGAACGCAACCGTGAGCGAAATAAGCGGGACCGACGCAGTACAAAGCGTGCTCACTAGCGACGGCCAGCAATACCCCGCTGATTTGGTTATTGTCGGTATCGGCGTTATCCCGAACACGGAATTGGCAGAAGATGCCGGCCTGGAAGTTAACAATGGTATTGTGGTGGATGAATACACCCGCACCTCTGACGCCGACATCGTGGCCGCCGGCGATTGCACCTGGCACCATAATCCTTTTTACGACCGGCACATAAGATTAGAGTCAGTCCAAAATGCGCTAGATCAAGCGCGAGTTGCTGCAAAAACCCTGAACGACAAATTAGAGGCTTACGATACCCTGCCCTGGTTTTGGTCGGATCAATATGACCTGAAACTACAAATGCAAGGTTTGGCCGCGGGCTATGACGAGGTGGTTATCAGAGGCGATATTGACAACAGCAGAAAGCTGGCTATTTTTTATCTTAAAGAAAACCGGGTTTTGTCGGTAGATGCCATTAATAGCGCACCGGAGTTTATGGTCGGCAAAAAATTAATACTGGCCAAAAAAGTTATCAACAAGCATAAACTGGCTGATCCGGATGTGCCGATCAAGTCTTTGCTGGATTCGTAAATTTAACTCAAAGCTGTGAGCACTTTATCTACTGGCAGTCGTGTTCGTGGCTCCGGTATAACTTTGGGATAGCCATACGGAATCAAAGCGACGATGGTTTCCCGCTTAATATCAATACCGAGTACTTCATAAAATCGCTGATCGCGTGTGATAATACCTGTTGACCACTTCATACCTACGCCGGCGTCCCAGAGCGCTAGTGACAAGTTCTGGATCGCACAACAAACTGCGGCGTAGTCTTCGGTTACTTCGAGTTTTGAATCAGCAGTATTACGGCAGGTAACAACTAACCAGCCCGGGACGGTTTTTGCCTTTTCAAACTTTTTTTGTGCCAGTTTTTCGTCCTTATATTCTTCGATAACCTGATATAACAAATCCAGATACGCCGACACGCTATCCTGGCCGAGCTGATAGAAGTGCCACGGCTCGGTTAAATGATGGTTCGGCGCCCATGTTGCTGCGTGAACTGCCTGCTCGATTATGGCTTGCGGAACGGGCTTATCAGAGTCAAACGACGGTATGGTGCGACGACTTAGTATGGTTTCGTGCAAACTGGACATTAATTACCTTAACTTATTGATTATCAGAATATTCTACCGAACTTTCTTCTCTCGGGCATCGACTGGCGTGTCTCAATCTAGGTAACCGTTACAATTTTATCTTACTAAAGTTACTAAAACTCCATACTTTCTTCATAGCTAGACTGCAACACGCCAACGATTTCTAGATATACTATGCACCTGAATAAATTCTTCTGAAAAAATGTCTCAAAAACTAATCATCGCACTCGTTATTCTAGGCACAATACTTGGCATAGAATATATGAGAAACAATCAAGCGCCAGCTAAAAAGCGCCCCCAAACGCCAACTGCAGCCGTCCCTGTGCAGGTGGTCACCGCCAGAGCCGGTGAATTCGCCGTACAATTGCCAAGCCAGGGTGTCGCTAGTGCACGCACCGAGTCTACTGTGTCGGCACAAGTCGGTGGCAATGTGATTGCCGTTTCAGAAAAATTCAGTGAAGGCGCCTACTTTGAACAGGGCGAATGGCTACTAAGCATCGATGATCGCGATTACCACGCCGCCACCACGCTGGCCGAGGCGAATGTTGACCGTGCCCGCGTTGCCATTACCCAGCAACAAGCCGACGCGCAACTGGCACAAAGAAATTGGGAGCGCCTTAATCCTGACAAACCTGCTACTGATCTGGTCTTGAGAAAACCCCAGTTAGCAGCCGCCAGAAGCGAACTAAAATCTGCCGAAGCGCAACTCGCCAGTACCAAACTTAATCTGGAACGCACGCGTATAACCGCACCATTTTCCGGACAGTTAACTTCAAAGACAGCGGATCTAGGCCAGTACCTGACCCCCGGAAGAGCGGTCGCCGAGATAGTTTCCATCGACACACTACAGATACAACTACCGATCAGCACAAAATGGCGAGATCTCCTCAGCTGGACCAGCGGCGAACCAGCAGATGTAGAAGTTCGTATTGACCCGGACAACAAAGCGCAATTTTGGCGCGGCAAGATTGTCAATATTAGCGCCAACATAGATCCACAAAGCCGGCAAATTGCATTGTATGCCGAAGTGCCCGCCAAATCTGAATATGCCAATTCCGAACTGCTTATTGGTGATTATGTAAACGCGAAAATCAGCGGCAAAACACTACAAAATGTGGTCCAGTTACCGCGGGAAACATTGGTCGACGGCGATGCAATATGGGTTGTTAATGATGGTCTGATTTATAAGCGTGATGTCCAGGTTGAATGGCTGGACGACGAGAACGTGGTAATCAACGCCGATGACATTGCCGACGGCACTCTGGTTAACATCACTGCACTCGGCTATATGATCAGCGGATCGCGAGTAAATATCGTTGAACGCGATGGTATTGCGGTTACTTCCGGCCAACAAGAGTCCGGCGCGAATTACGGCAAACGACCTGACGGGGCACGACCCAAAAATAAGCCGCAAAGTGCTCAACCAAACAAACCATAAGCGGAGCATCTGATGATTAAATGGTTTGCCAAAAATGATGTCGCCGCTAATTTATTGTTGATATTTATTGTCGCTTTGGGTCTAAACAGTGTGATTCGGGTATTACCTCTTGAGGTTTTTCCTACCGTTTCCAGAGATCTGGTCAGGATCAGTACGGTACAGCGCGGCGCAACACCAGCAGATATAGAGTCCGGCATTACCAGTCGTATAGAAGAAGCCATCGCAGACTATGTCGAAATTGACGAGATTCAATCGAGTTCAAACGAAGGCAGCTCAACCATTAATGCAACGTTACTCAAAGGTGCGGATAAACAAACCGCCTTGAGCGAAATTAAAACCCGGGTCGACGCCCTTTCAACCCTTCCGGCAAGTGCCGAGCGCCCGATCATTTCTTCACCGGAACGAACCTCCGACGTCGTTAATTTGGTGGTCTATGGTGACATAGACGAAAAAGAGCTCAATCTGCTGGGGCGTGAAGTCGAAGACGAAGTTTTGAGAATTCCCGGGATTTCACAAACCAGCCTTGAAGGTATACGCCCGTTCGAAATTAGCGTCAATATTTCCGAACAACGCTTACGTGAATATGGCCTCAATATTACCGATGTATCAAATGCCATACGCTCGCAATCTTTGGACTTGTCCGCCGGCCAAATTAGAAGCAAAAGCGGTGACATTCTGCTGGCGACGCGCTCACAAGCTTATAACTTTGATGAGTATGCGGACATCACCATCCGTAATTTTCCAGACGGCTCGCGTTTAAAACTTAGCGATATAGCCGATATTGATGATGGCTTTAATGAAAATGCGGTGTTAACGCGTTTTAACGGCAAACGCGCAGTGCGTATTAATGTTGCTCGAACAGGTACAGAAAGCGCGATTGATATTGCCGACAAAATATATAAATACATAGAGGATAACGAAGCGAACATGCCGGCAGGTGTGGGGCTCGCACTGTGGGATGATGATTCGGTGCGGGTAAAAAACCGGCTACTAACCTTGGGGCATAGCGCCTGGCAAGGTGCCTTGCTGGTATTTATCTTACTCGCACTTATGTTGCGTACCAAGGTCGCCATCTGGGTAGTCATTGGTATACCCGTGTGCTTTGCTGGAGCGCTGGCGCTAATGCCTTTGGCGGGTGTGACCATAAACATTATGAGTGTCTTCGGATTTATTATTGTGCTCGGAGTGGTGGTTGATGATGCGATT
>CAZUMV010000052.1:0-13742 GCA_964621435.1 uncultured Thiotrichales bacterium | reverse complement strand
TTCAGATGCATTGGAACAAAACGATCTCATCAAAGAATTGAGTAATGACTTTGTAGATAAAAACCATGCCTTGTTTTTGGGCCGCGGTATGCAGTTTCCTATTGCGATGGAAGGGGCATTAAAGCTCAAAGAAATATCTTATATCCACGCAGAAGCTTATCCAGCTGGTGAGCTTAAACATGGCCCATTAGCGTTAGTCGATGAAGAAATGCCGGTTATTGCTGTCGCACCGAATGATCAACTTCTGGATAAACTTCGCTCAAATCTTGAAGTAGTAAAAGCGCGCGGTGGTCAACTGTATGTATTTTCTGCAGGCAATATTGGTCTAAACGATAATGAAATCAAGCTCATCGAGATAGAGGACATTGCCGAAACCATAGCGCCTATTGTGAATGTGGTTTATTTGCAGTTACTTGCTTATCACGTTGCTGTTTTAAAAGGTACTGATGTGGATCAACCCAGGAATCTGGCGAAGTCTGTAACAGTGGAATAACTTTAACCCGACGTTTTACTCATGTCGATGTTTCATAAAGATTGCGAATATACGAGATAGTTTGCGAATTGGCTAAAATAGATTGCGAATATGTTCGTTAAGTTGTTGAAAATATAAAGTTCTAGATAGACCCTGGAATTAACCATCTGGAAGTTTGTGAAGTATGTTGGACGAATGGGGCTAGACGAAAATTGAAACGCTTAAGGTGAAGTACTATATATTTCAATACCGCTTCGCGTTTTCCAACCCCTTCGTTTCGCGTTGGACAAAAGAGAAAATGTGGAAGAAGCATTAACCGTAATTTGCGATCTATTTACTCGAACCGCTTTCTTTTATATCTTTAACTGGATAGGTTTGAACCTATCAAAGTACCCTCGTATTCAAACCTAAAATTTCGACCAAAACTCTGATTATCGTCGAAAAAGATCTGTGGAACGGTACGTCTGTTACTTAGCTTCACCATTTCGTCAAATTTTTCAGGCGCATTGAGCACGTCAATCTCGGTAAATGTCAAACCTTTGCTTTTAAGCATTTGTTTGGCTGCGGCGCAATATGGGCAATACGCTTTTGAATATACTCGTATATTGTTCATGGTCATCTCCAGGTCACTAGTTTTTTCAGGGCGACGAGCTGCCCCAAAGTTTACTGTACTCTTTGCAATGGAATACCAGAGACTTGAAGTCGTTTAGATCAGTGCCGTCGGGGATTGCAATTCGGCGTCCACCTTTAAAATCAGAGATCTGATGAACGAAGAGACTGCCTGCACCCGCATTTTTCCAGTAACATCAGCGGCCGAGGTTGGAGACAATAGGATCATAACGTCTGGGCCTTATTTGGCCACGAAAATCTCAGCCAGTTCGATGAATAATTGATCACCGTCCTGCACTATTTTCCAGTCACCTTTCAACGAACTTTTACCCCACGAGGAAAATGCGCCTTTGAGGTTGCCCTCACGAACCGTAAAATTTACTCGCTTGTTTGATTGTCTTTTTCTATTTGTTGCTCAACAAAATCATCATGGGAGGCGCTGGCGTCCAAGCCATCAGGATTGGTCAACTTCAAGGTCGCTCCCATCTTTTCGAATCGTTTTTCTACTTTTCTCTCAATAAACCCGAAAGATTTGTTGAACAAATTAAATCTGGCGCGCATCCATTGGATACAATAGCGCGCGGGAGGACTTACAGAAATTAGCATCGTGAGTCCGATCGCCAAAAAGATCACACCACCTGGAATCGGCGTTACCATGGAAATAACACCTAATATCAAAAACAAAAATGCAATCAATGTGCAAACACGACGCATCATAATTACTCTCCTTATGTCACCGCAGTAAAATGCTACGGCTCATTTAGCTTGAAAAAAAATATATCTTCATTAGTCGTTAGTCTTTAAAAGATACTGGTTGTCTATCTCCCAAAAATTACTTTCGACATGTTTAAGAGGCCGCGAAATTGAGCCGGGCTTTTCGTTGGTTTTTATTAACGTGATAATGTCCGACATTACACCTGGATGTTGATGGAAATAGCCATGCCCCACGAATCCACCTACATCTTCAACATTAATGAATGAAACGTTATCGATGGCCTCAAATATTTTGCTCTCAACGGCACCCTGCTGTTGCGCCAGCAACCGGCCAAACCTGATGCCTTTCATCAAAAATTGCGATATACCCAATGCGCCATCGTTGGCGTTCATATAAATGGTAATTTGTCCGAAAGCACGACCGAATTGTTCTGCTAATAAACGTTGTTTGACGACCCCATAATCGAGGTCCGGTGCAGCAAGAATCAGGTTTTGAACCTTTAAAGACTGCCTGGCATCGCCGGATTTAGCTCTCGCTTCAATCATCAGCTCTCTGAGTGCAGTGGTAGTAACATCGGTTCCTCGACTGTGAGCAATGATATGAATATTTTTGAGATTTTCGATCGACGCTAGAATACGCAACGTTTCTTTTAGATGAAATATCGTAAATTCACCCGACTCTCTGTCGGTAAAGTAGTTGAGTAGGTTGTTTGATCCGGACGGCCAGGTATAAACGATTGGAACGCTTTGGCCTCCCGAGAAGTGCCAGACATCGTGTAATGACAGCACCGCAGCATCAAAGCTATTGTTGAAACCATGTACAAAAAGTACAACATCATGCTGATTATTATCTTGCAGGTGTTTTGACAGCACCGATTTCATCTTCTCTGTGCTGCTTGCGTAATTCGCCTTAGCCACAGGATCAATTGAGACGCGCCCGCTCTCTTTGACCAGGGGCAGGGGAGTAGCTGGGAACTCTGTAATTTTTAATGTGTCATCAACTGATACCGAAGTGACCGGGCCCGAATTTCTTGAGTTGACATCCAGGGTTAGTCTGGCCTCCCCAAACGTCATAAAATCTGACCTCCCATCACCGAAGTTGATGCTGCCATCTTTCCTGCTGACCTCATTTCGATCAGTGACGAAATAAATGCTGGCAGCCGAACTTGTTATAGTGCTACCCGTCAAAATCCGGGAGGGCGAAATCGAAGCTTGATTGATATTTGGGGTCCCAGCCAATTTATGTGTGGAGGCACATCCAGGCAGCAATAAAAGCATCGCTAAAAAGGTAATTGTTCTACGAAACATAGGTATTGAGCTCTCCATAAACAGCCGGTTCTTCAGTTTTTTATTGGTTGGAATTTAACTGCTGGATCTATTGTTTTTACGAATAATCGACGTTTTTAGATCGTTCAAATGCTCAAAAGCCGGTAAAACTGGCTAAAATACTCGTTATACTCATATAAAAGTGCCTAGGGTTTTGTAGGTTAACGGATAAATTCCGACAGGATATCAAAGATACTTTTTGAATCTAATTGGAGATATCTGGCGTATAACTTTGTCACGCGTGCAGGGAAGAATTCCTGCCTCAGAAGGAGAGAACATGAATACTGAAAGTAAAAAGAAACACAATCATTGGTACACCTTATTAATGTGTATTATTGCAATAGTTGTTGGCGCGATAATATTCACATTATTAAGTGCATTCGGTGCATTTCGTTACTGGCAGGCTGAAAAAACTGAACAAGGCGAAACCACGCTGGCATTCACCCGTGCAGATTTACCCTTCACGCATGTCGCGGATTTGGAAAATTCACTGCCATTTTTGGGGAGTGCTGCATTGGATATTGACGGTGATGGTATCGATGAGCTCTTTTTGGGCGGTGGAGATATGCAGGCTGATACTATTTTCGCCTTTCGAAACGGAGCATTCGTACCACTCGACCATCAGTTTCCAAAGGAGGCGGTTGACGCAACTCATGGCGCGGCCAGCATTGATATAGATAACGATGGTGATGTTGATCTTTATACCGCGAGAGAAAGCGGGATCTGGTATCACGAAAATACTGACGGCGCTTTCACCACCACGAAACTCCCGATAACGCTAGCAGACAATACGACGCCTCTGTCGATTGGTTTCGGTGACATCAATCGTGACGGCTTGGCCGATATGTACATTGCAGGCTATATCAAGATTGAGCTCGTCGAAGGTGAAACCATTTTCTCGGAGAATTATGGTGGATATAGCTACCTGTTACTCAATGAAGGGGGCAACATCTGGAAAGATATTTCTAAAGAGTCCGGCGTCTGGCGGCAACATAACACTTTCCTCGGGGTGTTTACTGATTTAGACAATGACCTGGATTCGGATCTGGTAGTCGCTCAGGATACCGGCGTGGTCGAAATGTATGAGAATACTGGCGACCTGAATTTTAAACCCATTCCTAATCCATCAGTATCCTCTTACCCGATGGGCGTTGCAGTTGGCGATTATGACAACGATGGTTTGGTCGATTTGTATTTCTCTAACGTGGGTTACACGCTTCCGGCTGCGTTACTGCGCGGAGATTTGGCCGAGGACGCCCCATTTAATATGTCCTATATGCTTTTTCATAATGACGGTAACCTGAAATTTTCAGATACCGCGGAACAAATGCAGGTCGCAAAACTTGGTTTTGGTTGGGGAACTGTGTCCGCGGATATGAATCTGGATGGGCGCGAAGACCTGTTGGCGGCGCAAAATTATGCACGATTGCCCGGGGTAGATTTACTGGAACGTTATCCAGGAAAGATTCTACAAAACTATGGTGACCATTTTGCACCGGTTGAAGAAATCTCTGGTGCGGTCAACCCACATTTTGGCATTGCGCCGGTAGTCTCTGACTTTAATAGCGATGGTTGGCCCGATCTGGTCTGGGCGAACCTCGACGGCGAATCTCTGGCGTATCTTAGCGCCGGCGGTACAAACAACTGGCTAAAAGTCCGTTTGCCAAACGTAGCAGCCTCCCTTGGCGCGATAGTCACGGTTGATCATTCTGATGGAAGCCAGCGGACCAAACAGTTCATCACATCGCAGGGACTTGGCTCGGATCAAGGTCGTGATCTTATTTTCGGGCTCGGCGATGGCTCTGCCGACAAGGTAACGGTCCGATTCCAGAATGGTCAAACAAAAACGTTTGATACGCCTGCGAGCGGCTCACTCATAACCGCGACAGCGCAATAGGAGGCGATTATGTCAAATTCAAATCCTGCCCTGGTTTCGGCTGCGGGAATAGCTGGTTGTATTGCCGCCATAGTCGTTGGCATTGGCGAGTTTGCGCTGCAATACACACCTAATGGCGGTTTGGAAGATGCCACAGAATATTTATTTTTCAATGATGTTTCGCCAGGACGATTATCATTCGGACACTTCACAGCCGTATTAGCAGCGCCGTTCTACATCGCCGGTTATTGGTTTTTGTCGAAAAAACTGGAGCCCGCAGGTCCAAAGCAGGCGCGCGCTTTCTTCTTTATAGGAGCTTATGCATTCGCAATCGGCACAGCCTGGATCAGCCAACGTTTCTTCATTGCGTCGACTGTGCATGAAATTGCTGCGGGTAACGACCTTGGAGACTTGTTGGCGCTGTTTTCAGAACACAATGAACCCTTCGTCAACGTATTACGCGTGGCGATGTTGGTGGTGTCGGTATTGTGGATCAAGTTGATCCTTTCAGGAAATACCGCATTTCCAAAGTGGATGGCAATTTTTAGTCCGATTGTCTTGTTAGGCGTGATGTTCGCGCTGTACTTCTTTAAAACCCCGATCGGTCTATATGTATTGCCGGTAGCCATGAATGCCGCACATTTTATTGTCTTCGCATTAGCCGTATGGACAACTCGGGATAAAGGAGTTTCAGGTTGAATGCAAGAAATATTGCGATATTTGTTTTGGGAGCCCTTGCGGCCCTGGGTACGATTGCCGGAGCCAGACTGTCGCTCTCGCATCTTGAGCACGGCGAAGTTTGCCCTATGCTCGGCCCATTACCGGCCTGTATTGTCGTCTTTCTTGGTTACCTGTTCATCCTGATTGCGACCTTTATTATTCGTCAGGATAAATCAAAGCTGTTGTTCTTTATCGGTTGGATACCAGTTGTTGGTCTGGCGTCGATAGGGGTCGTTCTGGAACTTGTCCGCGGTGACACTTGCCCTCCTGGAGGCTTTGGTATTCCCCAGTGCTTTTATTCGTTGGCGATGGCGATAACAGTATTTGTTTTATTTTTCTTCGTTCGAAAGAAAACTCTCTTTAACAGCAAATTAATGGAATAAATTTGACTCCCGTTAAAATCGCAGACTGGAGCAACCTTGAAGACAGAAAACCCGCCGGCGCTGTCGTTGCTAACGTAGATCTGGTTGTCGTTCGATTTGATGATCAAATCTCCGTTCTATACGGCAGGTGTCTTCATCGAGGCGCCTTACTTGAAGACGGGCACGTGGACGGAAACAATCTGATTTGTGGCGTGCACAAATGGGACTTTAACATCGGTACCGGTGTGAGTGAGTATGATAATTCCGAAGCCCTCTATAAATTTTCCGCTTGGGTAGAAGACGATGATGTATTCGTTGACGAAGATGAAATTCACTCTTGGGAAAAGGATCATCCCCAACCCTACGACCGTGATAGCTATCTTGGCCGATTTGCTGATCCATCGCATGGCGTATCCGAAGAACCCTATACCGCGCTGATACAGAGCTACGCAAAGGAAGGTCTCAGCAAAACCGGTCATCATGGTGTTACCGAAGCGATGGGTGTCCCACTTGACCAATTGCCGAAGTGGGCGGACCTTCAGTTTGTTACCGCGCAGTTGCACCGGCTGCCATTACTCGACGATGTGCCTGTAAATACAAAAACCGTCATCGGCCCCAAAGCGAAAAAGCCATTGGAGTTAGATATACCTCTTTTCGTATCAGATATGAGTTTTGGCGCGCTCTCCGCAACGGCAAAAGTTGCATTGGCAAGTGGTGCTGAACTAGCGGGAACAGGAATCTGTTCTGGCGAAGGAGGCATGCTGCCTGAAGAACAGGCAGCAAACAACCGCTATTTTTATGAACTTGCCTCCGCGCGTTTTGGTTTTTCAATGGAAAAACTTTTAGATGTGCAGGCTTTTCATTTTAAGGGCGGACAGGGAGCGAAAACCGGCACGGGTGGACATCTGCCTGGAGATAAAGTGAAAGGAAAAATTGCTGAAGTTAGAGGGTTGGAATCAGGCCAGCCAGCGATCTCACCGGCGACCTTTCCTGAATGGACTGAAGTTGGCCAAATAAAGGAATTCGCTGAGGAGGTTAGAAGCTATACCGGTGGAATCCCGATAGGCTATAAGTTATCCGCCCAGCATATTGAAAAAGACATCGATGCCGCACTGGAAGTCGGTGTTGACTATATTATTCTGGACGGACGTGGTGGTGGCACCGGCGCAGCGCCTATAATATTCCGTGACAATATATCGGTACCCACAATTCCGGCCCTGGCGCGCGCCAGAGAACATCTCGATGTTTCCGGAAACTCTGATGTTACGTTAGTAATAACAGGAGGTTTGCGAACGCCAGCAGATTTTGCGAAAGCACTGGCGCTCGGCGCTGACGCAATCGCAGTATCAAACTCGGCGTTACAGGCGATCGGATGCCTGGGAATGCGGGCCTGCCACACCAACAATTGTCCTGTTGGCATAGCAACTCAAAAAGAACACCTGATAGAACGTTTGGTGGCGGATAAATCGGCCAAGCAATTGGCTCGGTTTTTCGAAACCTCTATTGAGCTCATAAAGATATTGGCAAGGGCATGTGGTCATGACGACCTTTCCGCATTTGACCAAACCGATTTGGTGACCTGGAAGCGCAATATGGTCGACTTGACAGGCGTAACGTATGGCGGCGTAGGGCCGTCACTACAATAAGTTTCATCTGCTTAAGCCAACGAAACGTGCCGAAATCCCAATACACTAACCAGTCGCTGTCGAACTTGAGCATATGAGTGCCCAAGCTCATTATCGGGTCTGTAATCTGTGTGAGGCGATGTGTGGTATTGAAATCCACCATGATGAAAATGCCATTGGCGAGCAAAAGGTTGTTGTAAAACCCGATGTAAATGACCCTTTTAGTAAAGGTAGTATGTGCCCGAAAGCACCGGCTTTGGGTGCTCTCCAATTCGATGAAAGTAAACTACGGCAACCCGTTAAAAGAGTTGGCGACGAATGGAAGACAATTGGTTGGGATGAAGCCTATGACACGATTGAAATTGAAGTAAAAAAAATACGACAAAAATTTGGTGACGATGCATTTGCCACCTACCTCGGCAATCCGATCGTCCACAATTTGGGCATGCTGTTATTTGTAAAGACGTTAACGTCAGCGTTACATTCCAAGAACGTTTATTCAGCGACGTCTATGGATCAACTACCACATCATTTCGCAGCTCATTTTATGTTCGGACACGAATTTAGAATACCGGTACCCGACATAGATCGCACGGACCACATGATCATCATGGGGGCGAACCCTCTGGCCAGCAACGGTAGTATTATGACGTCTGCCGGGGTTACCGAACGCCTCAAGAGTATTCAGCAGCGCGGTGGCAAAGTTGTCGTTATCGACCCGAGAAAAACGGAAACGGCAAAGGCAGCAACTGAACACCACTTCATCACGCCTGCTACTGATGTCTTTTTTCTACTGGCTTTCCTGCACGTGCTCTATCGCGACGATCACATCGCAGTTGAAAATCTTAAGCCACATCTCAAAAATGAACACAGATTAGAAGATTTGATCAAAGAATTTAGTCCAGAGGCAGTTGAGTCGATCACCAATATCAAGGCCGACACGATCGAACAAATAGTGATTGACTTTGTTTCTCGTGAAAGAGCTGTAATTTACGGCCGAATGGGGTTGTCGACCCAACGCAACGGCGGCTTGTGTAACTGGTTGATCAATACGATCAATATCGTGAGCGGTAATTTCGATCGCGAAGGTGGGATGATGTTTCCGTCGCCGGCGATTGAAATGGCAAGATCCAAGAAGCAACCCAATGCATTCGGTCGGTGGAAGAGTAACACCAGGGGACTGAGCGAATTCTACGGGGAGCTTCCGGTTTCGGGCATGGTCGACGAGTTCGAAGCGGACCACGAGCATAAAATACGAGGCTTTATAACGATATGCGGAAATCCGGTTTTGTCGACGCCGAGCGGCGGAAAGTTGGAAAAAAGCCTTCCAGATCTCGACTTTATGTTCAGTATCGACAACTATATTAATGAGACCACAAAACATGCCAACATTATTCTTCCGACACCGTCTGGTCTCGAGATTGATCACTTCGATCTTATTTTTAATCAGATTTCGGTTAGCAACAACGTCAAATTCTCGGAAGCCCTTTTCCCGGTAGCGAAAGAACGACCCTATGACTGGCAAGTTCTAAGAGAACTTGTTCGTCGCTTTTCTGGTGGCAAGCTGGATTTGTTCACGAAATTCGCAACGCCAAGGCGCGTTGTGAATTGGGGTTTGATGCTTGGACCTTACGGAAAGTTGAGCCACCCAAAAAGACTTTTTTCCGGGTTGTCGTTAACGAAAGTCATCAAGTCCAAACACGGTATCAACCTTGGACCGCTGGTTTCTCGGGTTCCGGAAGGCCTGATTACTGCCGACAAGAAAATTAATCTGGCCCCTGACGTTTTCGTTAACCGGGTGAAAGAAATCATTAACGATGAGTTTGCAGCGCTACGTGATATTGCGGCGGCAAGGAAAGACAACGAGTTGCTGTATTTCGGTCGTCGACACGTTAACACCAACAATAGCTGGATGCACCAGGTTCGAAAACTGAGCCGATCTAAAATGGTGCGATGTACGGCCATGATAAACCCAGATGATGCGGGACGTCTGAAAATCGGAGATGGAGACGATGTGTTGGTCACCAGTGGCATTAGCGAAATTCGTCTTCCCGCAGAGGTGACGTCCGAGATGATGCCGGGCGCCATATGTATTCCTCACGGGTTCGGACATCATCGCGAGGGCACGCGGGTACCCATTGCGTCTGAAAAGCCGGGTGTTAGTGTTAACGATATTACTGACCATAGAGAAGTTGATCCGGTTACAGGAAACGCCGCGTTTTCCGGACAAGTTGTTTCAGTAACGCCACTCGAAGAGATGCGGGAAATTGAGAATGTGACCGGCAAGCCCGTCACCGTTTTGTATGGATCCCGAACTGGTAATGCCGAGTCAATAGCATTTGATGTTGCTCGTGCCGCTGAAGGCTATGAGCTGGTCGCAAATGTGTATCCCATGGACGAATTGCCTTCAGAGGAAATCGAAAAGCTGGACCGGGTACTTATTGTCTGCAGTACTTACGGCGAAGGCGATATGCCCGACAACGCCCAGGCTCTCTGGGATTATGTTAATTCTGATTCAAAAATAGATCTTTCCGGAATGCATTACTCTGTGCTCGCGTTAGGGGATACGGCGTATGAAACATTTTGCGAAGCTGGACGAGCGTGGGACAGGAGATTGGCAGAACTCGGGGCTAAGCGAATATCTGACCGGGTTGATTGTTCGGTAGATTACACCGAAAACGCCGAAAAATGGACAGCTGAAGTGTTACCTGAAATAACCATACATGGTGATCAGGAGCTATTGATAACTCAACCTTCTAGAGCATCCATCAAGTCGATCCCCGGTACCAGTAAAGACAGCCCAATTGATTTTGTTGTGCGCGAAAAAAGGTCGCTCACGTCGAATGAATCGTCCAAGGAAACATTCCACTATGAATTAGCGGCGGATGGCATAAACGAATTGTACGAAGCCGGAGCGATTCTTAATATTTTACCGCATAACGATCCAGAGCTCGTTAGAGACCTATCTTCCGAATTGAATCTTGATCTGGATTCTCGCAATAATGCTGACCTAAAGACCCGCCTTATTGAAGATCTGGACTTACGAACCCCTTCAGATGATCTTGTTGAAATGGCGGGCGTCACCGGGATGAGTCAACTTGACGGATTGGACGTGCTCGATCTTGTACGGTTGCTGCCGAACGATATGCGGGACACTAAGCGAATACTCAAGTGCTTGCGCCCACTTATGCCCCGCTCCTACTCCATCGCATCCAGCCCACACCAGTCGACGGGTAAGGTAGATTTATGTGTAGCGACCGTTCGATACAAACTGGGAGTGCGTGAATATGGCGGTGTTGGATCTACGTACCTTCAAGATAGAATTGAACAAGGTGAAACGGTAAAGGGCTATTTTGTCGCTAACAAGGCATTTAAATTACCGGAAAATAAGACCCGGCCCGTAATTATGATCGGCCCAGGAACCGGGTTAGCGCCGTTCCGCGGGTTTCTTCAGGATTATAGCTGCCGGAAATACGAAGGATCCACCTGGCTGTTTTTCGGAGAACGCAATGAACAATCCGATTTTCTCTACCGAGAGGAATTATTAGCGTATCTGAATAATGGCATTTTGAACCGACTTGATCTTGCTTTTTCTCGAGACCAGGAACAAAAAATTTACGTTCAGCATCGGATGCTTGAACATGGAGAAGAGTTTTTCAGATGGTTGGATAATGGCGCTTCGGTGTTTGTTTGTGGTGACGCCAAATCAATGGCGAATGATGTTGATGTAGCGATGCGCGATATTATTCAAAAGTATGGAAACCTTAATGACCGCGCGGTATCGGAGTATATCGAAGCGATGAAAGCCGATCGGCGCTATGTCCGGGATGTGTACTAACGATGAAATTCCCAAAGCAATCAACCGAAGTCATTACCGCCAAACTACCTGGACAGTTAAAAGCATTTATTTATCGTGATAGCCGACTGCTTGATGACAATAAACCGGTCTACGCGATTAACTGGTTTAATACCCGCAGCCGGCTGGTTTATGATTTTTACAATACAATTGCCGTTCGCTCCGTATTCAAGGTTGGCGGCCGACCCTTCCTGAAATGTAAAATCAACTCAAGATTGTTGGGCGGCCCAGAGCATCAAAGAGATACGTTACTAATCGTTAGATATCCAGCGCTTAAAAACTTCGGCAAAATGCTCGAGAGTAAATACTTTCAATTGGTTAGTCTGATCCGGTCAGCTGCAGTTTCCAGATTTACTTTTGGTTTTACCAAGCGAATGGACCAGCATGGTGATCTTGAACCACTCGAGAACTATAAGAAAGAAGAGTCTGTCTATGGCGTTTTACATTTTACCGGCGATGTGGATTCTTTGCATTCACTGCGGCTCGGAACATCGACACCGGGCATTGAACTGTTGTTCAGCGGAGATATCGGCGCAACAATTGGCACGGGGAGAGATTCTGAAAATGCAACTCATGTGCCTTGCATTATGGACGGAGTGGTTGTACTAAAAGCAAGAAATTTGGAACCCTTCAAAATTCTCCTCGACACTCCGAGCTTCCGGGATTTTTACCAACAGGCAGAGCAGGTATTTTTTGCAACCTACGATCGGGTTTTATAGATTGGACTATCCATCATATGAATGAAGAACTTTCACACAAAGGACGCAATGTTGTTGTAACGGGTGTGTCTAGCGGTATTGGTAAAGCAGTCACCAAGACCTTGGCAAACGATGGCTATCGGGTGTTTGGAAGCGTTCGAAAACCAGTGGACGCAGAAGAATTGCAAGCTGAGTTAGGTGCGCAGTTTAAACCGTTGATTTTTGATGTTTGCGATGCTCAGTCGATTCGCTCGCATGCACAGACGGTTATGGAGGTGGTCGGTGATGAAGGTATAAATGCGGTCGTCAACAACGCAGGACTGGCCTTATTTGGCCCAATGGAGTTATTAGAAGATGACGCTTTCGATCATATAATGCAGGTCAATGTTGCCGGCACCCGAAATGTTACCAATGCCTTTCTTCCCCATTTGCGGCGTGCTCACACAGTCCATGGAAATTCCAGAATAGTCAATATAAGTTCACTATCCGGAATTTTTAACACTCCCATGAATGGTGCCTATTGCGTATCCAAACACGCCATGGAGAGCCTTGGCGAGGTCTACAGAAGAGAGTTACTGCCAGAAGGAATCGATGTATTCTCGATCAGGTCAGGCCCCATTAAATCCGAGATTTGGGAAAAAAATATTGACAATTCAGCGCCATATGCCAGCACACCGTATGCGAAAATGGCAAAACGGACACAAAAAATACTGGCACATGGAAAGCGAACTGCGCTTCCCGCAGAGGTTATTGCCAAGCTGGTTTTGGACATTCTGGAAGGCCGAGCCAAACGCCTGAGTTACCACTGCGGCAGTGGTCGGTTGATGTCACAGCTGCTTTCGTCGAGTTTGATGCCGCGGCGTCTCGCCGATCGGCTGGTTGTCAACGCGCTCAATAAATAGGTCCCCAAAAGAAACAATGAATACGCTGTTGATACAAAGTATGGGCGCTTGCCTTGCGTTAATCGTGGGTTTGAATGGTCTGATCCGACCGATTCACATGGGCAAGCTCGTTGGCCTGTCGCCGGCGAACAAGGTGGGCCTGGTTGAGATAAGAGTGCTGTTTGGAAGTTTCCTTGTGGTATTGCCAATAGTATTGATATTTAGACAAAATTCCGATTTATTCGAGTTTTTCGGAATCGCTGCTCTTGCCGCTGCAATCATAAAATCGAGTTTTACCATTTTGGATAAGTGTCCGATAAAACTGATTTGGTTCGGAATTCTGGTTGATGTGGTGCTGGCATTGACTCTCCTGTCTTCTGTCTATCTTTGAGAATAATAAGCTGACACTACCAATCAAAACTGCGACCAATCCATAGTCGAACATCAACATCTCTGGCGCTATCGGAAATTCCAAATAGTGGTCCGAACAAGAACATCGTGTTTTTATTCAACTTACCTGATACGGTTGGTCCGATTCGGTGATTTTGTGCATCGAAACTTCCCAGAGATCTGGAATTCCCGAAGGTATTGAAACTATGTACG
>CAZUMV010000051.1:0-13875 GCA_964621435.1 uncultured Thiotrichales bacterium | reverse complement strand
TGGTCCGGCCTGGGGCGTTGACAATTTCTGGCTCAATGAGGGGCATAGCTTCGGCATTACCGCCGCCGGTGGTGCAGGTTGGCAGCTCGCTGAGTGGATAGTGGACGGAGAGCCAACTATAGATATGCTGGGTGTTGATCCACGACGCTTTGGTGACTACGCCAGTAAAAGTTATTTAATCGAAAAAAACGAAGAAGCCTATAGCCACGTTTTCACCATACATTATCCGGATGAAGAACGTCCGGCGGCACGCCCTTTGCGCACCGCGCCTTGTTATGAGCGTCTGAAAGATATGGGAGCGGTGTTCGGTCAGCGTTTTGGCTGGGAGCGGGCTAACTTCTTTGCCAGTGACGGTATGCCGCAGGAGGATGACTGGTCTTTTCGGCGCTCGGCGTGGTTTGATGCTATTGGTCGCGAGATTGAAAATGTAACCAATAATGTTGGCTTGCTGGATATGACAGCATTTGCCAAATGCCGTATTTCGGGCCCGGGTGCGGAAGCATTTCTGGACTATATGACAGCCAACAAAATGCCACGGAAAATTGGCGGTATCAGCTTAAGCCACTCTCTCAACCGGCGCGGTGGTGTGCATTCAGAATTTACTATTCAGCGCGAATCTGATGAATCTTTTTATCTGGTTTCGGCTGGTGCTTTGCAACGCCTCGATCATGACTACTTGCACAAATATATGCCGCGCGACGGCTCGGTGCATTTTACCCAGCTAACTGGTGCGATGGGCGTATTGGTAATCGCGGGCCCTAAGTCCCGGCAATTACTTGAGCGCGTTTCCAATGCTGATTACTCCAATGAAGGTTTTCGATGGTTAACCACCAAACAAGTTAATATCGGCAGTGCGCCGGTCAACGCCATGCGCGTTAATTACGTAGGCGAGCTAGGCTGGGAGTTGCACCATCCGATCGAATATCAAAACCACATTTTTGATGCTTTGTTCGCCGCAGGAGAGGATTTGAACCTCAAGCCATTTGGTATTCGAGCCATGGACTCTATGCGGCTTGAAAAAAGCTACCGAATGGTCGGCACCGAACTATCGATAGAATATTCTGCGTATGAATCGGAGTTGGATCGTTTTATACAGCCTGATAAAGGTGACTTCCTTGGGCGCGACGCGCTATTGGCGTGGCAGGCGGAAGGACTCAAAAACCAGTTAGTTACGCTTGAAGTAAAGGATGTCAAAGATGCCGACGCGCTCGGTAACAACGCCCTGACCATTAACGGGCAAGTTATTGGGCGAGCGACCGGCGGCGGCTACGGCTTTAGAGTAGGTAAGTCCCTTGCTCTAGGTATGGTTAACCCCGAGTTTGCCAGCGTTGGTACAGAAATGATGATAGATATTCTGGGTAAGAGTTACCCGGCGGTAGTAATAAAGGAGTCTCCATTCGATCCAAAGAACGAGCGCTTGAGAGACGTCAATGGCGCCAACGACTAATTACGGAAGCTGTCTTTGCGGCGGCGTTGAATATTCGGTTGAAGGTGCTTTGCGCCCGGTTATTTACTGTCATTGCAAACAATGTCAGAGAACCAGTGGTCATTTTGTTGCTGCTACCGCATGTGCATTAAGCAACCTTAATCTTATTTCCGAAGAAACTTTACGTTGGTACGATTCATCGAGTAAAGCGCAGCGCGGTTTTTGTAAGGCATGCGGGTCAAATTTGTTTTGGCGTCCGATCGACGGCGAGCAGATTTCGATTATGGCCGGAACGCTGGATCAGCCAACCGGCATTACAGCCAAAGAACATATTTTTGTGAATGCGAAAGGTGATTACTTCGAAATTAGAGATGGACTGCCGCAACATAATGACTATGGCGCGTCAGTTCTGGATGACTTTGACTAACTCACCTGCCTAGAATTAGCATTAGTTTCACTACTGCTTTGTTGTTTCAAGGCAGTAATTGGCACATACTCCGTAGCATCTAATTATGACGCTTCGCTATGGAAACCCCTGAATCTCTACCTACCCGGTTTGGTTTCCTGCTATTAAACGACTTTACGCTAATTTCATTGTCCTCGGCGGTCGAGCCTTTGCGTATGGCCAATCGAATTTGTGATGAGGAAATTTACTCATGGAAAACTTTTTCAGAGACCGGTGAGTCGGTAAAAGCCAGCGACGGACTGAGTATTGATGTTGATCATGCGATTGATGATAAAGAAGCGTGGTCGAAAATTGATGTCATGGTGGTATCCAGCGGACGGCGGGTAGAGAGAAATACCAATCCTCGCATACTGTCATCTTTACGTGATTATGATGCCGAAAAAATTGGTTTAGGTGCGATATGTACGGGTAGTTATGTGCTGGCAGAGGCGGGTTTACTCAATGGGGTCCGCTGCAGCATTCATTGGGAGAATATGGCAGCGCTGATTGATTTGTATCCGGATGTCGTGGTTAGCCGAAACGTTTTTACCATTGACCAAAATCGTTATACCAGCTCCGGCGGCACGACGCCCATTGATATGATGTTGCATCTGATTACCGAGCGCTGCGGTGCGGAGGTTTGTGCCGGGGTGGCAGAACAGTTTATCTATGAGCGAATCCGCCGCTCTGATGATCATCAGCGGGTGCCGCTCAAACACATGCTTGGCAATCAATCGGGGAAGCTGGTGGTGGCTGTCGAATTGATGGAGGCGAACATCAAAGAGCCTATATCACAACAAGAGCTTGCTGATTATGTGGGGCTGTCTACCCGTCAGTTACAGCGTCTGTTTCAACGTTATTTATTATGTACACCGTCCAGATATTATTTGACATTGAGGTTACAAAGAGCGAGAGAGCTTTTGCGCCAAACTTGCTTGAGCGTCGTAGAAATATCAGTCGATACCGGTTTTGTATCTACTTCCCATTTAAGCAAAAGTTATAAAGAACTGTATGGGCACTCGCCAAGCGCCGAGCGAGCCGATAACAGCGCACCGGGTGAAGCCTCATGACCATTAGTGCACTAAAAAACCCGGTTTCTGATGCTACCCACCGAGCAGCGTGTAGTTATCGTTTAAATCGTGTGCGAGCACAGCTGCGGGAAAATAACTGTGATGCAATCCTGCTCTACGATCCGGTAAATATCCGCTACGCAACCGACAGCTGTAATATGCAGATATGGACTATGCACAACTGGGCGAGATACGCCTTGGTGTTTGCCGAGGGGCCGGTGATTTTGTGGGACTTTGTTGGGTGCGAACACGTTAATGCCGGAAATCAGCAGATTACCGAGCTTCGCGAAGCGATCAACTATAGCTTCTTTTCTGCTGGTACGCGTAATGAAGAACTCGGACGCCGTTGGCTCGACGACATGTCGACAATAATCTTTTCCAACGCAGACAAACGCCCAAAGATTGCAGTAGACCGGGGCGATTTTGAAGTCTTGACCGCGCTGGCCGATACGGGCGTGACGTTATGTGATGGTCAGTCCTTGATGGAGCAGGCGCGGATCATCAAAAGTGACGAAGAATTGGCTTTGATGCAATGGACGATGCGGGTCTGCGAATCGGGTATGCAGCGCATGTATGAAGAAAACAAACCCGGTATCTCCGAACAAGAGCTCTGGGCGTGGTTACATTTTGAGAACATGCGAAATGGTGGCGAATGGATCGAAACCCGTCTGGTGGCATCCGGTCCACGCACGAACCCGTGGATGCATGAGTGTAGCGGCAGAATCATGCAGGAAGGTGATATATTCAGTTTTGATACCGATTTGATCGGACCTTATGGCTATATTGCTGATGTTTCCCGGGCCTGGACCGTGGGTAATGTCGCGCCAACAAACCAACAAAAAGATCTCTACCGTATGGCGTATGACCAGGTGATGACCAATGCAGCAATGCTCAAGCCGGGCATCACCTACAGAGAGCTAAGCGAAAGGGCCTGGCCGATTCCGCAATCTTGTTATAAAAACCGTTATTGCTTTGTGATGCACGGGGTTGGTATGTGCGATGAGTTTCCGGGTGTCGCGCATTGGGGAGAAGACTGGGATTCATCCGGCAATGACGGTGTCCTGCAAGAAAACATGACCATTAGTGTAGAAAGCTATATCGGTGAAGACGGTGGTCACGAAGGCATAAAACTGGAACAACAGTATCTAATTACCAAGGATGGTCCGGTTAGTATGTGTCGATTTCCATGGGAAGATTCATGGCTGTAGTATTTAAAAAGAGCGGAATTGTAATTATTAGGTGATAATTGTCGATTCGTTAGTTTGACTAATAACGTGTAACGTCTGATTGACTCTTTTTCATAGCCGCTTCAGTCTTAGCAAATCTGTTAAGTGCTGAGGTAAGTTTTGTTTCCGAAAAAATCTCCATATGTCGTCGTTGGCGCTGGTATACATGGCTTAAGTACGGCCTATCACTTGGCTCTCGGGCTGAAGCAAAAGGGTCGTGGTGACGGCAAAGACATCGTTGTTATTGATAAAACCGGCATTTGTGCTGGCGCCACGGGTATTGCCTGCGGTGTTATTCGTAATAATTACTTCCAGCCCGCGATGCGAGAGCTAATGGCGCACAGCGTCGATGTTTGGGAAAGTGATCCGGAAGTTTATAGTTATCATCCGGTTGGTTATATGCAAATAAGCCCCGAGTCCATGCACGAAGATGTGCGTTCAATTAGCGAACAGCAAAAAGATATTGGTTATGAGTCAACCTTTATCGAGGGCGCTAAGGACTGCGATCAATACATGCGCGATATTTTCGATGATTGGTGCGCTCAAGGTATCACATCGGTGCTGCATGAAAAGCGCGGCGGTTACGCAAACAATAAGGCCGCTATGCTTGGACTCGCGGCCAAGGCCGAAGCTCTGGGTGTGCAGATTTTTGGTGACACACAAGTGATGTCTTTGGCGCGTGACAATGCTGGTGCGATCAAGTCCGTTGTTACTAATCGGGGCGTTATAGAATGTGACTATATGGTGGTTGGTGCCGGACCGTGGGTACGTTCTTTTTGGGAAATGCTGGAGTTGCCCGAGCGTATATCGATCACCAATCCAGACGATACTGGAGCCAGTGTTGAGGCACCGATGTGGACTTACTGGTCGTTGCAAGAGGGAACTCTCGGGGTCGATCCCGATTTGCAAAAAACCAATGACGGTCAAATGCCACCGGTCGTGCATGTCGATACTGACGCGCCATTGTATTCGGATGTCGATGGCAGTTTGATCACTGATGAAATGTGGGGCATATATTACAAGCCTGATTACCACTTTAATGGTGTCCAAGGTGGTGCCGCACCTTACATTGTCGAGGGCGAGGCCGCTAATATCCAGGTAGATCCATATGGGCCGGAATCGCCGGAATTTGTCATGGGTGAGGATTTCGCGCACATGTGGGTGTCGGCTTTGGCGCATTGTCAAAAACGTTTTTCCGGAACCCTGCCGCAATATAAGCACGAACCGTCAGGCGGCATTGGTGCGTTTACGCCGGATAGTTTTCCCGTCTTCGATGTTTTCGCGGAGAATTGCTTTGTAATAGCTGATTCAAATCACGGCTACAAAATGTTAGGCGTAGGCGCGCTGGTCGCCGATGAGATTTTAAACCAACATAAAACCAGTTTGCTTAAGCCATTTAGATTTAGCCGCTATGCCGAGGGTAAACTGCACCCAGTGTCAAATAGTCCATTTCCCTGGAGTTAAAACAACCAACTTGGCCTCTTATTTGAGGTATGATTGTGGGCATTAATCGGGACGAAAAATGTCAAACGATCGTGATATCCAATTTGGTGCCTTAAAGATATTCGCAGCAGTTGCGCAGTCGGATACGTTGACTGACGCGGCGCAAAAATTGGGTATTACCCAGTCAGCAGTATCCCAGGCGATTGCGCAGCTCGAAGAGTCAGCCGACTCGGTCCTGGTGGTGCGACGCTCGCGCCCGATTAAGCTGACCCCCGCGGGGCAGGTAATGCAGCGCCATGCTGATAACATTCTGGCGTTAACGCGTAAAATGCTCAAAGAAGTCGTCGCAGCATCCAGCGGTGTATTGCCCAAGTTAACTATCGGAATCGTTGATTCATTTTGCAATGTCGCCGGTCAGGAGCTGATCGACAGCATTTCAAAGATCGCGCCGCAGTTATCTATTCAAACCGGAATCAACTTGTCGCTATCGCGGGCTTTAATAAGGCACGAACTTGATATGTTGATTTCCAGTCATTCGCTTGAGGAAGAAACCGACCTGGAACGTTATCCAATATTGCGAGACCCTTTCGTAATGCTGGTGGCAAAATCCAAATACAAAGACGGCGAAACTTCACCACAAAGTCTGGCGAACGACATACCTTTTATTCGATATGCAAACCAGACTACCAGAATAGGTGTGCTTACCGATTTGGTTTTACGACGAATGAATTTGGAGGTGCAAACGCGTTATGAATTTGACAACACGCAAAATTTATTACGCATGGTCGGTGCTGGTCGCGGCTGGGCCATTGCCACATCATTGTGTGTTATTCAGCACCCGGAGTTACTCGATAAAATTGAGTTGTGTCCATTGGCGCAGGGTTCGCACGCCAGATACTTAAGCCTCATGGCGCGGCATAACGAGATTGGTGAAACGCCTAGTATCGTGGCGACTATATGTAGGGATATTTTTACCGACAACGTTGTGCCGAAAATACTGGCAAGAATGCCCTGGTTGGAAGGGCAGGCAATCGCCGTGACCGATGGTCACTATATGTAACGATTTTGCTGCAGCAGCAGGGCAGAATCAGGATAGCGCGTCGATGTAACGTTTCGCTACCCAAGCGTGAAAGTGGTGCGTGGGAATGTCCTGCAAAGGCGTCAGCACGCCACCATCATAGGCCGGCGAATGACGACCACGCTGCATGCCTTCAACGGCGAAAACATCTTCACTAAACACCACTTGCCAGCTCTTAAGTACAGCTTCTCTTAATGCCTGGAACTCTTGCGCTTGCGCAGCATCACCCATATATGAGATTTGCAGTTTTTCGTGGCTAACTTCGGCTTCCTTCGGAATAACCAATAAGCTAAAAAAGTGATCAGCCTGAATGCCGAGTAAGGTGTTTGGATATAAGGAAATATACTCGGCTTGCTGCAGGCGGTCGGACGGCCAGCCATCAATAACTGGTAGTTTTTTGTTATCTACTTCTGCTGCGGTATAACGCTCACTGCCTTGACCCGACATGCCATCGCCGTCAGTAATATTGTAGTGTTTGTCTAGGGGTGATTGTCGGTTGAGGTCAGGATGAACAGTCGGCAAATGGTACGCTTCGCAATAGTTATCGATCGCTAATTTCCAATTGCAGTTTACCCCCATTTCCAGATCGCTACCGGTCACGGCTGGCTTGATGGAATTTCGGTCCTGCTTCCCAAAGTAAATCTGCCAACGTTTTTCCAGTGGCGCAATGAAATCATCGAAAGACTCGGCATCCGCGGAAAGGTTGATGAAAATAATGTTCATCCAAATTGCGTGCCGGACAGTTTTTAGACCGTGTGAACTGGTATTGAAATCCTCAATGGTGTGTACATTTACACCGCCAATATTAGGCGTCTTTTTAAGTTGACCATCGCAACTATATGCCCAGGCGTGATATGGGCATCTAATCAGGTTGCGAATTTTCTTTTCTTGTTCGCAAAGTCGCAATCCGCGATGACTGCATACATTGTGGAAAACTCTAACTTCATCTGACTTGTCACGTACCAGCAGCAATGGCGTACCCATGAATTCAATTGGTTTGGCGTAGCCCGCTTCAGGTAGCTCATTGGTAAATGCTAGTGACGCCCAACTCTTTCCCAGTACGAAGTCACGTTCATACTCGGCGTAGTGGCTATCGGTATAACAGGGGTTTGGTAGTCCTTTAGCGGTCGCAATAGGGCCGAGCACCCCGTTCATAGTCGCGATAATTTTTTCTGTCGATACCGGATCGTTACTTATATTTGGCATAAAGGCATTATAGTTTAGTGGCGCAGCACAACAACCAGAGCGCGGTATTAGTTTAGCTAATAAAAGCAGAATGCAATGTGACTTGAATTAATTTTTTGTATCAAAACTGTTTTGTAGTTCTTCTTCGTAGGCGCTGGATGCGGTATGGGTCGCGGCAATCGCGTCGCCAAATTCAATCTGCTCTTCTTGTGGTACGCTTTCGCGAATACCCATACGTAAGAGGGCATATAGCAATAGCAGTAAATGCACCACGCCGACAAACACGTACAAACCGATTGCACTCGTATAGGTCATTATAGTCGAGGCGAGAAACGGACCAAAAATTGCGCCGATTCCGTACATTAGTAACAGGCCGCTGGATATCATTACGTAGTCGTTGGAGCTGGCATGATCGTTGGCATGGGCTACGGCGATGGCGTAAATCGGAAAAGCTACCGCTCCCCAGGCAGCGCCAAATAGATTGAGTTCCAGAAACTCTAATTGTGTTCCCAATGCCACCATGGCAATACTGACCACTATGGCGATAAAAGAACAAAACACTAAAATTTTTCTGCGCCCCAATCGGTCTGATAAATATCCCAGTGGCCATTGAGCTATGGCGCCGCCAACAACCGTAGACGTCATAAACCAGGCCGCTAAAGAAACGCTGCTTGAGATTTCGTTAGTGAATATTGGTGCCAGCGACCAAAATGAACCATTGCTCAAGCCGCACGCCAAACAACCTAAACATCCCGCCGGTGAAATTTTGAACAAGCGCTTCAAGTTTAGTTTTACGACCAAAGGTAACTCGGGTGACGGTGTCGTAGAAAGGACTACTGGTAGTGCGGCAAGCGATACCAATACCGAAGCAAGCGCGAACAACAGCATGTCCAATGGATCTGCCAAAGTCGTAATCATTTGTCCGATTGCGGTAACGCTTAAAGTAATCATGACGTATACGGAGAAAATAGTGCCGCGGTTTTCATTGTTTGAGCGTTCGTTAAGCCAGCTCTCGATCACCACATAAAGTACTGCAAAACAAAATCCGGTAAGCAGTCGGAACGGTCCCCATAGCCATGGTGACAGCAGCATGCCATGTAACAAGGGGGTTGCCGAGGCGAGTGCCGTCATTGCCGCGAATACCCGGATATGCCCGACTTTATGAACCAATTCACCGCCTTTAAGGCAGCCCAGGGTAAATCCAAGGAAGTACGCGCCGCCAAATAAACCGATGGCGACGGTAGAGAAACCTTCCATGGAGGCGCGTACAGGAAGTAATGTGCCTTGTAGACCCTGGCCGGTTAATAGTATGGATACCCCGAGTAACAGAGCTGCGACCGGACTGAGGGATTGTCTAATCTTTACCAGCGACATTGAAGGTGTTCTGTTTAGCAATCAACAAAGTTAACCGGGACTTCGAGTACATTGGTTGCGAGACCACCGCGCGAGGTTTCCTTGTACTTGTCCTGCATGTCACGCCCGGTATTGCGCATGGTGATGATAACCTTATCGAGTGAAACGAAATGCTCGCCGTCGCCGCGTAAAGCCAGGCGCGATGCATTGATAGCTTTTATTGCGGCCATGGCATTGCGTTCAATGCAGGGAATTTGAACCAGACCGCCAATCGGATCGCAAGTAAGGCCAAGATTATGTTCCATCGCGATTTCCGCCGCGTTTTCCACTTGTTGTGGGGTGCCGCCCTGGACCTCTGTGAGCCCGGCGGCGGCCATAGAGCAGGCTGAGCCGACTTCGCCCTGGCAACCAACCTCGGCGCCGCTGATGGAGGCATTGCGCTTAAACAACATACCGATTGCTCCTGCGGTCAACAAGAATTTCACCACGCCATCTTTGCTGGCACCGGGGCAAAAGCGTTTGTAATAATGCAGCACGGCAGGAATTATGCCTGCCGCGCCGTTAGTGGGCGCGGTAACTATTCTGCCGCCAACTGCGTTTTCTTCATTGACAGCCAGGGCGTACAAATTAACCCAGTCCATGATTGTTAATGGATCTACCAGTCCGGCTTGTGGTTGGTTGCTTAGTTGCTGATACATTTTTGCCGCACGTCTTTCAACTTTTAGCCCGGGTAATTGGCCGTCATTGTTACAGCCGTTTTCAACAGACTCTTTCATGGCATTCCAGATGAGCAATAACTTATCCCTGATTTTTTCTTCACTACGCCAGGTCATTTCGTTATGTAACATTACGTCGCTAATTGAAAGCTTGTGGGCGTGGCATTGTTCGAGTAACGCATTGCCGGTCTCGAATGGATAGGGTAGGTCACTCTCGTCTTCGGTTATAATTGCATTTTTTGTTTCGTCTTCATTTACTACGAAACCACCGCCGACCGAATAATAAATACGTTCATCAAGAGTTTTCCCGGCGCTATCGCGGGCAACAAATTTCATTCCGTTTGGATGCCCGGGTAACGATTTCTTTTTTTCGAATATTAGATTCGTCTTTGGGTCGAACTCTATAGCGTGTTCATTCGCGAGATTCAATCGATGTCGGTCTGTTATCCCCTGGATACGTTTGGGTATGGATTTCACGTCAACCGTTTGCGGAAGCTCTCCCTCCAGACCAAGAAGTACTGCTTTGTCGCTACCATGTCCACGACCAGTTGCTGCAAGCGAGCCATACAGGTAGACATTAATGCTTGCGACCTGAGTCAATGAATTGTCCTCGTTAAGGGTCTCGGTAAACTTTCCAGCCGCGATCATCGGGCCAACTGTATGAGAGCTGGAAGGTCCAATACCGATACTGAATAGTTCAAAAACGCTGATAGCCATATCTATGGTGTGTCCATGAGCACAAATTTGAATCGCTATTTTACGCCCTGATTTCTGCTTTGAATAGCTACTACATGCGACTGTTACGAGTAATGATCAGACCTATTTTAAGTTTGTAACCGTTGGTATGGATTTTCGCGACGTTGGTATCGTTTTCACCCAATAAGGGTTGGGCGCGGTCGCTAAAGCGGCATTATTAATTTCGCTTATTAAGTGCCGACAAAGTCACCCACATGTTGTTTGCCGATATACTGTCTCGTTAACAATATTCTTTATTAAGCACCAGGGAAAGGCACCATGAGTGAAAAGGTTCACGGACATTTCATAGCCGGGAGTTGGGTCAGCGGCGATTCGGCTGCGGCAAACATTAGCCCATCGGATAGTAGCGATGTTATTGGTCATTATGCACATGGCTCAGCGGAGACCGCTAAACAGGCGATCGCCGCGGCGAAAAATGCCGGCGATGCATGGGCTGGGAGCGCGTTGGAAGAGCGCAAACGAATTCTGGATTTTATTGGCGATGAACTGATCGCGCGCAAAGAGGAAATTGGCGAGGTCCTTGCTCGTGAAGAAGGAAAAACCCTCGCCGAGGCGGTTGGTGAGGTCGGTCGTTCAGGGCAGTTTTTTCAATATTACGGCGCAGAAACGCTGCGCTTGATGGGCGAACTGGCTGAGTCGGTTCGGCCGGGTATTGATGTGGAGGTACGGCGTGAGCCGCTCGGCGTAATCGGCATTATCACGCCTTGGAATTTCCCGATGGCAGTAGCTGCGTGGAAAGTTGCTCCCGCGTTAGCCTATGGCAATACCATTGTACTTAAGCCGGCCGATTTAACCCCAGCCAGTGCATGGATTTTAGCCGAGATTATTAGCCGCAGTGGTTTGCCCGACGGCGTATTTAATCTGGTTATGGGTTCTGGACGAGAGGTCGGCGAAGCCATTACTACCTCTGCCGATGTTGACGGCATATCTTTCACTGGTTCAGTTGGTGTGGGTCGACATATCGCGCGTAACGCAATCGATCATATGGCGCGCGTACAACTGGAGATGGGCAGTAAAAATGCGTTGGTAGTGCTAAATGATGCGGATCTGAATACCGCCGTAGATTGCGCCATCAATGGTGCTTATTTTGGCACTGGTCAAAAATGTACGGCGTCCTCAAGATTGATTGTCGAAGCGGGCATACACGACCAGTTTGTGGCAGCGATGAAAAAAGCAATCGGTGATTTGGCAGTTGGTCCGGCACTCGCTGAAGGTTCGCAAATTGGTCCGGTAGTTGACGAAAATCAATATAAGTCGGTGCTTAAGTATATCGACCTGGCGACTGAGGAGGGCTGTGAGTTAGTCGCTGGGGGTGGTGTGGCGGAGCAAGATCAAGACGGCTATTACATTCAGCCAACGTTGTTTATCAATAGCGATAATAAAATGCAGATTAATCGTGAGGAAATATTCGGGCCAGTAGCCTGTGTGATAAAAGTCGATGATTATGATGAAGCGCTGTCGGTATCGAACGACACCGATTTTGGTTTAACCTCAGGCATCGTTACCCAATCGCTTGCGCGTGCGGCACATTTTAAGCGTCATTCAAAGTCTGGCTGTGTCATGGTCAATCTGCCAACGGCGGGTACTGACTATCATGTGCCGTTTGGTGGTCGTAAATCATCCAGCTACGGACCGCGTGAACAGGGCAAGTACGCGCAAGAGTTTTATACCATCGTTAAAACCAATTACAGCAAGCCCTATTAAAGGCGATATCAAATGTTGATGATTGACGGGTTACAATACAACAAGTGGGATCGGGCGTTATTCGAGAAGACTCTGGCTGCCGGGATCAATGCAGTGCATGTCACCATTGCGTATTGGGAGACACATGAAGAGCTGTTGAAAAACATTGAGTCATGGCAGCAGGATTTTCGTACCCATGCTGATCTGATTGTTCCTGCAAACAGCGCCGCCGACATTGAACAAGCCGTGAAAGATAATAAGCTGGCCATCGTTTTTGGCTTGCAGAACTGTTCACCGGTTGGTGATGATTTGTCCATGGTTCAGGTGTTACATGAGCTTGGCGTGCGAATCATGCAGTTGTCATATAACAACCAAAGCCTATTGGCAACAGGGTGCTATGAAGACCGTGACTCCGGAGTTACCCGCTTTGGCAAAGAAGTGATTAAGGAAATGAATCGTGTTGGTATGGTAGTAGATATGTCGCACAGTGCAGAGCTATCAACTCTGCAAGCGATAGAGCTATCTGAGCGGCCGATTGCTATAACGCATGCCAACCCGACCGATTTTCATGACGCGTTGCGGAACAAATCGAATACTGTGCTTAAGGCGTTGGCTGATAGTGGTGGGCTATTGGGGCTAAGTCTCTATCCGTTTCATTTGAAAAATGGACCTGACTGTAGTCTCGCGGATTTTGTGAACATGGTTTTGTCGGTCGTGGATTTAGTTGGTATAAATCAGATCGCGATTGGTTCTGACCTGTGCCAAAACTGGGGTTACGAAACGCTTGAGTGGATGCGTAGCGGACGTTGGACGTTCGCCGCAGACTATGGCGAGGGATCGGCCCAGAATAAAGATTGGCCCAGGCAGCCAGAGTGGTTTCAAGATGTCGGCGGGTTTCATCATATCGCTAAAGGTCTTTCAGAGGCCGGTGTTGCCGATCCGGATATCGAAAAGATCCTCGGAAAAAATTGGTTAAAGTTTTTTGATGA
Organism: uncultured Thiotrichales bacterium; assembly: GCA_964621435.1. Classification (GTDB taxonomy): domain Bacteria; phylum Pseudomonadota; class Gammaproteobacteria; order CAZUMV01; family CAZUMV01; genus CALIRD01. Next base: position 505 of record CAZUMV010000051.1, on the reverse strand, counting down.
ATCTTTTCAACCAGCATGATTGGTGTTTGCTAAGCTCTCCTAATGGAACAAACAACTCACAAGAAAGCGCATGATCACGAAGATCTGAACCTCAGGTCTCCTGCTGTGGTTATGGATCTCGAGCGCCTCGGTTCAATGCATCAATCCCGTTTAAGTTTTATGCGTTCATTAGTGCGGCGCATTATGCACGAGCAATGGTCAATCACACCGGCGGTATTTGACCTCGATGATCAGGGCTATGGCCTGGTTATTTATAAAATCATTGCTGACCAGCAAACCTAGAGCATGGTGATTTTCTCAAATTATCTTGCTGACGAAGATCGCAACGACCGTGTTATCGCAGACCAATGGGATTTAACATTTTCATTGTGTATCGGCGAGCCTACTGCCGCAGAAATTGAAGTGATGCGTGCGAATGTGCCGTTGCAGGAAGAAGGGCGCATGCAGGCAAACATGCTGGTGCTTTCGCGTGCTAATCGAAGTTCGCGTAACTTTGCCTATGTTA
>CAZUMV010000050.1:0-14116 GCA_964621435.1 uncultured Thiotrichales bacterium | reverse complement strand
TCAGTAGCGAAGATGAAACCTTTTCACGATACAAACGTTAGAGGAATCAATTGGGACTAAACTCTATTGAACGAGTCTCGCCCCTTTATTATTCTCTATTTTGTGATTCGAAAAATTCTGATAGACGATCAACGTCATCATTTATAAACAAATTAGTTCGATCAAAACTTGGTATTTCGAAAAACTTCTCACCATCCGTGTCAATATTTTCATGCCCATCGGACAACATCAAAAATACTTCTGAGCCCTCATTAATGACGTTTACGCTTCGCATTGTAAACGGAAGCGAATGCGAATCCGAAAATAGTGCTGCGTTGTCTACGTAAATCTCTTTCAATGCTAATGCTTGATTCACTCGACGCTTGAGCTCTGGCATCACTTGTGGGTTCTCTTCCGTTAGACGGTCCATGAGTCCTGAATAATACGCCAGGTCGCCTGAAGTCTCTTTGGACAACTTTCGCTTAAAAAACCAGGTATTAATGGTTCTGTTAAGACTTGCGCCAAACATATCACTTTCGAGTTGAACAACAATGATTTCTCCCGAATCCGCCCCCTTATATCCACTTATCACCTCTATAAAAACCTTCACATCTTTATTTTCTAACGCTTCGGTACCCGTTCGTGAATCTACGACAAAGAGAACCCGTCCCCTCATCACAATCTTAAATCCAGCCATCAAGCCAGCAGGAGATACGCTAAATAGTCGGTCGAACTCTCGATCACTCCACTGCTTTATCTCCAGCTGAGTCTCCTCAGATTCGACAGAAGCTTGTGCATATCCGAAACTCACGAATGTAAGCAAACCGACGATGAAAAATATTATTGTTGATCTAAATATCATTGCATTAAGCCCAGACTCGGTTAATTTTTATGCTCTAAATCCATCAGCCGGTCGGTTTGTGTTCTTCCAGATGTGAAATATCTACCAGCTCGCCATACTTTTCTTTGATGGTTGATAACGCTGCGCTGCGTTTGCTGAAAAACTTGTCGGCGCCGATGGCGTCGTATAAGCCGGAGCGCTTAAGAGCATCCGATACTTTGAACTTTGGCCGCGTAATAAAAAATTCAACTTCCGCTTCTTGTAAGTGCTCGGACATCTTCGCCAGCATTTCCACACCCGTAGCGTCGATTTGATCGACTGCCTCAAGATCCAGTAACAGCACTTTTAATTCCGGTTTGTCTGCTACCGCGTTTAATAAACGTTTCTCGAGATAACTGGCATTGGCAAAATACAGATCACCGTCATACCGGAACAACGCTAAACTTTCGCTAGTTTCCATACCGAATACCTCGGCATCACGGAAGGTGCCGTCATCACTTAAGGAAACCTCGGCAAAATGTGGTCGCATGGTGCGGAAAATGTACAGGCCTATGGATAACCCGACACCAAGAAATATGCCCCACTCGATGTGTGGTGCTAAAGCTAGCGTGCCAAAAAACACGGTACCGGCGACGAAGCCGTCGTGCGGGCTGATTTTCCAGGCGTGATGAAATGGCTCAAACTGGATCATGCCAAACACCGCGACAATAATTACAGCCGCCAGCGTGGCGATAGGAATGTGGTACAACAAACCGGTAAAGAACAATAGTGTGATACCGACAATCATGCCGGAGACAATGGCAGTAAAACCCGTTTTGGCGCCCGCATCAAAAGCGACTGCGGTACGCGAAAACGAACCGGAGACGGCGTAACCTTGCGAGAAACCGGCAACCAGATTCGCCAACCCTTTTCCTACCATTTCCTGATCTGCTGATAAATGCTGACGGGTTTTCTGAGCAACTGCTTTAGCGATCGAGAAGGCTTCAACAAAACTCAGTAACGCAATCATGAATGCCGGTAGTAACAATTTTGTCAAATCACTAAGTTCAACATGCGGGATGATGAAAGACGGTAGCCCGGAGTTTATCTGTCCGACAACCGCGCCACCCATAGACTCATATTTGAACAACCACGAAAGTATGGTGACAACTACCATGGTGATCATAATTACCGGCCACTTTGGCACAACTTTCTTGAGAAAGATCAGCAGCGCCAAAGAGAAGAAACCGACTATCACGGTTGGCATGTGCGAATGGGTAGGAATAGCGAGTATTAGATTCCAGATGGTTTGATACAAATGATCTCCATCAATGCCCGTGATACCGAACAACTTACTTACTTGCAAGCTGCAAATAACAATAGCGGCGGCATTTATAAAACCGATCACTACCGGGTGTGAAAGAAAATCGACCATGATGCCCAAGCGCAAGAAGCCGAGGACTAACTGCATAACGCCAGCGAGAAGCGCCAATATTGCGGCGTAGGCGATGTATTGTTCGGCTGATAGATTGAGCGGGATCAATGCCGCAGCAGTCATTAATGAAATTATCGCAACCGGACCATTCTGTAATTGGCGGGAAGAACCAAAAAAAGCAGCAACAATGGGAATTAAAAACGCCGAGTACAAACCTATTTGCGGCGGCAAACCAGCCAATTGCGCGTTCGCCATGGACTGGGGAATCAATACCAGCGCAACCGTTATACCGGCAAAAATATCGGCCTTTAAAATCTCCGGTTTTTTGAGCTCACCAATCCAGTCCATGAACGGAATAAAACGAAGACCAGCTTCGCGAAGTAGATCTGCGAGAAATTTACCCATGAGCGACTTTTAAGTGATTTTTATTGAAACGATATGATACCAAATCAAACATATCGTTTTAGATACTTTTACAAAGCGTCACTCAATTCATACCGCAACGTACGCCCACCAGACACTTTAGCCTCCAAACCCACCCAAGCGTTGTCCTTGCTTGCGTACCAAATTTTTATATCACCTGCTCCGGTAGTTAAGCTATAGCGTCTTGCGTCAATCACCTTCGAGTCTTCGGTAATCTTAAAAGTTTCTGATTGTACTTCGCTAAACGACACGTCGCCGTATACCCCGGTCTGACCATTAAGTAACTTTGGGGACTTGAGCACTTCCGGCTTCCAATAAGCATAACTCCCGACACACTCCGGTAACTCGATTTCTTGCTGCAATGTGTTTACAAAAAACTGACGTTCTTCTAATTTGCCGGATACCGCAAAGTCTTCCGAGCCATTTTCGGTGGTCGAATTTATACTAACCAGGCAATCACCCTGCCAAACTTCTATATTTTGGTGGCGGTAACGGAAGGCATTGACAAACAGGAATTTGACATCAAAACTGGCGATACTAGTAAGTGTTTGCCGGGAGTCTTTAGTGGTGATCTCAAACGAATGATAGCCAACTTCTTTGCCATCCAGAAAAACCTTGAAATACCAATTTTCTTGAGAACTGTCGGTTGCGAAGGCTGATGAAACCAACCCCACACTAAATATAAAGGCGATGAATATGAACAACGAGAGACGCATAGTAATGAGCCATCAGAAAGGGGAAAGGGTTATAGCGCTTTAATTGTAGACGCCTTAGTTACTTTTTCGGTAACACAAAAGTAACAAACAACGCTTCATTCTAGCGCATTAGTTTTGCTGATTGCTCTTTTGCGGGGCGGAAATACACTAAACGGTGCCACGAATATACAAGAAATTATATGTTTCTCCGTATAATAAAGCCGAGCAAGCTACCAACCTGTGCGTTGCCTACGCCAAGGCCGAATTATTTTCGGAGGCGACATGTTCCTGTAAAAACGCGATCAAGATGGCAAGAAAAACAAAGCGGTTGTATTCGCAGTTAGTTTACGCCGCGGCATCCAAACAAGGTTCCCGCAACAACTTAATTACGGTTAGCAAACACAATCTTGCGGTGGTTGAAACGCTAGTAGCCGATAATCAAGAAAGCGTTAGCGGGATGTAGAGTTATAAAAATGATGTAAGGGTAAAAAGGCACCTGATATCAGGTGCCTTTTTTATAGGTTAAGTCAAAGTAGCTGGATTATTTTTGTAGCTTGCGTCGCCACCCGACCCAACCACCGAGCAATAAAAGAACAGGCACACCAACAGCACCACCCCGTCTGCGGAAGTTGTTATTGTTATTCGTTACCACAATCACTTCTTCCAGTACTCCGTTGCCGTTCTGATCCAGGGCGTTATCCGCGGCATCGAGAATTCCGTCACTATCTCCATCGGTCAAGTCATCGATCACGCCGTCACCGTTGGTGTCAGCACCGGCAAAATCAGTGCTTTCAATATCGAACACCCCATCACCATCCGCATCAGGCGTTTGATTGTCGAGAACACCATCACCATCACTATCGGTTGGATTCATGGTGAGATCCGCACCGTCATCGAGCAGGCCATCACCATCCTCGTCGGTGCCCCCGGTTTCAGTAATATCGGGTATACCGTCATTGTCAGCATCCAGATCGCGAACATCCGGCCCGCTATCACCATCCGAATCTCTTAGTCTGATTGCATCATCGACACCGTCATTGTTCAAATCTTCGCCGCCAGTCTCGGTGACATCGTAGCGGTCATCAATACCATCACCATCGCTGTCGTTCCTAAGTAATGTTTCTTCGACCGTATCGGACAATCCGTCATTATCGGAATCCGGGTCAAGCATGTCTGCCAAACCATCGCCATCAAAATCCGACGGCAAAATACCGTCTTCTAGCCCATCACCATTTTCGTCGATTTTGCCGCTGATACCGGTGGCTTGATTGCTGAAGGAGTCAGCGTCATAGCCGTTGTCGATACCATCCTGATCATCATCTAGTCCAGTGCGGGTCTGGTCCTCCAACGCATCTGGCAATCCGTCATTGTCGGAGTCACGGTCCAGATAGTCTGGAATGTCGTCCATGTCTGTATCGCTTGGGCTGATACCAACTGGCGCTTCAATTTGATCCGGCACGCCATCGTTGTCGGCATCCCGGTCCAGATGATTGGCAATACCGTCCAGGTCATTATCACCAGCGGTCTCGAGCAGATCCGGAATACCGTCATTATCGGCGTCAGTATCAGCATAGTCAGGAATGTCGTCGCCATCGGTATCACGTGGATTCGCCGAATCCGGACCTGCTTCGTCAGCGTCGAGAATGCCGTCGTTATCCGAGTCAACTTCCATTGAATCCGGAATATCATCGCCATCAGAATCACTGTCGCCTTCGATGCTGTCATCAATGCCATCGTTGTCATCGTCGCTGTCGATTACGTCCGGAATATTGTCGTTGTCAAAATCCGAGTCTCCACCGACCATTGGCACATCCGGATCATTGGGCGATGTATCGGGTCCGGCATCACATTCATTCGGGAATGCCATACTACCATCACAAACACCATCGTTATCAGAGTCGGCGTCATCGGGATCAGTATTAGCAGCGATTTCATCGCTATCCGATACTCCGTCTAAATCGCGGTCTGCACTAACTACTGATTGGAGTTCCTCAAGGGTGTCGATATCCGTTGCATCGTTAGCAGTTACTGCTATCGCATCGAGCACTGCGGCAAGATTATCAGCATCAACACCGGTAATACCCAGCGCTGTAAAGTCAGCCACAGTGGGTGCAGGATCAGCATCACCATCGGCCTGATCAAGTATGGCTGCGTAGGCATCGACTAACGCTTGTAACTCGATTGGTGTATCAATATCGGTACCATCATCAATTGTCGCAGCTACTGCATCATTGATGCTATTGAGATTTATAGCAGTCACACCCGTGATACCTGCGGTGCTGTAGTCGGCTTCGTCCGCGCCCGTCGTGCCCGCGGCCTCTGCCAACAAGGCGTTGACTGCAGCAATTACAGCCTGCGTTTCTATCGTGCTGTCAACCGCGGTATTTTCCAGCGCAGCAACATAGGCGTTAACCACATCCAGGTTTGCCGCGCTCACACCATCTAGTTGGGCATCGTTATAGGTCGTTACGGTTGGCGAAGGGCCGCTACCGTTAGCGTCCGCATAATCGATGATTATTTGCATGGCCGCATTAACGGTTGCGATCACTGCTTCAATCTCGAGTGCAGTATCGACATCTGCGGCATCCGCACTGGCAATAGCAGATTGATAAGCTGGTTCGAAGTCCGGGTTGGCATTACTGACGCCGGTAATATTGTTGAGATCACCTGCTGTAATACCTGTCGCATCGTTATTGGTCGCTGCGGTTGTCACTTCGTCCAGCGCATCAGCTGATGAACTGGTAATCGTATAGTTCGGACTATTGGCACTGCTGCCAGAATTTCCGGCGCTGTCCTCATAACTGCTGCCGAGCACGCTGACGATATTGGTAGCATCCGTCAGCTCGAGTACTGGTGTCAGAATCGCGGTATAGATCTTGTCATCACTGGAATCTACAACCAAGTTACTGATCATCGCGTTTTCCGCACTAATGTCGCTAGCGGAAAATCCGACCGGAGTCTCCTCGAAGCTAAAAGTAATCGTACTAGTGCCACCGTCAACCAGATCGGTATTGTCGAGCGTAATTGCCAACGAGCCGGCAGTCAGATCAATCTCGAAGCTGCTCAGTGTTACTGGCGTATTGCTATTGCCCGCGGCGTCAGTGACTGTCACGGTACAATCGCTATAGATTCCTGCCGCCAAAGCTGTACTGTCGTCCGTTTGAGTCAGCGTGATGGTGGTATTACCCGAACTGATCGCACCTTCATTGGCGCTTCCACAACTACCGCCGACGGTCAGGGTACCAGCTTCACCAGAAGAGATGGTCACGTTGGGCGTAGCATCATTACCCGGTGTTGCTACCGCAGTGACTTCGCTAACCGTTGGTGCGGTTAAATCCACTTCGAAGCTCGACAAAACCACTGCCCCACTGTTATTGCCGACCGCGTCTGTAACGGTCACGGTACAATCGCTGTAGATTCCTGCCGCCAAAGCCGCGCTGTTGTCGGTTTGAGTCAACGTAATCGTGGTATTGCCAGAACCGATTGCGCCCTCGTCACTACTACCGCAGCTACCGCCGACTAGCAGAGTCCCAGCTTCATCTGAAGATATCGTCACATCCGGAGTAGCATCATTACCCGGTGTCGTTACTGCAGTGATTTCCGCCACAGATGGTGCCGCAGTATCAACAAGAATCGCAGTGGTACTCCCAACACTGTTAAGTGTCAGCGTCGCGTCATTGCCAGCGGCATCTCTGAGGGTTCCCGCATTAGCGTCAAGTGTGCCAACAGTAATACCATCACCGTCATTGTCGCCTGATTGGAGCGTATAACGAAATAAAAGGGCCGAGCTTCCGGAACCAGTTATATACGCCGCATATCTTGTCGTTGAGCCAATGGTTATGGCTATACGTGGCGTACCACCACCGGTATTTACTGAGACGTTTTCGTTAAAATTCACGGTGAAGTCAAGATTCTGCCCGCTAGTGTAAGTGGCATTCCCGGGCACGCTGACTGATGTCACTAGCGGGCCGGTACTATCCACCGCGGCGGTAAATTGGTTACTGTTGCCTGTCGTCAATCCGCCCGAGCTGGCCTGCAGGGCGAAATTCTCATCCGTTAAACCTGAGGCGGTGTAGGTAATAGCCAAACCGGTGAAGGTTGCAACACCCGCACTCGGCGTCATAGTGACGGTTGCACCACTACCATCTGTATCACCTGTCGCTGTCATGTTTGCGGATCCAGCGCCATTTATTTCAGATAACGTAATCCCTGTTGAGTATCCGGTATCAACTACCGAATTGGCATCGACGGCGGATACTACGGGTACCGTGGACAGACTGGTTGCCTCACCACTATTGATGGTGAGCGGCGAAGGCTGCATGGTGAAGACCAGTTGCGTGGCAACCACATCAGAAATGGCAAAATTCGAACTGGCAGTAGGCAGGTTACTACCCACACCGTCCTGATCATTGGCGGTCAAGGTAAAGCTCTGTTGGTCTGCCGTTGCGGTGTAGATTAAATTGCTGAATTCGGCAACGCCATTCACAGCAGTAGCAGTATTGTTAGCGAGCGTTCCAGCACTGGCCTCGGTCAGTGTTACGACCTCAGTGAAATCTGTGTCGGTATTGCCAAATTCGTCCCGCGCCGATACATCAGGGTGAACGAGCATCGGCACGCCCGATACCGAACCGCCTGGCTGTACGGTAAATGCCAGTGTTGAAGCGACCACCTCAATAGTACTGCCGGCGCCATTGGTTACCGCAGACGTACTACCCATTAGCGTGCCACCAGCGCCAACGGTGACAGATGTATCACCATCGACACTAAGTGCCACGGTGACGTTGTCATTGATGCTGGTATTGTCGTTAAAGTAAGTGTTGACGGTATAGACTTCGCTTGCACCATCTGCGATCGAGATACTCAGGCCGCTAAAGGTCAGAGTGTCGGCGACACTGCTATAAACGCCTAGTACATTGCTGGCGTCACTACCATTCAGGCGCCAGGTTATGTTACCGCGAAGTACGTCGGTACTGGTACCGGACACGTCCAATACTATCTGCGATACCGTCATCGCCAAGCCATCGCCACCACCACCATCGCTAAGCATAAAATCAAAGACATCCACGGCCTCTCCAACAGTATCTATCGTTGTATTGAGGTTTATTGGCTCACTGACACCACCAGCGGCTGTCAGTGCACCATCATTATCCAGCGTTGAAACTGTGTGCACTTCACCACTGGAAAACGCGGCGACATTACCGTTGGTGCCGTTACCATTGCCGAGATCGTCGCTAATGTCAGTATTGGCTTTCAGATCCAGTCGCAAACTACCAGCACCAGCTATTGAACCGATATTGACGTTAACGCTGGACCCACTAGATGCAGATACAGAACTAATGGTCGCTGTGGTCGCACCAGTGGTAGTCAATTCAAAATCGTCAACGCTCAGGTTATTGCTGTTTTCATTGAAGGCGACAGCATAGGCTAATGAGGTAGCCATCGAGGATGGCGACCCCTGCAGGGTAATCGATTGCACCACCGGCGGTGTCTCGTCGGTGGCGGCCTTTAGACCCATTAATGCATAGTTTATCTGCGCTGCGGTGTTCCCGAATGTGGGCGCAATTGTAAACTCGATCGACGCTACACCCGTAACCGGCAAAGTATTGTTGTTATCGAAGAAAGCCGCAATTGAAGTCAACGTGGCGGGTAAGGATTTATCTGCATTCAGCGTCATGGTGCGAATTACCGCGCCACCTTCATCCTTGAACACCATTTGTGTGCCTGCGCCCCAGGTACGCGCCTGATTGAAACTGTGAATCAACAAGGTTTCGACGTTGAATGAAGTAGAATTGGTGCCATCGGCTTTAATAATGTGGGTAACTGTATCAGTACTATTTCCCGGGCCGTATATCTCTGTGCCATCCTGGGTAAATCCGTTTTGTACCACAATGTGAGGGTTGTCGAGCGTGGCAAATCCACTACCACCGCTATCATTGGCATCCAGTCCTGAGAAATTGAACTGGGTTTCTGTCGATGTCAGCCCAACGGTCACATTATGTACACTACCGCTGGTGAACGTGGCGACATTACCATTAGTGCCATTACCGTTGCCGGCATCGTCAGTAATATCGGTATTGGATTTCAGATCCAGCCGCAGCGTGCCGATGCCGGAAATCGCGTTGACCGTAACTGTGACACTGGAACCACTACTCGCTGAAACCGATGCAATGGTACCGAATACGCTGCCAACTTTATTCAGCAAAAAATCACTCGTGGTAATATTGTTGGCGTTCTCATCAAAGCTCACCACGAAATCCACGCTGGTAGCATCACTCGAAGGGGTTCCCGAAAGCGTTATGGATTGTACCACCGGAGGTGTGGTGTCAGCAGGCGGAAGATGACCACACTTAGCCGCCAGTGATGCACATCGGGCAACCACATTGCTCGACTGTGATGTGCCATAGGAACTTCCACCACCTTGAAAGAAAAGGAAACAACTTGGTACAGCTGAATAGTTATAAAAACGAGTATAATTCGGGTTCGGGCAGCTATAACTTGCTGCAAACTGTTTCCGACCCGACGCAATCGTATTGCCGGACACCGATGACGTCTTTGTCGCCCCGCCAGCCAGCAATCCATTTTCTTTCAGATACGCCAGTGCCCTGTTATCACTGTTGATCTCGGCGGCTTTGGTTTGTTGGGCTGGTGCACGGGTGAAGGCACCAAACACATGTTGTTTTTCGTTCGCAAGATCCGAGCGCTCCGGTGCGGCGGTTAAATTGTCTTTTGCGTTACCAGGTTCCGGGGCCGACTTGACGACAATCGCTCCCGATTTCTGCGCAAAACGTGAGGTCGCGTTGCTGCGCACCGAGGCCAGTGCACCATTGCCCAGCAAGGCTGCGAATGGCAAGGCTATTTTGGCAATTGTATTAAACTTCTTGGCGAATAATCCCTTGTGTTGATTTGGCATGTTGTATTTCCGTTAAATTCAGTCTTTTAATTGGTATGCGATGCGCGCCGCGTGTATCTGTTATTTATTAGATACAGAATCAATTCTGATTTGTACCGTAGGCAAACAAACATTACAGCCGGCTTTTGATAGCCGGTCGCTGACACGGAGCGAGTGGGAGCGCTCAGACCAGAAGAATGTTAAATTGTGTGTCGGGTCTCATCAGCGTTTTCAGACCCGGAATACTCAATACCTGAGCCATTCCTGGCTTAGAAATTTAATTTACGCTAAGTCGGGATGACAAAAATGGTTGCGCATACGGGGGTGCGATGGTTCGATAATTTCGGGAAAACTGCAATCAGGAATAACCGCCACGTCATAAATCTGGTCAACGTTGCCGGTGAACTTGATATGACCGATCTCTGTATTGTCATCCAGATTCATTAACCAGAGACCGGAAAAGGTTTCCTCGTACTTCTCTGCCAGCGGCGCCTTGTTGGTGACGTCCGAGGCCCGTACCTTGGACAAACCCAGAAAACATATCGGGCCATAAAAATCCATGCCGCGAGTGAACCCGGGTAGTTCAGCAATAGTCTCTGATTGGCGGGAGTCGGGCTCAAAGGTACACAGCTCACCATACCCCGAATTACAGTAATAGACTTTATCGTTATACCAGCGTGGCGAGTGCGGCATGGCCAAACCATCGACCACAATTTCGTTCTCCTTAACATCCATGAGGGTACCATCGAATTTGTTTCCCTGGCGCCATCTTCCTTTGTCGTTGAACTTTGAGAACGATGTGACATATGCCGGCTCACCATCTTTCAGCGTCATACCATTAAGGTGACAGCGATCTTCCGGTACCAGTTCGGTGATAAAAGGTGGTTTCCACCGCGGGGTAAAACTGAAATCAGGCTCGAGCGTACACAGACAGGAAAAACTCGAGTTCACTACCCATAAGCCTTCATCTCCCCAGTCAATATCGTGGATATTGATCATGCCGGAATGATGAGAAGATCGAGTGATGAAACAAGCGTCCACCCTTTGATCGACCGGCTCGAAAAGAGCGGCCTGATATTCTTCGGCTTCTTTTCGCGCCTTGGCTCGTTTTTCGCGCTGCTCCGGGCTTAACGCTTTCAGAATAGCTTGTTCTTCACTTTCCTGTTCCGCTGTGGCGATTTCTTCGGCGCTCTGCTGATCATCTTCCTGGCCCTTCGGTTTGATACGTGGTGCGGTTACATCTTCCTCAATTTTTTGCAACGGCTGTTTGATCATTTCTACCAGGCCGTCCTCTCTTTGAAAATTCAATATCTGGGTGAAGACGCCCAAAGTTATGCCGTTTTCGGTGGCCGCCAAACCCATCGGGCGTTCAAAACTTTTGAAATTAATATCGAGGTTTTCGCCGTCACTTCGCACGATCATCAACCGGCCAGCCTGATAGGAGGTAAAAGCCAAAGAAACATTGAGTTCTTTGAGGATAGCCGGAATATTGTCGGTGTGATCACAACCGAAATCGAGCTCATTGTATAGTTCTTTTAAATCTTCTTCGCGCTGCTTTTCTGCCACTTAGTTGGTTTCCTCGCGCCTTTCTGGCGGTACTCTTTCAATTCCATTTTGTGCCAACAACTTCTTCTTTAATTGTTGCAACGTAAGATCCGGGTTTTCGCTTAGCAATAGTGCGGCGGTACCGGAAATGATCGCTGCTGATAAAGAGGTGCCGGCAAAATTGCCATACTGATTACCCGGCGTTGTGGTCTGCAAACCACCACCATAAACAAACATATCAACACTATCGCCGTGATTGGAGGCCGGTAATTTTTGCCTGTGACGGTTTAACCCGCCTACTACAATAGCGCTGTCGATCGCCGCCTCGGTACTCAGGGGTAAAATCTCTTTACCCTGATTGCCGGCAGCAAATACTACCGCGATTCCTTTTTTCCCACGACCATATTCGGCCAATTCTGTGACCGCGTCGGCGATTGGTTCGAGCAGCCACTGTGAGTGCCATGAAGCATTAACGATATCGGCACCGGCTAATCGGGCCAGGTGAAAACTGATAAGGGTCTTGGATGTCCAGGTGTCGACGTGTCTCAAGGCGATCAACTCCGCCTGGGGTGCAATGCCATTGATGCCGAAGTCATTATGCTCAGCAAAGATAACACCAGTGATTTTAGTACCATGGGTATCAATAGTTGCGGCCGGCGGTGCTTCCAATATGCGCTCATGCAAATCATAGGAAAATGATGTTTGCAACCCACGCAAATCTTCATGATTCAGATCAAAACCGTCGTCAATCACCGCAACTTTTACACCAGCACCGCGGGTCACTTCCCAATGTTTCGGAATAATTGTATTGAGCGGCTCCATGGCCGGGGGAATTTTATTCCTCGGCTGCTCTGCCTTGGTATGCAATTGCAATATATCTGGCTGCACCAAATCTATCTCCGGCACATTGCTCAGATGCCTTATGACGCTTGGCAAGTCGTTTATAGAACCGATAGTAAGTTGGTAGTAGTGGCCTTGTTCAGATTCGAATAACGAAATCACGGACGCGATGCCCGGGTAAAGAACCGCCAAGCCCGACCTATCCAGCGATTTGCTTTTGACAATAATTCGGTTGGACAATTTAACCTGAAGTGTACTTCCATTAACTAAAAAGGTATCGCCCGATACCTTATCAAGTACAACGTTATCGGAAAAATTCTGAAAGGAAACGGAATCTTGCGCAGCCTTGCAAGAAACCATAAAGATAGATGCACCAGCTAGTAGTAGATACGCTAAAAGATTTTTATACAATTAAAATTGCGATCCTTGTGATGGCTAATTTAACGCTCTCGCATTTCGTGCAATATCAAACTTTTGCAGTTTGGAGGTGCACAGTGCAACGACTTTCTTATTCTTCCGGTGGTGTCCAGTTATCAACTTCGGGAGCTTCATCAGAGAATAAGAATTTTTCCATTTCTTCTTCTAGAAATTTCCGCGAATTCGGATCAATAGTTGAAAGCCGATATTCATTGATCAACATAGTTTGGTGACCTACCCATTTTGCCCATGCTTCTTTACTGATATTTTCCCAAATGCGTTTACCGGCGTCCCCCGGGTATGGTGGAAAATCCAGACCTTCGGCTTCCTTTTTTAAAAAGGCGCAATCGATCATGCGTGTCATTGGTAATCTCTTTTTTTACTATGTTGCGTATTATTGGGGTTCACGCATCTGAACTCAAGAGCTAAGCCGCCGTTAAACGATGCAATAATTTGGCAATTGGCGCCGGCACTCCGCCAGGCGGCTCTGCGCCTGGATCTACCCAGCTCGAAACACTCGTATCAACCTCGCCAACTTGTGCAACATCTACCCATGTCTGCATGGGTGTAATGCTTAAATCAAAATGTGTGAATTTGTGGTTCACGTTTCGCATCGGCTCGGATTTCACTTCCCTAAAACCATGCGCACTAAGCCATTCTTGACGAGTCTGGTTTTCCTCAAGAACCGGAAACGCCCACAGTCCTCCCCAAATACCCTTTTCCGGGCGCCTTTCTAAATACACCTGCCCAGCCCGATTTATAAGTATTAGATGCGTTTCCGCTCGCTGCGGTTTCACTTTAGGTGGTTTTTTCTCGGGGTACACCGTCGGGTTTTGTTGCGCATTGGCCGTACAAGTTACTGCAAGCGGGCAGATTTTGCATTGCGGATTGCTGCGCGTACAAACCGTAGCACCCAGATCCATGATCGCTTGCGTGAATGCTGCCACCCGTTTTTTTGGAGTGAATTTTCCAGCCAGAACCCAAAGTTCTTTCATGACGTCTGATTTTCCGGGCCAACCAGTAATCGCGTTATGCCGGCACAAAACCCGTTTCACATTGCCGTCAAGAATCAC
>CAZUMV010000049.1:0-14127 GCA_964621435.1 uncultured Thiotrichales bacterium | reverse complement strand
TTTGATAAGCGCGATCTCCTGAAAGAAACATCCATAAGTCTTGCACGGCCGGACCGCTTCTGGCGTCATCAAAATCTACGATATGCGGACCATCATCGGTCACCAATATATTCCCCGGATGACAATCACAATGTAATCGCATGGGCTTGTAGTCACCAGCCTGAGCATAAGCCGCGACGATGGTCCGGCGTAAATCATCAGTTAAAGACTTATACGCTTCATGTAAATATTCCGGAATGAATTTTTTTTCTAATAAAAATTCAATCGGGTGATCAACATAACTCGTGATATCCAGAGTTGGACGATGCTCATAAAACTGACCTGCTGCTGCAGCATGGATCCGACCAATAAGACGACCGATTTGCTCTAACTGAACAGCATTGTCCAGTTCAAGCTCACGACCTCCGCGCCGCGGATAGACACTAAAACGATAATCATTATGATTGTGTAAAGTTTTGCCATCGAATCTTAGAGGGTCGATCACCGGAATCTCCAGTTCGGCGAGCTCAGCCGTGTAGGCATGCTCTTCCAGGATGCATGCGTCGCTCCATCGCTCTGGTCGATAGAATTTGGCGACAACTGGCTCAGCCCCTTCAATGCCGACTTGATAGACGCGATTTTCATAACTATTTAGGGCTAAAAAGCGACCGTCAGTAACGTATCCCAACGTTTCGATGGCCGCTAAAATATGATCTGGTGTTAGCTGATAGAAACTGTCACTGGTCGGCTCCGCCTCGGACAAGATTCCCTCGGCTTCGGGTTCCCATCGGTTCACTTGGTTTTAACGAAGTGTGCCTGCAGCGCCTCGGCCACTACCGGATCGACAAACTTACTGATATCACCCCCAAGCTGCGCTATCTCTCTAGCCAAACTCGAAGAAACGAAAGAAAACTTCTCATCCGGGGTTAAAAAGATACTCTCCACTTCTGGTGCAAGATGCCTATTCGCGCTCGCTAATTGAAATTCGTATTCAAAATCTGAAACCGCGCGCAATCCGCGCATGATGGTATTTGCTCCGACATCACGAGCAACGTCGACAGTTAGCCCACTAAAACCCATGGTTTCGACCTTGTCATTGCCGGCGGTTAGTTGTTCGATCAACCCAACCCGTTCTTCCAGACTGAAGGCCGGTCCCTTTTTTGTGTTGGCGGCAACTGCCACGATAACTTTGCTGGCAATGCGAGACGCGCGCTCAATTAAGTCCGCATGACCGAGTGTGATTGGATCGAATGTACCTGGGTATAAAATTATCAATGTCTACTCCCTTTTTACTACTGGTCAACACACTTAACTAAACCAAATTGGACATCTCCAGCGATGTTTTGCCGGTGCCATTCACAACCATCTGGTAATTCTATGACTTGACGCTTGGGTGATTCAACATAGACCGTACCGGATGATGCCAATATCTTAGGACTTAACACTCTTGGCAGCAAGGTCTGTAGCAACCCGGAAGCAAATGGTGGGTCTAGAAAAACGAGGTCAAATGCAGCTATACCGCTGGTTTTAAACCCGTGCTCGGCAGCATCCAGATAGTGTTCAGCCTTTTGATGAATGACCCTCGTTGATACCGCCTGCAAAATGTCACAGTTCTGTTGAATCTTTTGGACCGTCGGCAAATGAGTATCAAGCATTACTACCTCGGCAGCACCGCGCGAGGCCGCCTCCAAACCTAATGCACCACTTCCCGCGCAAAGATCTAAAATTCGCGCGCCGACAATTTGTGGCTGCAACCAGTTGAAAACCGTTTCTCTAACGCGGTCAGCGGTAGGACGCAGACCGTCATGACTCAAAAAGTCGAGCTTTCGCCCACGCCATTGTCCGGCAATAATCCGGAGCTGATTAGGTCGACTTTTTTTACCGCGTGACGCCATGGGATTTCGTAACCTGTGTTAGGATAACGTGCGTGTACACACCAAGTTTTTCATACCAAAACCTTAACAGCAAAACCACCAAAATCCGAACCCTGTAAGCAAGCAAATATGAGCAATACTGAAAGAACCGGTCTTTTCGGATCGTTACGAAAAGGTCTAAATCGCACCGGCAGCGGCCTAACCAGCGGACTTGGCGATGCCCTGCTCGGCAAGAAGCAGATCGACGCCGACACGCTGGAGGACATCGAAACCAGATTGTTAATGGCTGACGTCGGCATCGAGGCAACCAATACCATATTGGACGATATCAATAATCATATCAGTCGCGGTGATCAAGGAAAGCCCGAAGCTTTGCACCGGGCCTTGACTGCCAGCATGGTCAAACTACTTGAACCTTGCGATGAGCCGCTCGATATCTTCCGAGAGCAAAAACCCTTTGTGATGTTAGTGGTTGGCATCAACGGCGCCGGAAAAACAACTACTATCGGTAAGCTCGCGAATAAATATACCCAGGCTGGCAATAAAGTCATATTAGCGGCGGGCGACACCTTTAGAGCAGCAGCGGTCGAGCAGTTACAAACCTGGGGCGAACGCAATGGTATTCAAGTCATTGCACAAGCAAGCGGTGCCGATAGCGCGTCAGTTTGTTATGACGCTTTTGAGTCAGCACGCGCCCGACAAGCCAATCTGTTGATTGCCGATACCGCTGGTCGATTACATACCCAGGACAACCTGATGGAAGAACTCAAGAAAGTCAAACGGGTACTGGGCAAGACCGACCCCGACGCGCCGCATGAAACACTGCTGGTACTGGATGGCGGCACCGGACAAAATGCCATTAAGCAAGCCGAGTCTTTTCATAAAGAAATAGGCGTGACCGGACTTGCCATTACCAAACTGGACGGTACGGCCAAAGGCGGCATGCTGTTCGCCATCGCCAGCAAACTGGCACTCCCGATTCGCTTTATCGGCGTTGGTGAAAATCTGGAAGATTTACGTCCCTTCAATGCCACTGAATTCGTTGACGCTCTGCTCGCTGTAGATGATTGAGCTCAAGCACCTTGGCAAACGCTATCCCGGTGGACAGGAAGCGCTACTAGACATTAATCTGCAAATAGACAAAGGCGAGATGGTCTTTCTTAGTGGCCATTCTGGCGCCGGTAAAAGCACGCTACTAAGACTATTGGCACTCATTGAAAGACCCACTCGCGGCACCATTACCCTGAATGGCAAAGTGGTTTCAAATTTATCTGAACGCTCTATTCCCTACTACCGCCGCAATATTGGCATGATCTTTCAGGACCACAGACTACTGGCGGAGCAGACTATTTTCGACAACATCGCGCTACCGCTGCGAATTAGCGGCACGGATGAAAACGTGGTCCGACGACGCGTAGACGCTGCCTTGGATAAAGTGGGCCTCTTAAAACGCGGCAATTTCATGCCAATCGAGCTCTCTACAGGCCAACAACAACGCGTTGGTATTGCGCGCGCAGTGGTGAGTCGACCTAGTATCTTATTGGCGGATGAACCCACTGGAAATCTGGATCACGAATTATCTCTCGATATTATGAAGATTTTCCAAGAGTTTAACGAAGTGGGCGTAACGGTGATTATTGCCAGCCATGATTTGGAGATCATGCGTTTAATCGGTCAGCGCCAGATTGAATTAAAGGAAGCACGTTTAGTCAACGATAGTGCGCCACAATTGGCCGACGCCAATGGATAGTCCGGTTGAATTTTTTCGCCACCAGGCCAGCGGAATACGTTCAGCGCTGCAACAATGCATCGCGCGGCCAATTACCGCATTGCTTACTATATTTTCTATCGGCTTGGCACTGACCCTGCCCGGACTATTGTGGTCTACCCTGGAAACGTTAGACAACAATAATATTTCGCTAGAGGGCGAGCGAAAAATTAATTTGTTTTTAAAAATGGAGACCCCCGCAGAAGGCGCGATGGGTCTCATGAACGAACTGACCAACGACCCGAAGGTAAAAGCACTCCGACAGATTAATCCTGACGAGGCACTGGAGACTCTCCGTGAAAGCGCAGAATTAGGCGATACACTGGATGCGCTTGCCGAAAACCCGTTACCGATCACGATCATCGTAACGCCATCAGCAGAACTTGATAATACGCAAATTGAAGAGTACGCCACAACGCTGGGAAAACTATCCGAGGTAGCTCAAGCCAGAGTCGATTCAGAATACCTGCAGCGCCTGGCACAGCTGGGCCAGTTTCTAAAAACATTGGTAATCATCATCTCAATTTTATTTCTGGCGCTGGTTTGCTTGGTGTTAATGAATAATGCACGCTTAGAAATTTTGCGCCGTCGGGAAGAAATAGAAGTTACCAAACTGGTGGGCGGCACCGATGGATATATTATTAGACCGTTCGTTTATCAGGCCTTTATTCTGTGTCTGATAGGCTCAGTATTGGCCTTGATACTTATAAATTTGGTATTTTCGGCAGTTGGGCCCTCTTTGGCTGACTTCACCAGTGGTTATCAGGAAACTCTCGTGCTCAAAATCGGCCCGAATACCAGGCTATATTTGCCTATGATTACCATGATTTTTGCTGTATCTGCGACGTGGATTACGGTCAAAACCACACTAAAAGATATTATTCTTCAATAATTACAGTCACTTACGGGTTTTCCGGAACCATGCGAAAAATTAGCACTCTAACGTGGAGAGTGCTAAAATGAGCACATGCAACATCCCTCAAAGGAGGACTTAAAATATGACTAATAATCTAACCCTAAACAACTCGCTTCTAGTGTCGACAGGCAATCTTGAAAGCTATATCCAAGGCGCTTACGCCCTGCCCGTATTATCTCGGGAAGACGAGCAAGCTTTGGCAATCGCCTATCGCGATGAGAATGATCTCGATGCGGCCAAGCAGCTCGTGCTGCACAATCTGCGTTTCGTTATTCAGGTCGCACGTGGTTATAAAGGCTACGGTTTACCATTAGCGGATATGATCCAGGAAGGTAACGTCGGCTTAATGAAAGCGGTTAAACGCTTTGACCCTGATGTTAAAGTTCGACTGGTATCTTTTGCTGTGCACTGGGTGCGCGCTGAAATACATGAGTACGTGTTACGCAACTGGCGTATTGTTAAAGTAGCAACGACCAAGGCGCAACGTAAGTTGTTTTTTAATCTACGTAGTAAAAAGAAACGGCTGGCCTGGTTAAACGATGCTGAAGTAAAAGCAGTCGCTGATGATCTTGGCGTCAAACCTAAAGAAGTCATGGAAATGGAATCCAGATTGACTGGGCGTGACATCGGATTTGATATGGATGACGACAGTGACGACGAAAGCGCTTATGTTGCACCAGCAGGTTACCTGACGCATGAAGAAAGCATGGACCCATCCGAGCTTTATGAAGCGCATGATACCGCAGTTACTAACACTAGCGATCTAATGCATGCTTTAGATGGACTAGACGAGCGCAGTCAAGAAATCTTGAAACGCCGTTGGCTCGACGAAGATGGCAAGTCTACCTTGCAAGAACTGGCTAAAGAGTTCGGTGTATCTGCCGAGCGTATTCGCCAGATAGAAAAGCAAGCCATGGGAAAAATGCGGGATGTGATCGCCGCCTAAGAGCATTCCACACGAAATAAAAAAGGCCGCTGCAAAGCGGCCTTTTTTGTGCCTGCCTGAAATCAGCTAATTAAACGCTGCAACTGTTTTTTATTACCCACTAAATCAGCCACAGTGAATTCATCCAATACTGACATGAACGACAGCATTGCTGCATCCAAAGCTTTTTTGAGAATACAGTTATTAGTCAGCGGACAATCACTACCGGCACAGTCCACGACTTCGGTTTTTTGCTCCATTAAGCGCACCACGTCGCCGACGCCTACCCTCTCGGGATCGCTCGCCATAGTGATGCCGCCGCCACGTCCCTGCACCGAGTCTATGTAGCCATTAAGCGCAAGCTTATGCACAACTTTAACCAAATGATTGCGCGAAACGTTATATTTTTCGGCAATTTCACTAATCGTTGATTTTCGCTCACGAAACATTGCCAGATGCATCAGAACGCGAAGCGAAAGGTCAGTGTGCTTTGTTAAATGCATTTATTAGTGTCCTGATAGATATTGTTCGGTGATGATTCCACATATTAGGAGTACCATATGCTAATTCGACCAAGTCAATGCTTTCATTGGCTCTTTTTAACATGTATAATAGATACATTATATAGCAACACGGGTGATTTAGCGAATTCTAAACTCACGTAGCGCTATCAAGGGTTGTATTTTTCGGCAAAACGCGGAGTTTATAAGAATGAATAGAAACACTGTCACGCTACCCATGCCAGCGCTGCCAGACGGGTATGAAGCGTACAAAAGAACCCAGCAATTTTCTGAACAAACCATACCCAAGGGATTCCTGAAAGATCATGCAACCAAACAAGGCACGTGGGGTATTTTGCATATCGAAGCGGGGTCTCTGCAGTACGTAATAACAGAGCCTGGATACCAAGCGGAGTATTTACTCAGCCCTGATAACCCCGGGGTTATCGTCGCGCAACAGCGTCATCACATTAGCGCCTGCGGACCGGTAAAGTTCCACGTCGAATTTTATAGTAAGGTGCAGTGATGATATCAGGAGCTAAACACGAACCGACTCGCCATCGATTACTACAGGTGATCTCATGAAACTACCCCCAAGGCCGCAAACACGAGTTGTCAGGAACGATCTCAGATTAGATCTGCACGTCGCGCCAGTCAGCATCTCCGACAAAATTGCATTTCGATTCGTTAAACTTCTGCGCTTTTTCGCTGATAAGTTTTTTGCCAAGAGATACGGTCACCGGGCTGTTGTGCTGGAAACGGTTGCCGCAGTGCCCGGCATGGTTGGTGGTCTTTGGCAGCACCTTAACGCACTGCGCAAAATGCGCGATGATGAGGGCTGGATTCGTACCTTGCTCGACGAAGCCGAAAACGAACGTATGCACCTAATGACCTTTATAGAAATTGCCTCGCCTAATCGCTTTGAACGAATATTAATCGCAGTCGTTCAATTAATTTTTTATAACTGCTATTTTTTCCTGTACTTATTCGCGCCGCGCACAGCGCACAGGGTCGTTGGGTACTTCGAAGAAGAAGCTGTGATTAGTTACACGCAGTACATTGAGGAAATCGACGCTGGTCGGCATGCAAATACGCCAGCGCCAAAACTCGCCATCAACTATTGGCAGCTTGACGAAGCCGCCACGCTACGCGACGTTGTGGTCGCCATACGGGCGGACGAAGCCGAACACCGGGACGTCAATCATCACTTTGTAGATGAACTGGATTGCCGTCGTAAGTGAACCCATAGACCAAAAAAACGCATGGTAATAACCCCTAGGATAAGTAGCTAGCAATATGGATTTCAATAGAAGAACTGACCAACCCACCCTGATATGCACCTGTAGCGATCTACACATCAGCGATCTCCAGGACTCCAAAGAGATTACATTCGATTTAGGTACGCAATTCCGCTGTGGAGTTTGCCGGCATCATAGATCGCATGCTTAAACGACGGGATTCAAGCAAGCATGGATAACGACGATTTCGGCCATGGCGATGCAACCTACCGCGCCGCGGGAGAAGAAGCCGGTATTAGGCGACTGGTAGATTCGTTTTATGACATTATGTCGAGCCGCACTGAGTACCAGCGCATATACTCATGGCACCCGCCGGACAATCAGATGTCCAGAGACAAGCTCGCCCGCTTTCTGTGCGCCTGGACGGGTGGGCCGCAGTTGTATGCACGTAAATATGGAACCATCAACATTCCCGCGAGCCATGCGCACCTCAAGGTCACTGAAGTTGAGCGAGACCAGTGGTTACATTGCATGCGTGAAGCACTGGATGAGCAAGCGTATACCGAGCAGCTAAAGTCGTATCTTCTCAAACAATTACGGATTCCAGCCGAACGTATTCGTCAAACCTGCCAAGGCCATTAATTAAACTTGCATTCTAACCAAAGAAAAGGTGTGTACACACAATAGGTATGAAGACTCAAGAACAGAATGCTTTTGATTCAGGACGCAATTGCTGCTTTAGCAATCAATTGCTCTTTAGGGTGCGTTGACAAGTGCTTCAAATTGCAGGCTCACGGCTGGATCGCTTGGTAGTAGACTATTGATAGTCCACTCCAGACCACTACCGGTCGGCGAACTGTCATCTTGCGCATCGCCGCCTGAGATAACACCGGCATAAGTAAAGCCTGGCGGTACAATATCCACTACTTGCAAACTGGTGGCGCCATCACCGCTAAGGTTGGAAACCATTAATGTAAAAGTCACTGTCTGGCCTACTTCAGGTTCATCAATATCCACTGCTTTGGTAATACTGAGATCCGGCCGCTCGTTATCGATCATGATTTGCAGGATTTCGTCATAACTTTCGCTCGGCGTTCCGTCATCTGCGGTTCGTACACAAACTTCATAAATGCCATCTGAATTAGCATCGGCAGGTGATTCAAAATCAAACACCGTGGCATTTTGCAAGGTATCACCGCTGAGCTGGAATAGCGCATCATCCGCGCCAGCAACGGCGCAAGCCAGACTATACGTGTGCGTGTCGCCAGCATCCGGATCGGTGGTCGTTAACACGCCGATGTTCGTCCCGACCGGCGCATTCTCCGTAATACTATCGGAATTCGCACCATCAATTTCAATATCCGTTGGTGCTTCATTACCACAATCCAGACCACCGTCGTTGATATTCCAGCCATCCGCAGCAATCATAGTGGCACGCTCTGACTCGGCCAGACAATAATTGCTATTACCGCCATGGAAGTTCACGCCATTATTTAGCGCTTGCGCATCCCAGCCAATTAACAAACTGTCGTAGTTCGCGGTTGATAAAGCGATCGACAAAAACATATTACCTGCGTTGGTTAAGCTAGTAACATCCCAACCACCGAGGTCCTGATCAAAGCTATTGGCCAACCTGAACATGGTATTCATATTGGTAACCATGCCGGTATTCCATGCGCCGATATCCTGATTGAACTGGCTTGCCCGAAAGAACATCTGCTGCATGGTAGCTACCATGGATGTATTCCAACCACCAATATCCTGATTGAAGTTAGCGGCGTCCCGAAACATAAACGCCATGTCCGTAACCATGCCGGTATTCCACGCACCAATATCGCCATCGAACGCGGTGGCGTCATCAAACATCAAGCGCATGGTAGTAACCATCCCGGTATCCCAGCTTCCAATCTCCTGATTAAAGGCAGGAGCGTTCTGAAACATCTGTTGCATCGTGGTAACAGCGGCTGTATTCCAAAGACTGATATCCTGATTAAACACGGTCGCGAACTGAAACATATTGACCATAGTGGTAACTTTGCCGGTATCCCAAGCTCCAATAGGTTGATTAAACGCATTAGCATTGGAAAACATCAAACGCATGGTTTCGACATTTTGGGTATTCCAGGACGAAATGTCCTGGTTAAAAACACGTGCCTCACGAAACATAGCCTGCATATCTGTAACATTGGAAACATCCCAAGCGCCAATCGGCTGATCGAATACTTCTGCACGGAAAAACATGTTACGCATAATAGTTACATCGGTTGTGTCCCACGCGGAGATATCCTGATTAAAGCTTGAGGCGGTATGAAACATGCTGTTCATATTTACCACCGCTCCGGTATCCCATTTAGATATGTCACCATTAAAACTGGTGGCGCGCAAGAACATTGAGCTCATGATCGTCACGTTACTCACATCCCATAAATTCAGATCCTGATTAAAATTCGGATTGTCGGTAAATAGATTTGACATGGTGGTTACATTACCCACATCCCAATCACCAATGTCGTCGTTAAAATTGGTTAGCCTGAACATTTGATTCATATTTGTCACAGAAGACAAGTCCGGCGTATCCGCAGCATTGATAACCAGATTCTGACAACCATAAAAGGTTCGGTTCATAGCACGCCACGATATATTGCCCCACTGCTCAACCGACAGGATTTTGTCTTTATCACCCAGGTTATCGAAAAATATTTGCGGAAAGGTGCCGCGTATTTCAACGGTATAGGTTCCGGGTGACGCATAGGTGTGAGTAATATCGCCGGTTACCCCAAAGTCCGCATTGCCGTCACCCCAATCGATATCATAATTGTAGCCAGCACCGTTGGTTGGAATAGTAATTTGATCATCATTAGAATCGCCTGGGTTGTCCGTTTTCCAGGTGGTGATGAAATTCGCTGAAGCCGCCGCCGGCATAAACAGAAATCCCAGAACCAACAGTATTCGCTGCAGTGCATATTTCTGCTTTGGTATGCGTTCTGTCCTGCGCCCGACCGTCATAATTCGTCCCCGTCACACCAAGTCTCAAAATTCTGTTTTAAGCGGCAATAAAACCGTATTTTACTAGTAAGAAATAAATTATCTGTCAAAGCAGATTAGCGGGGGATGGTTGAATACAAACGGCGCGGCACACATGATAACCTTGAACTGCCTCACTTTTTTAAGCACATTTAAATCCGTATTTTAGTTTGTTTACGTTGGCTACCGTGCAGGTGTGGTATAACAGCCGTCTGGAAGCAAAAAGAACCAAAAAATGTTCAAAAAAATCCTGTCTCACTTTGTTAGCTCGGCAACAACGATCGACTCGGTGGCGCGCCGCTATCAGGCTGCGCACGATGATCTGGATCCTGAGGTCTTTACCCTTAAAGGTGCAATCAAGTCTTTGGCGGAAGAAGATTTCGAGAGCGACGGGATGGGCAACTGGTTTTGTCAAATTAACTACAGCTGCCGCAAAGACCGGGAACCATTAATTTTTAAAATAACCGAGCAAGAATATAAAGCGCTCGGTCGCTAAATTGCATTCTCAGTAATTACTTACACTTTTCGGGTGCGCTCTTTCCTGGCAGGAACATAAGCGTGGGCTTCAATAGAAGATATACCCTTTAACCCATCGATACTGCTGGCATTGTTGCTCTCCATTTTCTCACGAATATCAGCAGTCGAATGGTTTTGTGCATACTCGATTGCTGTGCGCCGGTCGCTCGAATATTCATACAAGGGTACGCCATACCCGCATGAGTCCGAAATTCTCGATACCTGTATTTTAATCAGATTACGAACCCCTAACTCCGTGCCTTTAAAGTGCTTAAGTAATTCCTCAAACTCTTCATCTAAAGGTGTGATGACGCTGCCGGTTCCGTGAAACCGATAAATTTTCGGTGCGGCATCAAACGAACACATCATGATGACGATTCGACCGTTTTCACGTAGATGCGCAACGGTCTCGATACCGCTACCGCCTGAATCCAGATATAACAAAGTCTGCGGATCCAGAACTCGCAGTGTGTCATTTCCCTTAGGAGACAGGTTAACCGAATCGTCCGCCGACAATGGGGCCGTCGCCACGAAGAACATTTTCTGCCGCTCCATCCAGCGCTCGATTCGAGCGTCGATTTCTTGATAGGTTTTACCCATGATTGATTCCGGAATTTAGTTATCTGTGCAGCATATACATTACGAACGGCTCTGATCCAGTATTAAATGACAAATGTCATACCTATCTGGTGACAATGTTCACTATAATCCCTAGCTCCAGAACAGCAGAATAATTGCGTGATCAATAACACTACGAGGAAAAATCATGCAAAAATTTAAAATCATTACCGTACTGCTCTTACTACTTAGCCCATACGCATTCGCACAAGATCCGGATATTCAACGGGTAACCGCCGCGAGCTACGCTGGCGATATCGCTGCACTTGAAGCAATGCACGCCGAGGTCGATGAAATCTCCTATCCGGCTGCTTATTTAAAGTATCGTTTGGCAGTCGCTTACTACGCTGCAAGTAAAAGTGACAAGTCTGATGATTTGTTAGCCGAGACGGTTGCCGATCTTAAACAATTCGTTAGCACGAATCCGGATTCCGCTGACGCTTATGCACTGCTCGCTACTTCAATCGGTATGCGTATCAGTTTTCGGCCTGCAGTTCGGGGGATCACCATGGGCGCGTCCAGTGATCGTGCGATAAAACGTGCACAGGAAATTGACCCGCTCAATCCGCGCGTATGGCTTATTAAAGGAATCGCCGCGCATAATACGCCCACCATGTTTGGTGGCGGTAACAAGAAGGCTTTGACTGCACTGGATGAAGCAATCTCGATCTATGCAACAGACGCATCAGGATGGGGTCAGGCAGACGCTTATATCTGGCGCGGACTTACTCATCAAAGCAATGGCGACAAAGTCCTTGCAAGAGCGGATTTCCAGGCAGCCTTGGCAGCATCACCAAATTACAGCTGGGCTGAAAGTCTTCTGAATAATCTGGACGCCAAGTCTTAAGCAAGTTATGCGAATCAGACTGCTACCAAAAGATTCCGGGGTTGGCTGGCTACCGTATGCGTGGCTAGGCTTCCTCGGTTTCTTTATTATGGGAATGTTCGCTCCGACCGTTACACCGAGCAAGATTCTAATTAGCATTGTTGGCTTGCTGCTCTTTCTAGTTTCCTTTTTTCGATGCTACTGGATTGATACCGGACCGCGCTTATTCGGACATATCAGCTTTATGGTTACGCTGGGACTCGGATTCTCATTCATCAACCCCGGCGCTTCAGTTTTCTTCCACTATGCAAGTTTTTTCGCCGGACGTCTTGGTAAATGGCAGCAAAGCGTAGCTTGTATCATCGCCATACTGGTAGTAATTGTACTCACTTGGCACTACGGCGGGCTCGCAATCCAATATTTATTAACCGGCGCGATTGTTAGCGCCGCGCTTGGTGCTATGAGTATGCAAATATATGCATCAGAAAGAGTGCAATTGCAACTGGCTCGAAGCGAAGAAGAACGGGAGCAGCTTGCAACTATTGCTGAAAGAGAGCGTATTGCCCGAGATCTACACGATGTTGTCGGTCATGCATTAACTGTGATTGCCTTGAAATCTGAAGTGGCCGAAAAGGTCATCGCATCAGGACCCGATGAAGCGAGAAAAGAACTCGGTGAAATACGCGATATCGCCAGTGAAGCATTATCGGAAGTACGTAAAACCGTAACCGGCTATCGTCAGTCCGGTATTCAGAAAGCAATTCTCGGGTCTCAACAGTCCTTACGAGCCGCTGATATCCATCCCGACTTCAGTTTTCCCGGCAAGCCACTGCAATTAAGCGCCGCTCAGGAGTCCGCGCTCATTATGGTGTTGCGAGAAGCAGTAACAAACGTTATCCGGCACGCCAAAGCGAATACGTGTTCGGTCAAACTCGAAACCAACGAAACAGGAATTAAGTTATCGATCCAGGATGATGGCAGCGGTACCGGTAATACAACTGGCAACGGCATACGTGGAATGCAAGAACGTATTACCGAACTTGGTGGAGATTTTAGTCTGCAACACAACGCCGGCACCTTGATCACTATTCAACTACCTAATGACCATGAATAAGCTTAGTTTATTTATTGTTGAAGATCAGGCTTTACTGCTGAGTGCGCTGACTACCCTGCTCGGGTTGGAACCAGATTTTGAAATAGTCGGTACCGCCGAAAACGGTGAGCAAGCAAAAAAAGCACTGGCTAATGTTTCTCCGCAGGTCGTTCTGAGTGATATAGAAATGCCAGTCATGAATGGCGTGGCATTGACTCAGCATATTTCCGATCAATACCCCGATTGTAAGACCATCATACTAACCACTTTTGCGCGCACAGGATATTTGCAAAGAGTCCTTAAGGCAGGCGCTGCTGGTTACTTACTTAAAGACAAAAACACCAAGTATCTGGCCCAAGCAATTCGCCGCGTGGCTGACGGTGAAACTGTGATCGCACCTGAACTTGCGGTATCACATTGGGTAGACCAAGACCCATTGACCGAGCGCGAGCGTCAAATTCTGGTGGAAATTGAATCCGGCGCGACGACCGCAGAAATTTCAAACTCGATCCATTTGTCCGAGGGTACGGTAAGAAACTACCTTTCTGAAGCCATTAGCAAGCTAAATGCAAAAAACAGGATTGATGCTGCACGTATCGCTCGTAAGCAAGGTTGGTTGTAGTCGCTCGCAAAAAAAATAAGGGCAGAATAAATCCAGAGATTTCAGTGGGCCGATTGAATGTTAAATCTGGGCGGTTTTTTTTGTGCCTGTGATATTATTTTTGAAAATTTTCAGAAACGAGTATTAAAAGTTGAAAACCCTATTTGCTGAACTTAGACGTCGGAATATTTTTCGGGTGGCCGGCGTGTATATTGTGGTTAGCTGGTTAATTATGCAAGTCATCTCCGT
>CAZUMV010000048.1:0-14571 GCA_964621435.1 uncultured Thiotrichales bacterium | reverse complement strand
AGCGTCAGGTTGTATCAAACCAGTTATGATTTTGAGTAATGTGGTTTTCCCGGCGCCATTCGGACCGAGTACGGTAACAATTTCCCGTTCCTCAACAGACAGGCTAATATCCGCAAGTATTTTGCGATCCTGAACTTGATATGACACACCACGGAGTTCTACCAGGCTATCCATCTGTTACAATCACTGTCTCTTTCCAGACGCTAAGATAGAGCAATATCTACCTAAATACTATGCCTAAAAGCGGCCAAAAAAAAAGCGGGTTCCCGGTCACTACCCGGACAGTCAGAATAGGGTGGTATATGGCCTTGTTGGTGTTTTTACCGGTTGTTGCAAGTTCTGAGGAACTGAAGATATTGAGCTCGATTGAACCGATTAACAAACTGGTAGCCGAGATTACCGGTGAAAAGCATACTCGAGAAGTGTTATGGCGAAAAAACCAGTCCGTGCATAATGTTTCATTTAAGCCTACACAAATACGGCGGGTAGTGGAAGCCGATGTGGTGTTTTGGGTAGGCCCGATGCTGGAAACTGCTTTGGAGTCATTAATTGTCGTGGGTGCGGACGACGAAAAATCAGTTCGCCTGACTGGTGCCAATACTCGATACTGGAAACAATCCGAATACGTTTCCGAGCAAGAATGTGGACACGATTGGCATGAGTGCGACCCGCACATTTGGTTCAGCAAAGCGCACGCGTTGAAAATGGCCACGAAAATTACGATCGCGTTAAGCACTGCAGATCCAGATAATGCCGAATTTTATAGCCGCAATCTTGCCGCATTCGATGATCGGCTTTTGGTAGATTTACTTGTGCCGGTGGCAAATCGGCGACTCGAGCAACCCAAGTTCCTGGCGTTACACAATGGTTGGCAATATCTTGGTTTGCCTGGCTACGAAGTTTTAAGCGAGCATGGTCTGGAATATGTCGGTGGCGCTACGGCGCTCGATTTACAAAACAAACTACAGAGCAATGACGTGGCCTGTTTATTGGCCGGACCAATGACTCGTTTGGCGCTGGTTCAAAACCTTATCTCTGATCTTGAGCGCAGCCCGCCTTTGTTAACCCTGGATCCAATGGGAACAGACTTTGCAGATGACGTTTCTTTCGTGAAATATCTGCAATTAACTCGTCAGAGTATCGAGCAATGTTCGATTGCTGCGGATTAATGCAACCCCGCAGGTAGCAGGGTAACAAGCACAGGCCCCCTAGGAAACGTCCATAGCCTGCTCTTCGAGTTGGTTTTGCCACATGCTTGCGTATAAGCCGTTGTTGGAAAGCAATTTTTCATGCGAACCCTGTTCCGAAATTTCACCATCTTTTAGAACAATAATTTGATCAGCATCACTGATAGTCGAGAGTCGATGCGCTATCGCAATAGTAGTATGGTTTTGTGATGCGGCATCCAGCGCGCTCAAGATGCTTTTTTCAGTGTTCGAATCCAGACTTGATGTGGCTTCATCAAATATCATGATAGTGGGTTTTTTTAACAGCGTTCGGGCTATCGCAATACGTTGCTTTTCTCCACCGGAGAGCTTTAAACCTCTTTCACCGACGGTAGTTTCATAGTCATCAGGCAGCTTCTCTATAAACTGAGTAAGTTGTGCTGTTTTAGCAACCGACTCGATTTCCGTTCGGCTAGCCTTGGTATCGCCATAACCGATGTTGTAGGCAATCGATTCGTTGAAGAGCACAGTGTCTTGAGGCACTACGCCAATCAGCCTTCGTACGCTTTTTTGTGCTACTTTTGAAATGTCCTGCCCGTCAATATAAATTGCACCGGCACTGACGTCATAGAAGCGAAACAATAGGCGGGCGATGGTCGACTTACCTGATCCACTTGGGCCAACAATGGCGAGCTTTTGTCCTGCCGGAACAGTAAAGTTAATGTTCTTCAGGATTGCTCTTTTTGATTGGTAAGAAAAGTCGACTTGTTTAAATTGGATTTCGCCATTTTTCACTTGCAAGTCTGGTGCGTCGGGTATGTCAGCGACCGAGGTTTTTACATCGAGTAAGCTAAACATTTTTTCTATATTGGCTAATGAAGTTTTAATTTCTCGGTACACAAAGCCTAAAAAATTTAGGGGTAAAAACAATTGAAACATAAACAGATTGACCATGGTGAAAGCGCCAATTGTAATATGGCCTGCTTTAACGTCGAATGCTGCCATGAACATCATGATAGTGATGGCGAGCGCAATAATGAGTGCTTGCCCGGTATTCAGGGCAAACAATGAGTAACGACTTTTGACTCTGGAGTCTTCCCAGGTCTCTAGCTGTTTGTCGTAGATTTGAGCCTCGTAATTTTCGTTACCGAAGTACTTTACGGTCTCGAAATTCAGGAGACTATCTATTGCTCTGGTATTGGATCGATTATCATTTTCATTCATCTCACGAACAAATCGCAAGCGCCAATCGGTAACGACGATCGAAAAAACAACGTACAAAAGCACTGCTACAATAGTTACCAGAACGTAGCGAATGCCAACGTTTACAAACAAAATCCAGCTGATCAATAGTAGCTCTAGCACTGTTGGAATAATATTAAACAACATGAAACGCAACAAAAAAGAAATGCCGTTGGTACCGCGATCAATGTCACGAGAAAGCCCGCCCGTTTTGCGGTCCAGATGAAAGCCTAAATCAAGACTATGTACATGCTCAAAAACTGTTAGTCCGATACGACGCATGCCTCTTTCGGCAACCCGACTAAAAACCAAGTCGCGTAGCTCGGCAAACAACGTGGTGAAAAATCGCAACAATCCGTATCCGGCTAACAGTGCTAGCGGTACCGTAACAAGTTCCAGGTTTGGAGCGCTTAAACTATCGACGATATTTTTTAGAAAAAGCGGCATGACCACACTCGCTGCTTTCGCTAATGCCAGCATTAGCATGGCTACGAATACGCGCCCGGGAAACTCGAACAGGTACGGGGACAGGCTTCTTATGATGCTCCAGTTTCCGGACCATTCCGCCTGGCTACTATTGTGCATACCGCGCATAGGATCAACTCATAAAATCGACGCTGAAGCATACTTGATTTACCGGGATAGGGCAGGAAAACATAGGACTCGGTAATATAGCCACCATTGGTCACAATTCTCACTAGTAATTACCAGTAAGACATTGATATCATGTGTTTTTATTGTTAAAACTCTGGAATCGTGAAAATTTTCTCAAAGTCACCACATAACTTGTTGCCGCAGGCGCGGCGTTTAGTGTGCGCATTGCTGTTATTGATAGCGATGTGGTTGCCAGCATTTGCTGCACAGGAGGAAAAGCCAGACGAGACCGGTGCAACACCTGCGCCAATAGCGGAGGTTGATCCCAAAGCCGGAACATTAGATGAAAAATCGGACCGTTCTCTTACGGTTAAAGACTATGCCGAAGCGTATCAGTTTTTGCAGTTATCCGATTTGGTTTCGATCTCGAAGCAACCAGCTAAATTGATGCTGCTGCTCGATGAGGATGAAGATGGTGCCCTAAGTGCCGAAGAAGTATCTAACGCGCGTCGCGCATTACTGAAAGTAGATGTCAACAATGACGGTGTTTTGAGCCCGTCTGAACTGGATGTGAACTTGTTGAACCCCGCTGTTTCGCGATTGCACAAGTTGCATCGATTATTAGATGTTGACGGCGACTATCAAATTTCTACCCAGGAGGTTGTGGAAGCTGAAATGCGATTGAGGTCCATGGATGCAGATGGCAATTGGATGCTGAGTGACTCTGAGTTAACCGAGCACCAATCGGAGAAACGTTTGTCGAGTTGGTTGAAAATTTTAAATTTGGAAGCTCTTGCTAAAGCGGGTCGCGAAGCGCCGCTCATAGACAAAAAATCTCCGGTAGATATGTATTACCTGTTACAACAAACTGACTTTGATAAATCTCTTGTAGTTGGTGGTGGCACGAAACTAATGAATGTCAATCGCGAGATTGTCCATCAGTGGCCTTCGCTCGTTAATATAAAATATGGCGATCAGGTTGAGCTCCTCGAAAATGGTTTGTTACTTAGAACAGTCAAATCGGAATCCGATAATTTATTCGCGGTTGATGCGGAAAATGCATATAGGCAATTGGAGTTGGTTGATTGGAACGGCAACGTTATATGGGAATATCGGCATTGTGCTGGCACTGAATATTGTTTATACGGCCCGGTTATCGCGCGCCAAAATGGCAATGTTATAGTGATGACGAAAACCGCTCGAAAAAATACTGCGGGCCTTGCGGATGAGCTCGAAATTTCTATCCTGGAGATCAAACCTGATTATGAAAACAAGTCCACCGAAGTGGTCGCCAGCTGGCCAATTGAGCGGCTTCCGGTGCGTTCCGGTGATACGGCGGAAGCGTCGCCGGGATCTTTGAGCAATCAACTCGCATATACAGAAGAACAAGAACAATTCCTGATCAGCAACCACAGTGGTGAAAAGCTTTGGGTGATCGAACGTGTCGAGAGTGGTTCAGGTGTTGGCAAGCTCGCTACCGGCGATGCCTATGAGATTGATATTGCAGCACTGTTCGAGCAGGAACAAATCAAAGTGCAGAACCGGGTTGAATTATTAGAAGTCCATTGGTTGTCAGACCTGCCCGGAAAAGGTGACGTAGCACTATTGCTCGGTATTGATACCAACCAGTTAATTTTGGAGTTGGCTTTGCCAATAAATAGAAACGGTACTTATGCTAGCGACGGTCGTTTGGAGGTGGTGCGGCGGCTCGACGTTTTGAACGAGCATCAGGTAACCGGTGTGCGGCCAAGTTTTAATGGTGAATACCAGCTGATACTGGGTAATGACAGTCAGGTTGAAATTGATCTGGGCGACAACAAGTATGAAAAGCGCCTGTACGGGAAGGGCGTGATTTCCGATCTTAAGATTTACCGTTCAAATTATGCAGCGTTCAACGATAAAGAAAGTGTGCAAGCGAACCTTGCGCAAAACGTTACTGCGCAGCCGACACCTCCTGACCCGGTCGCTCGAACAGAGCAACCTGATAAAGAGCAATTAACAGGTATCTGGTCGATGATGATCGAAACTACCATTGGTGATGAATCATCAGAACTGACATTAGTGCAAGACGGTGAATTGATCGCTGGTAGTCTTGATGGTGAACCATTAACAATTGCGCTTGATGGCAACAATATTGAATTAGTACTGGAACGTGCCGGGCCTACCGGAATAGTGACTATTATCTACAACGGTATTTTTTCTGATGCAGAAATGTACGGCGAATATTCAATGGCAACCGGCCCAACAATTGGAACAGTCCGGACATGGACGGCACGCCGTTAAGTTTTCTTATTTGGCTGGAAAGCTCTCAAACCGGTTCGCGATAATTGGTTGCGATTCAGGGTTTACGAATAGTGTTGCCAGCACTTGTTTGCCATTTATTATCCAGTACATATGGCCGTGATTGTTTAAAGTTACCGTAATTTGATTAGTTCCCACGGGAATCAAATGTTCTGGGATATGGACGTCTGATCCATAGATCCGCTGGATTTTTTCCCCATTTATATACAAATGTGCATGACCTTCCAAAAAACCGGTATCGCTATCAGTGGTAGCCTGCATAGATTCTTCCATACTTAGCACGCGTCGAGGAGGAGGGCCGAGTTTAAATGCTCTGCTAATCAACTGCAGGTTGTAACCATCTTGAGTATCTTTGTACAAGGTGAGACTTAAACCTGGCTCAGCCACACCATCCGGAACTCCGATTGGTGCGTGCGAATGCTGCATACCCTCCATATTGCCATCGGACATAGACATAGGCGATTTCATTTCCATAGCAACCACTTCCCCTGACATCTTTGATGGACCTAACCCTGGCGGGCGTGGGTCCGGCGATGTCACGACGTCTGGCGCAGATGTGTTTGGATTCTCCGTTGTTGAGTCGCAAGACGACATGGTGCTCATGAGTGCAGCTATAAATCCGAATATAACTATAACTTTAAGTTTTCGCATGCGCATGCTGGTTCCGGTATATCGTCGTGCTACGTTAACAGGATTCGTTATTTTTTTTTCAAGTAGCCTATAGATATGCAGAAAAATTTGAATCAGCTCACATCAGCACGGCAGTCGATGCTTATGCTGTCACACTAGCTCGCTGGATTAGAGCTGCAATTGCAAGATCGCCGAGCGCTCAATAATGTGTGGTGTTTTGTATCAGGGGTAGCGATTATTGTGAGCCGTTAACTAATATGGGAGGTGCTATGATATAGAATCTGGAAGCATTTCTAGCGTACATGTATGCATGGATAAGTTTTATTGCTGTCGAGCAGTTTGTTATTTGATCTTTTTTTAAAACTTCAGAAAACGGGAATTACAATGATTAAAAATTCGATTAGAAAAGTGTTATGTATTACGACATTAATTTGTTTGCCGACGATCAACTTGCTTGCGGAGGCGCCAGTTTGGAAAGTTAGTAAGGATGGCGACACGGTATACGTTGGAGGTACGATTCATATCCTGACAGCGACCGACTATCCGCTGCCAGCAGGGTTCGAACAAGCTTATGCGGCTTCCGAAAGTTTGGTTTTCGAAACCAATATGGATGCGCTTACATCGCCTGCCTTCCAACAAGAACTCATGCAGTCTGTTATCTATACCGACGGTCGCACTTTGCGTGACGATATCTCTGAAGAAACCTTTGCGGCACTGGAGGCATATGGTCAGTCGGTTGGCGTTCCTGCGGCAGGATTACTGAATTTTAAAGCCGGCATGGTTTCAATGACCTTGACAATGCTGGAGCTGCAGCGGCTTGGGTTAATGGGTACCGGAGTAGATGAGTTTTATACCAATAAGGCCAAGGGAGATAAAAAATCGGTGGCGGAACTTGAAACGGTAGCACAACAAATTTCGTTTATCGCAAATATGGGGGCGGGCGAAGAGGATCAGCTCATTGCGTACACGCTTAGAGATATTAAAACCCTGAAATCAATGTTCGCAGATATGAAAACCGCATGGCGTATTGGTGACAATGCTGCACTGCGTGAAATAGGGTTGTTACCCATGAAGTCCGAGTTCCCGGCGCTATATAAGTTAATTCTCAAAGACCGGAATGATGCCTGGTTACCAAAAATAGTATCTATGTTTGAATCACCAGAGATTGAATTCGTGTTAGTAGGCGCGCTGCACCTGGTTGGTGAGGATGGATTGTTGGCGCAGCTAAAGCGAGATGGTTACGCCATTGAGCAGCTAAAGTAATCTTGCTATTTGCAGACTGTTTTAAAATCTATTTCATAATAGCCAGTTAGGTCTGGAGATGATGTGAGCGATGAACGTAGGTAAGGATTAGACACTACGTGCGCTCGTGCTCCACAAATGCAGCAAACTGCCACGTGCGAATTGCGCTAATCATTGTGGTCCCTTCGCGTTCAGTGATTGGGAGCTTGCGATCTGTCCAGCTTAACTCATGAAAGTACTCGCTTAAATCTTTGATCTTTTTGATCAGCTGCAAACGCGCGTTGACTGACAAGCAGCCGTTCAAGACCAGGCGTAAATCGCCTTTTTGATTAAAGGTTGCATCCAAAAAGTGTTCTTGTACTTGTCCCCTAAAGTATCGTTCGATCGGGCCGTTGGGCTGCCAATTGAAATTATTGCTGATCCTGAGTCTTACACGGTTTTCTGGCTGCAGTTCAATGAGTTGCATCTTGTCCATTTTGGCCAGGTAGCGAATACACTCTGTTTCGCTGATCGCATATTGCGTGGTGATTTCTTCGACCGTCCAATAATTAACGATGCAGTAAGCGGTTAGTAGAAACTTGTCATCGGCGATGAGTTCTTTTTCTTGATCTAAAGTCAGGGCGTCTGTTTTAGGTTCTTCGGCTTCTGTAATGCTGGCGAGCTCACTTAACTCTAGTCCGATAACAGCACAAATGGCGTCCATCCGCTTCAGGTTTATATTACCGGTCGAAAACATATGTTTGATCGACGATTCGGATAACTCTAAGTGCGTTGCCAGCTTCTGGTAAGTAACGCCGCTACCGCGAAGCTTCTTTTTTAACGTTTCAATCATTTTATTAGATCGAGCCATGGGCACTCCTTGTCGGTTCTAGGATTGAGGGGGTTTTGAGTTTTCATAATTAAAGTCTAATATAGCAGCACTATTAGTGCAAAATATTGAACAATACCTCTAATAGTTAAAATATAGGTACCCTTTCGTAATCATGGCGACTCACTTATCAAGTTATTGAGGAGAGGTTATGAAACTATTTAGTCGAATGTCAGCCACTATTATGGGTTCGGTAGACAATGCAGTGTCGCGGGTCGAAAACCATGATGCCGTGATAGAGGCCGGTATAAAGAAAATCAGAAAGTCAGCGGCAAATGCCCGCGTGCGTCTAGCGCGGGTACAAAAAGACGGGCAGCGCTTGCATAAGCAACTGCAAGAATTAAGCCGCAATGAAATAGATTGGCAGCGGCGTGCCAAACAAGTTGGTACAAAGGATGAGCAGCGTGCCTTGGAGTGTTTACGGCGCAAAGCAATTTGCAGGCAGAAAATCACCTATATAAATCAGTCACTGGAAGAGCATCATGCGTTAGAGGAAAAATTACGCGGCGAGCTCATTAGAATTGAGTCGAAATTAAAAGAGATTTCCATGCAGCGAAATAAAATGAAATCACGTCAGTCTGTTGCAGAAGCGACTAGAATTTTGGGGGCGGTAAACGGTGATGATGGTAGCAATATAGAAGATACATTTGATCGTTGGGAAGCGGCGATTACTGACACTGAAATCTTTAATGATGACGCGTGGGAAATCAATATTGCTGATGAGTTCGTTTACCAATTCGAGTCAGCTGAAGATGAAGCGGCCTTAAAATCCGAGCTAGTTGATCTACTCGCAAATACCGCGGAGAATGATCATGAAGCCGAGTAATTTAGCGTTAGAAAGCCCGTCGTTAGATCCGGCGGCGGTAGATTCGATAAAATCATCAATAACCGGCTTTGCCAATGCGTCGCAAGTACTACGAGTTATTGGCGCAATTATCATGACCGGATCATTAACTACTTTCCTGTTCTCAAATTGGGAAGTTGTTAATGACACAGGGCGTTACCTGCAACTCTTGTTTTTAACTGGCTTATTGGCGCTCGGCGGTTTTTTGCTGAATATTTGGTTGCAGGAAAATAAAGGGGCGAGAGTGTTTTTTGCTCTATCCGCGATAGCGGTGGTTGCGAACTTTACCATCCTGGGCGCATTTCTCTATTCAGTAGTTCAATGGGATGACTTGTTAGGTTACTACCCGAAGATAGCTGAATGGATTACGACACCAACGCAATTATTCATCACGATGTCTGGTGCTTTGATGGTGTTGCTGCCAATTACGATATTTGCTTTCATGGTAATGGCTAGACGTTCGGCAAGATTGTTGGCACCTGTATATTTGGTACTGAACGCGTTATTGTTATTGCCAGTGCGGGAAGCATCTATAGTAGGTTTGATCGCATTCGCCGGAGTTGCGCTGGTAATTCGGGTACTGCGGCTGGTCGCTGCGGATCATACCCTGAATACTGTTGAAGGCAATTTCGTTAGATTGCTATTATTCGCGCCCTCCCTGATCTTGCTATGCCGGAGTATGATTTTGTATGGGCTTGATGATTTTGTCCTGCTTATAACGCTGGGTTGTGGTTATTTGATTCTGCGAACCATCAAAAATGTCGCTCTAAATGCACATTGGGTAGAACGCGCTATGGTGTACCTGGGATTTATTCTGGCTCTGGGTATTGGTGTGATGGCGACCGAAGTAGCTGCTGTAAATTTCAAGGTGTTACCAATAATTCTGGTATTTTCTGTTGCATTTTGTGGTGTTATTTACGATATACACAGACAAGCGCATTGGATTAAAGACCAAGCGCTAGTTATAGGCGCGGCTAGTCTCGTTATGGGGTTGGCGTTGGTAGCAAATGCTGCATTTGGTGATGCCGTAGATTTACTATTTTCGCTGATCGTCGCAATAGTGATGATCATCCAAGGTTATGTTTATCAACATCGTTTCGCTTTAATGACGGCTATATTGTCACTTTGTATAACATTGTTTTTGCACGTCGATGTAATCATGCAACTTATAAACTTTAAAAACTGGATTACACTGGCTGTTATTGGTGGTATTGCAATTATTGGTGCATCGGTTTTGGAGCGGCACGGTGTCACGATCAGGCACAAACTCATAGTTAAAAGGCTGGCTAAGCAAGGCGCTGATTAGTAGATGTTTAAGCTTGGCAATTAAATTGGGTGCGCAGCTTGCGCACCCAATTTTTTACTGATGTTATTCCAGAGATAAGATAAATTAAGACTACTGGATCATAATGCAGAGTCAGATGAAGTTTAGTTGCTTAGTCTTATCATGGTTGTTTCTAATGGCGTGTGGCGATAATAGCAATATTGAAAATGATGTTGCTAAGCCAAAACCCACGCCAATCGAAAACATAACTCGTAAAACCACAATAGTGCGAGATATCAACCGTTTGCCACTTGGTAATCCGCAACTGCTTAGTGCTAACGATAATGGATTAAGTATGGCGATAATCGCTAACAGTGAAAAGATAGCGAGCTTGAATAATGTTACCTCTGCAAGGTTACCGAATCCATCATCCCCACTGTATTTGCGACGCATACAGTGGGTCGCTAATGCATCCTGGTTCGAGGCGTATGGAGGGGGGCAGTTGGGTTACCAAAAATATCAGACGATAAAGCGCACCGACGAACAAACGTTGATATTGGGTCGTTTGCCGACGCAACAAACTGGGAGCGGCACTTCATTCGCGCGAACAGATTTACTGCTCATAAACCGTGCTGGAGATATCGGTGATGGTTTAACGGTATTTTTTAAACTAGCCAGAGATTCTTCATCCTTTGTAGCGCAGGCATTTCATATTGATGACAATCAGCAAATTTGGTTGAAAGGATATGCGGCCGATGAAAATGGAGTAGAGCTTCAATACAGTGCTACCTATGTGATTCTTCCCAGCGGGAAAATCCGAAAAATTATGAGTGAGTGGTAGCTGGCATGAATTATAAAATCAACAAAATCATGCATCTGCAACAAGGTGCGCTTGCAACTTTGCCACTAGTTATTGCGGCTATTCCGTTCGGGATAGTTTACGGCGCAATGGCAGAGAGCGCCGGGTTGACTTTTATGCTGACAATAGGGATGTCAGCATTAGTGTTTGGTGGTGCCTCCCAATTTATTGCCATCACATTACTGGTGAGTGGCGCAGCCTATGCGGTAATAGTCGCAACAATATTTGTCGTTAATTTAAGGCATATGTTGTATTCGGCTAATTTAATGGCACATGTCAATCATTGGTCACTAGGTTGGCGGGTACCACTATCTTTTTTGCTAACAGATGAGACCTTTGCGGCGGTCTCCAATCATATTCAGCAGCACTCCAATACCAATGGTTTACGTTGGTTTTATCTCGGCTCTGCCGCATTTATGTATAGTTTTTGGATGTTCTCTTCGGCATTCGGGTTTTGGTTGGCGGACACTTTGCCAAATATTAGAGAATGGGGCCTGGAAATCGCTATGATTGTTGCCTTTATAGGAATAATCGTCCCGGCGCTGAAAACACGGGCGCATTGGGCCTGTGGTATTACATCAGCATTTGCAATGCTGATGTGTTACGACTGGCCCTATCAACTAGGTTTGCTATTTACAGTCCTGATCTCTGTTTTGCTTGGATTACTAGTAGAGAGGAACTTGTAGTGGGTGAGTGGGTGTTAATACTTTGCATGGGTTTGGTGACCTTTTTGCCGCGTTTATTACCAATGGGGTTTGCGGATAAACTGGTGTTGCCCGATTGGTTGAAAAATGCCTTGGCGTTTGTGCCGATAGCTGTGCTTACTGCAATCGTTACCCAGGCGACTTTCGTTCGTAATAGTGGCTTGGACATTTCATGGGGAAACCATCATGCGGTAGCAGCGCTCGTTGCTTTCCTGATTGGATTAATAACACGAAAATTGTATTTGACCGTAATGGCTGGACTCGTTTGCTTCGCGGTGCTTAAGTTATTTTTCGGTATTTAGAGAGAATAAAATGTAGTTTCGCAGGATGGTGAATTTTGCAGCAAAGTAAAAATAGACAATGGCTATGTAAAAGATATGTCGCAACCGACGAGGTTCCAGCGCTCGAACATTTCGAGCTGGTTGAAAGTGATATACCAGACGTTTCGAGAAATGAAATCCTCGTTCGCACGGTTATTCTCGGTAATAGTCCGGCACAGCGAATGTATGTCTCCGCAGAACGAAACTTTCATATTCAAGTGGAGCCTGGTGAAGTGATGAGTAGTCGCGGGGTCGGGGAAGTAATTGTTAGCAAGCACCCGGCCTATCAAGTTGGCGATATTGTGCAAGCAAACCTCGGCTGGCAAGAATATAAACTATTACGCCCCGAAGGTGACGATGGGTCAGAACGTCATTCAATTAGCATACAGAAAATTGAAACTCCCCAACGTCCCTTATCGACCGTTTTAAGCCTCTTTGGGCAGCTGGCGTTTAGTGCCTACGTAGGCATTATCGAAGTCGGGCAGGTTAAAGAAGGTGACGTCGTACTTATTTCTGCGGCAGCCGGCGGAGTCGGGACTATGGCCTGCCAGCTTGCACGGATTAAAGGTGCTAAAACGGTAATCGGCGTCGCTGGTGGTGCAGATAAGTGTGGCTGGTTACTAGAGCATGGTTTGTGTGACGAAACTATTGATTATAAGTCCGACGATTTGAGTGCCAGCATGGCGCGCTTAATGCCAGACGGTATGGATTTGTATTTGGATAGTGTTGGCGGCGAGATGTTGGACGTCGCTTTGAACAATCTTGCAATAGGTGCCAGAGTGATTTTATGTGGCATGATTTCAACTGAGTATCAGCGCCCGAGACCACCAGGACCTACTCACTACTATAATTTAATTTATAAGCGCGCACGCATGGAAGGATTCTTTGTTTTTGATCACACCGATAGATGGCCTGAGTTCGAGAAAAATTTACGCAACTGGTACCACGCGGGAGGACTTAAAATAACCGAACACATATTTGATGGCTTGGAACAAGCGCCGGTAGCGCTTGGCAGTTTGTTTACTGGCGGCAACAGGGGTGGTTGTGTTATTCGGGTATCCCCTGATCCAGAGAATTTGCCAACACTTAAATAACGTAGAATGAGCAGCTTTAGCGGGCAAAGAGACTAACTGCGTTAACCAGTACCGTCAGGACTAATGATGCTATTAGCATCGCCTTCCATGGAAAAAATACTTTTACCCGTGGTTGATTGTCGTCTTCGTGTTGTTCGATTGCGCGCTTGGCATTTTCCTCAATCTTCTTTTGCATTTTTGCCGATGCGTTTGGAAACATTAAGGGTAAAACATTTAGCAGAACGGTCAGAATGACCGACCCGATTATTGATGTCATTAAAAAGTTATTCATATACGTGTATCCTCCGATTTAAGCTATCGAAACCAATCAAGTGTATTGATTAAAATTGTCTTTTTTCAAAAAACCAAGCATCTTTATACCAAACTCATTGGCCGCATCTATAGCCAGGCTGGAAGGCGCGCCGATTGCTGCAAGCAGTGGGCACCCAGCCATCATGACTTTTTGTACTAACTCAAAACTGATACGACCACTCAATATTATACCGAGGTTTTCCATGGGCAACCGGGATTGCAAGGTGTAGTGTCCAATCAGTTTATCTAAAGCATTGTGTCGTCCGACATCTTCAAAGATTTGCTCGATATCTGCATGCTGATTAAACGTTGCGGCTGCATGAATGCCGCCTGTGGCGGAAAAGTTTTTTTGCAGTTTGGCTAGCTTTCCCGGTAAAGCGCTAACCGCGCTTTCGGGCATATGGAATGGTTCCTGGCTTATTACAAATTGACCGATAGTTTCTAAAGCCTCAAGTGAAGCTTTGCCGCAAACACCACAACTCGATGTGGTGTAAAAATGCCGTTGTAGTGAGTCTAAGTCCACCTTAACATCTTCATCTAGTTCAACTCTGAGTACGTTCTGAGAATTCACGGTGGAACCCATGGGTGCTACGGTGTTGGAACAATGGGTTACCCACGCGACGTCATCAGGGTTTTTTATAATACCTTCGGTGAGCAAAAATCCTACTCCAAGCTCTCGATCAGCGCCTGGTGTCCGCATGGTTATTGACAGGCTTTGTTCCTTGCGGTTATCGAGCGAACCATAACCCAGGCGTATTTCGAGTGGTTCTTCGACCACAACGGTATCGTGCTCGGTAAGCTCCATACCATTACGCTTAACCAGGATGGAGCGAGTGCCCATTTTTGCAGGGTTCGGGTCGTCCGTTTGAGATGTCATGATTGTTCGTGCCCTTGGCTCTTACTTGCAAGATTCTTGATGAGAATAATCGGATCTGAGGGCTTTAGATTAGCATGATTGCAGTAATGTCCCAATGATGTTGATTTTC
The DNA here is from genome assembly GCA_964621435.1 of uncultured Thiotrichales bacterium. GTDB lineage: Bacteria > Pseudomonadota > Gammaproteobacteria > CAZUMV01 > CAZUMV01 > CALIRD01. The sequence goes on along the minus strand of CAZUMV010000048.1, from coordinate 166 downwards.
TAGTGGTGCATCAATGCATCAAGCGTAATCAGCCTCAGGAAATAGCTTGCGGCGTGTCTTGGTTCAATGTTTTGCTGCTCAATCGAGAATCTGTTTTACTTGAACCCGAAATCTAAGTATTTTAATCGAAATTGAGCGGGTAAGTGTGACCATGTATAAATACGAA
>CAZUMV010000047.1:0-14601 GCA_964621435.1 uncultured Thiotrichales bacterium | reverse complement strand
CTCCATAGAGATAGGCTCTTTGGCAATCTTCAATACTTTGCGGATTTTATCTTCAGGCATATCCATTCTTTCGGATAACTCTTCGGGAGTCGGGTCACGCCCCATTTCCTGAAGCATTTGTCGCGAAATACGATTTAGTTTGTTAATGGTTTCGATCATATGCACCGGAATACGAATGGTTCTGGCCTGATCCGCAATCGAGCGGGTAATGGCTTGTCGAATCCACCAGGTGGCGTAGGTCGAAAATTTATAACCACGGCGGTACTCAAATTTGTCTACCGCTTTCATCAAACCTATATTGCCTTCCTGTATAAGGTCAAGAAACTGTAAGCCACGGTTGGTGTACTTTTTGGCAATGGAAATTACCAAGCGCAAATTCGCTTCAATCATTTCCTTTTTTGCCCGTCGCGCCTTGGCTTCACCAATCGACATACGGCGGTTGATGTCTTTGATTTCCGCAATAGACAGGGCGGTTTCATTTTCAATCACGGCCAATTTTTTCTGCGCAAGTTTTATAGTCGGCATCAGATCTTTAATTTTTGACGCGTATGGTTTACGCGAACGGGCAATTTTTTCAACCCACTCGGTTTCTGTTTCGTTGCCCAGGAACGTTTGGATGAAGTCTTTCTTCGGCATTTTCGCTTCACGAATACAAGCGCGCATGATGACGCGTTCCTGTTGACGGATTTTGACTACGTTGCGGTGCAGCAAATTGGATAGTTTTTCAATTACCACGGGTATCAGTTTGAGTTCGATAAAGGCCGCAGAAATCTCGGTTTGATACTCGGCGAGTTTCTTGTGGTGACCGGCACTGCGACAGCGAATAATTTTCTTATGCAGATCACGAATGTTTTCGAGTTTGTCGCGCGCAACTTCTACGTCAGGCCCTGTATCAACCACTTCGTCTTTCTTTTTATCTTTGGCCTTGGTTTCGGCATTGACTTGCACAGGCTTGGGAATATCGGCTTCTACAGTCGGGTCGATATAACCGGTTAGAATGTCGGTAAGACGTTTCTCTTCGGCCAGAAACAAGTCCCAGTCGACCAATAGATGGGTGACGGTATCCGGGAAGTGTGCCAATGCAGTCATAGCTTGTAGCAGGCCTTCTTCGATCCTTTTGGCAATCGCAACTTCGTCTTCGCGAGTAAGTAGCTCCACGGTGCCCATCTCGCGCATGTACATGCGCACAGGATCTGTAGTTCGACCGAACTCGCTATCAACGCTGGCTAAAGCCGCCGCCGCCTCTTCAGCTGCATCCTCGTCGGTGTCGCTTTCCGCCATGGCCAGGTCATCGGCTTCAGGAGCTTTTTCATAAACCTTGATGCCCATATCGTTGATCATGCTAATGATGTCTTCGATTTGTTCCGGATCTACGATGGTATCGGGGAGATGGTCGTTAACCTCTCCGTAAGTCAGGTATCCTTGATCCTTACCCTTAGTGATCAGGTCTTTAAGGCTGTCTTTCTTGGTGGTCACAGGCATAAACCCTTGAGATAAAAAAGCGCGCAATTATAACACGCTTGTACAGCCCCTGCTACGATCTGAGTTGGAGCAGCTGCCTCAATTCCGCCTTTTCGTCATCAGTTAGGCCATCGGAGCCCTCTTTAATCACCAGATTATCAATCCGATCGGCTGAGTATTGTCGCTGTAACTGATTAATAGCATCGCTCAGAAGTGCATTTAGGACGTTTTCCGGCGTAGATTCGGGGTCATTTGGCGGTGCCCAGGCACTTAGTTGTTGCAGGGCGTTAAAATGGCCGGTATCACGGTAGTTCTCGAGAATGATGGCATTTGTGATACTTGCTTGATCGCGGCACAGATCGACGAGTTCGCCAAGTAGTTCGCCACCAGGCAAATTGTGCAATTTCGATAACAATTCATCACTAAACATGCCGGCCGAGGAGGGTTGTTGCAGGATAACCGCGATCGCCTGACGCATGGCGGTCATTTCCAGTTGTCGCTGGCGGTTGCTGGTTCGCACGCGTGAGCGCCGCGGTGTCCGTAACGGCGCTTCATTAGCGCTCAGTTCACTTACGCTGGTCTGTGTGAGTTCGGTAACCTCGTTGAGCAGCTGTTGTTTAAGTAACCCGTTACCAAGAGGTTTGAGAATATCGCGCGCTTCGATCGCCATGCCGGTGCGGCTTTCAGCGGAGCTACCCGGGTTACCTTCTTTCAGCACGTCGAGCAAATAGGCCGAGAGTGGTTGGGCTTGGTCGACGCTTTCCAAAAATGCTTCGGCGCCAATTTTTTGTACCAGACTGTCCGGATCTTCGCCATCTGGCAAGAACATAAAATCTACCCGCATGCCGTCTTTGAGTACATGCATGGATTGATCTAAAGCACGCCGTGCTGCCTTGCGCCCGGCCTTGTCACCATCGAAACAAATGACAATATGCTTTACCACACGCATCAATTGTTGCAGGTGGTCTCTGGTTACCGCGGTACCGAGAGTTGCGACCACATTACTCATACCATATTGCGCTAGTACGACGCAGTCCATATAACCTTCAACGACCATGATGCGGGTCAATTTTTTACTGTCTCGGCGGGCCTCGAAAAGGCCATACAGCGTATTGCCTTTATGAAATACTTTGGTTTCCGGGGAGTTTAGGTACTTGGGTTCGCCGTCATCAATAATACGGCCACCAAAGGCAATGCAGCGCCCGCGGCGGTCACGAATCGGGAACATAATCCTGTCTCTAAATTTGTCGTACACGCGGCCTTTGTCATTTTTACTCAGCAAACCGGCTGCGTGCAGACTTTTTTCCGTATGGTCTTTTTTGAGCGTATTCAAAAGCTCATTCCAGCTGTCGCGCGCGTAACCTACTGCATAATTTTTTGCCGTTTCTCCAGTGAAGCCGCGTTGTTTCAAATACTGTTTGGCTTTGTCTGAACTCTTTAATTGTTGGCGAAAGAGGTCGTCAGCTGCAGTCAGGGCCGCGTATAGAGGTTTAAGCTCGCTTTGTTGTTGTTCGTGTTGCGGGTTGTTCTCTCTGGGAACTTCCATGCTGTTGAGTTCGGCCAGTGTTTCTATCGCTTCCACAAAACTTAAATGATCATGCTCCATCAAAAACCCGATTGCGGTACCATGCACACCGCAGCCAAAACAATGATAGAACTGTTTCGTTTGGCTAACCGTAAAAGAGGGAGTCTTTTCGTTATGGAAAGGGCAGCAGGCGGAATATTCACTGCCTTTTTTTTTGAGTGTAAGGCGTGGTTCGATTACCTCGACAATATCGGTGCGGGCGAGCACCTCGTCAATAAAATGCTGGGGAATACGACTCATTCGAGAGCTACAGTTCTGCTTCCAGAACGATCAAAATATCTTCGTTTCGGATGTCATCGGCAATTACGCCATGCCCGAGTTCTTTTAATAAAATAAGTCTTAGCAAACCGTCTTTGACTTTTTTGTCGACCGCCATTCGTGCTAAAAACTTTTCCGGGCTCATGCGCTTCGGGATGTGTACGGGTAGACCAGCTGCCTTTAACAGGTTCTTAGTGCGCTCGAAGGTTTGGCTGTTAATCCAGCCAAGATTGCGCGAGAGCGCTGTCGCCAAAAGCATGCCCGTGCTTACAGCTTCACCATGTAACCATTCTCCGTAACCTATCTCGGCTTCGATCGCGTGTCCAAAGGTGTGACCTAAATTAAGCAATGCCCGAATGCCTTGTTCTCTTTCATCTTGAGATACGACATCTGCCTTAATCTCGCATGACTTTTGAATAGCGTAGATCAGCGCGTCCGGATCACGGTCTAGCAATCGACTCATGTTTTTTTCTAGCCATGCAAAAAATTCGGCATCAACGATCAGACCGTACTTGATAACTTCCGCCAAACCGGCCCTGAATTCCCGGTTTTCCAGCGTCGTTAAAGTGTCGATATCTATGATTACGCACTGTGGCTGATGGAACGCGCCAATCATATTTTTCCCCAAGGCATGATTAACCGCGGTTTTGCCGCCAACAGAAGAATCAACCATGGCCAGTAAGGTTGTGGGTACTTGAATGAAGTTTACGCCGCGCTGAAAAGCAGCGGCGACAAAGCCGCAAATGTCACCCACCACGCCGCCGCCAAGTGCGATTAAAGTGGTATTGCGATCAAAGCGTGCCGAGATCAATTGACTAATAATATGTTCAAAGGTGCTAAGGGTTTTGTGTTGCTCACCGTCTTCAATAGTGCAGATATCATGTTTGTAATTGTCGCCCTGGCTTAGAATGGCGTCCGCGTATATTGGTGCTATACGAGTATTGCTGACGAGCATGAATGAATTTCCGGCGGTGTGCGATTGCCATAGTGCCGGATCGTTGATTAACCCTTGGCCAATAAAAATCGGGTAGCTGTGTTTACCGAGATTAACAGTTATCTTATTCATGCGAGAGTTCAGTTTTTTTAACCGCTTTACGATAGCCATCTGCAATCATAAATTTCAATTTATTGGTGCGGTGTTTGTCAGTATCAACAGTTAAATTAGCGATCGATTCGTATAGCGGAGTGCGTTCCTTGGCGAGCCGTGTAAGCGTTTCATAGGGGTTATCAGTTTGCAATATAGGGCGCTTGGTATCTTTGCGCGTACGAATCAATGATTGCCGAACCGATACTTGTAAATATACTACAAAGCCGGTTGTGCGCATCACGTTACGGTTTTCTTCGCGAATAACGGCACCACCACCGGTTGCAATTAAAAACCGTGTTTTTTCGCTTAAGGACTCCAGCACACAAGTCTCTCGATCACGAAACCCCTGGTCACCTTCGTAGTCAAAAATTGTGCTGATATCGACCCCGGTCCGTTGTTCGATTTCATGGTCACTATCAATAAAATCGAACTCCAGTTCGCGCGCCACCATTTTTCCAATAGTGGTTTTGCCGGCCCCCATTGGACCAATTAAATATATGCGCTGAAAGTTGTTCATCAAGCTGATTATGCCATGTGCGTTACGCTAAACGCAGGTTTTCAAGGTTAAAAAAAAGGCCCGCTTCTGCGGGCCTCGGCATAGACTTGTAGCTCGCTCTAGTTATACGAAGAAAAATCTTCGATAATTTTAGGCGTAATAAAAATTAATAATTCGCGCTGTCGATCTGAATTCAGAGTGGTTTTGAAAGCGTTACCGATAATCGGTATGTCTGATAGAAACGGGATTCGGGTGCTGGCTTCGCTTAAGGTTTGTTCGAAAATACCACCCAACACAATTGTTTGACCATTTTCGACGTGCACCCGGGTTTCTATTTCACGGGTATCAATACTTGGAATACCCAGGAAAAGTTGTCCGACTGTATCTCGTTTTACATTCAGGTCCATATTGATACGATCATCTTTAGTGATTTGCGGCGTCACTTCCAAACTCATTACGGCTTTTTTAAACGCTACGGTTGCAGCACCACTAGACGCGGCTTCCAGGAATGGTATTTCAACACCCTGTTCGATCATTGCAGTATTTTTGTTCGATGTAATGATTCGCGGGCTTGCTACGATCTCGGCGTTACTTTCAATTTGTGCTGCTGACAACTCGAGATCGACCGAAGTACCAAGGGGGATCTCGGCAATCGCTAAACCAATTGTGCCGGCCACATTGGTGGCAGGAAGATTGATTCCAAAGCTCGAGTCTATGGTTTCACTGGCATTGGTTTCCCGGTTGTCCACCGAAAAGTTGATACCAAATTCTTTAGTGAAATCGTCGGAAGCATTGACAATTCTGGCTTCGATGAGCACTTGTCGGACTGGCCGGTCAAGCGTAGTGATCAAACTTCTAATTTCTTCGAGTGTGGCATCAGTCTCCTGCACCAGAAGGGTGTTAGTACGACTATCTATCGTAACCGAGCCACGTTCTGAAATTATCGAATTGTCATCATCGCCTCTGCCCCCTCTTGAACCCGCCTCGAGCAGGACCATCATTTCACCGGCATCGGCATAATTCAGTGCAAAAAGTTCTGTTCGTAGCGGTGCTAGTTGTTGGGTTTGTGCAAGGGCTGTTAATTCAGCTTGTTCGCGTGCCGCAATTTCAGTAGCCGGCGCGATGTATAGCACGTTACCTTTTTGACGTTGCCCCAGGCCTTTACTGTCTAGAATAATATCCAGTGCTTGGTCCCAGGGAACATCTTTAAGCCGCAACGTAACGCTACCGCCAACGCTGTCACTTACTACAACGTTCAATCCGGTGAAGTCGGCAATTAACTGCAGTACCGAACGAACTTCGATGTCCTGAAAGTTCAAAGAAAGTTTCTCACCTTCAAAGGTTTCTTCTTTTAGTTTGCGCAGTTGCGCTTCTTGCTTGGTTTGCGGTTTTACTTCTATGGTATACAAATTGTCTGTTTGATAGGCAAGATGGGTGTATTCGCCGGTCGCCTGAACGCTAACCTTTGATCCTTTGGCGCCACTGGTAACGCTTACGCTCTCTACTGGAGAGCCGAAGTCGCTAACATCGTAACGGCGCTGCAGATCACTAGAAACTGACGCCTCAATTAAATCGACAACAATATTATTGCCTTGCTGGGTGATTGTGATTGGGGTGCTTGGGTCGGATAAGGTTAACATCACACGTCCGGCACCATTAGCGCCTCGTCTAAAGTCTACATTGGTAATTCTTGCGGGACCGCTATCGTAGCTAAGCCCGGAATTATCGTTGTAGCCACTGTCATAGCTTGAAGTATTGGCAACCGGTGCTGCGACTGCGCTACTTGACGATGACGATAAGGTTACAATCAGGCGGTTGCCGTCAACGCGCGTATCATAGTTAATCAATGAGGTGAGATTAATTACCGCTCTGGTACGGTCCGATGATTCAGCAGTGCTAACGCCATTCGTTTGGCCGATGTTGATAGCGTGGCTGCGTTGCGCCAGGTTATTTTTAACACTCGGAAAGTCTAAAGATATACGCGCCGGGTTGGCGATAGTAAAGGCCAGTGGTGGTGGCGCGAATTCAGAAAATTCGAAAGTGATTTGTACTTGATCGCCAGCTAATCTTTGGTGTGAGATAGATTGCAGAGCGTTCTCGGCGTAGAGTGGTTGCGTTACGCAAAACAATACAACAACGCTTAGAAATTTTAACCGAGTGATTTGGTATGATGCCGCAGCCATTAAACCCTCTTTTTTTAGTGTGCTCATTAAATTTATAATTTTCATATTCAGTAGTCCGTTACTCGGTTTTATCTGGAATCGCTATGGACGCCGGCCGTTCTATTAATCCGCCAATCCGGTCGTTTACTTTTTCAACTAGCGATACTTCATTTTCCGTGATTCTGTTGATCTTTCCGTAATTTTTGCCCATGTAGTTGCCAACCCCGACGCGCTGAATGGTGCCGTCCGAGGTTTGAATCAATGCCCACAGGTTATCGTTCTGATTTAGTGTTCCAACCATAGTTAAACTATCCAGAGGATAACCTTCCAGATACTCGCGCGAACGGTTGGTATCAATTTTAACCGTGCTTGTGGAAACCGGCGATGGATTTAGACGGCCATCAGGCGCCTCGAGAATGTCCGCCGCGATAACGTTGGCATCAAAGGGGTCCTTGCTGGATCCCGGGTACTCGAAGCTTGCATAGGTCTTGATTTCCGGAATCGGGGAAACCACGCCTGGTGGATTGCGCTTGATGTCCTCAACATAGTTTTCAAGTTCACCGATGTCATCTCCGCATGCGCTTAGCAGCAACCCGACGAGTAGGGCGACCGCAATTTTTAATTGTTGATTGACGTTAAATTTCATACTCACGCTCTATTCTGTTTCGTCGTCTTCAAGATAACGATAAGTTTTCGCTACCACACCCATGGACAATTGTTGCGGTTGACCGCGAGTCCTTTTCTTCTTGTCGTCGTTCTGTGGCTGCAATTTAATGCTGTGAAGCGTTACAATGCGGGGGAGGGCTGCAATGCCCGAAGCAAAGTTGGCTAGTTCGTCGTAGGTGCCAACGACATTTATTAGAATGGGTTTTTCGGCGTAAAAGCCTTTGTTGATTTCGTTGTCAGGTCGAAACAATACGATTTCGAGGCCGCTCGCCAGACCAGTTTGCGAAACATCATCCACAACCCCCGGTATTTCACTTTTTCCTGGAAGCTGCCGCAGCATTTCGCCAAAGTTTACCTGCATATCAGCCAACTGTTCTTTATAAACTTCGAGGTTGGCGGATTGGTGATATTTCTCCTCAAACTTTTGTTTCAAGACAACTTCTTCGGCTTTCTTTTGATCTAGAGTCGCGAGTTGTTTCTTGACTAGAAAATTAAAACCCAAAAAGCAAATTAGCGCCAGCAATATTGCAGCGACCAAAAACTTTACCGGCTGAGGAGCACCACCGAGGTTATTAATGTCAATTTTGTTTAAGTCGTCTAAATTCATAACCCGGTGCCCCTGTTATTGGAGTTCATACGCGTCGTCATCACCATCTTTTGCATTTTCCGCTGGTGTGGTGATGGAAGCATCAACTGAGAAGTTATAAATAGTACCGCCGGCTCTGTTTTCAGCTTGTATCACTTTGAGCAGCGAATTCTTGGTCCATTCCGATGAGTTTAAGTCGCGCATCAAGTTCGACACTCGTGCACTTGATTCGGCTTTGCCAGAGATGCTGAGCATTTTATTTGACTCGGTAACGCTGGTTAGATACGTACCTTCAGGCGTCACCTTTACGATTTCATCAAATAAATGCACGATGTTTGGGCGACTAGCCTGGAGTTCGTCGATAACTTCCATGCGGTCAAGCAATGCCTGACGCTTTTTCTCGAGATCTTGAATCTCTTCGAGTCGTTGTTCTACTTTTGATATTTCGTCGTTTAAATATGTGATTCTGTTGTCTTGATTGGAGATTCTGCTTTTACCGACCATAAAGGCACCAGCGACACACATCAGACCGAGTAGCGCAGTAAAACCAAGTAGCTGATAAAATTCATTTCTCTTTTTAGTGCGAAGTTCGCCACGCCAATCGAGTAGATTAATTTTTGCCATTAGTCGAAGGTCCTCAAGGCCAGGCCGCATGCAATCATTAATGCCGGTGCATCTGCGCCCAGGCGCTGTTGACTGATTTTGGTTGAGAAGCTCATGCCGTTGAATGGATTGGCTATGCTGGTGCGGACATTCATTTTGTTTTCTACCAATTCATCAATACCGGGAATGGTAGCGCAGCCACCGGCCAAGATGATTTGCGAGACTTCGTTGTATTGGTTAGCGGCATAGAAGAACTGCAACAATCGATGGACTTGTTGAACCAATGTCTCTTTAAACGGGTTTAAAACTTCCAGAACGTAATTATCTGGCAGGCCGCCTTCCTTTTTCGCCAAGCCAGCTTCGTCATAAGACAGACCGAAACGGCGCATTATTTCTTCCGTTAATTGTCGTCCGCCAAACGCTTGTTCACGGGTATAAATCAATTGACCATTTAGAATGACGTTTATCGAGGTCATGGTAGCGCCAATATCTACTACGGCGACCACCGAAGTATCATCCATATCGTGCAATAGTTGGCAGGCGCCTTCCATCGCATAGGATTCAATATCAACAATTCGGGGCGACATGCCGGCAATTTCAATTGCGGTGGTTCGCATATCAACGTTCTCGGATCTGGATGCAGCCAGCAGTACATCAACGCTATCGGCATTTCCTTCGGTCGGGCCGAGTACTTCAAAGTCGAGTTCTACCTCGTCCAGAGCATATGGAATGTACTGATCTGCTTCAAGCTGTACCTGGCTTTCGAGTTCGTCATCGCTGAGACCACTGGGCATCGTAATCATTTTGGAAATAGCAGCTGAGGCGGGTACCGCGATGGCGCAGCCTTCCGTTTTGCTATTGGCTTTTTTCATTGCGCGCCGGATAGCGTTACCGACCGCGTCAACGTCGGAAATGTTCTTTTCCACGACGGCATTGGTCGGTAGTGGCTCTACAGCGTAACTGTCGACCTTGTAACTCCCGGCGGCGCGCTTTAATTCGAGCACTTTTACCGAGGTTGAGGTAATGTCTATACCGACCAGAGGTTGTTTCTTTTTGCTAAAGGAAAACACGAGATTAGTTGGCTACCTATCAGTTATTTCTGAAAATTCCGTTTTCGAGGCAAATACTAGCTTTAAGTGAACATTATTACTAGGCTTAACATACGAAGCTGTTCACAACTTAAGATATTAAAATCCTGTTATTTCGGGCAGAATTCGGGGTTCGTCTAGTTATTTGCTAGGTAGGATAGCAAAGGGCGAAAACTCGAGATTCGAACTGGTTCATAATATGAAATTAAAATATAAAATCCTGATGTGGCTGTTCGCTACAGGGCTTGTTTTGGCGCTTATTTTGGCGATTGTAGGCTATTGGTATTACCTGGATCTTAGTAAGGACCTCCCGGAGGTTGACGAGCTAAAAACCGTTGAGTATCAAGTGCCGATGAAGGTGCTGAGTAGTAGTGGTAAATTAATCGCCGAATTCGGTGAAAAAAGACGTGTGCCGCTGCCTGCGGACGAAATTCCGATACTCGCTCGACAAGCTGTTATTTCAGCCGAGGATGATAGTTTCTACGAGCATGCCGGGATTGATTACAAAGGCCTGCTAAGAGCCGCATGGGCGGTTTTTACCAGCGGTGAGCGGTCACAAGGTGGAAGTACGCTGACCATGCAGGTAGCGAGAAACTTTTTTCTTACCAGAGAGAAAACCTATACTCGAAAAGTACGAGAAATCATTCTCGCGCGTCAAATCGAAAAGAAGTTGAGTAAAGATGAAATTCTGGCTTTGTACCTCAATCAGAACTTTATGGGCAATCGCGCCTATGGCTTTGCTGCTGCGGCCAATACCTACTATGGCAAAGACGTTACCGAGCTAAGTTTGGCGCAAATCGGCATGCTAGCAGGGCTTTATAAGGCACCCTCTGCTTACAATCCGGTGGTTAATCCGACCCGCGCCCTGGAGCGCCGTAACTATGTCATCCGCCGAATGCGTGAAAACGGCCATATTGATGCGGAGCAAGAAGAGCAGGCGAAAGCACAGCCTTTAACCGCTAGAGTTTACGTAACCCGGCCGGAAACGACCGCCTATTATGTAGCCGAAATGGTTCGTGATGAATTGATCAATCGTTTGGGCGATAGCATCTACGTTGACGGCTTGAGTGTGATCACCACAATTGATGATGACTTGCAGTATGCAGCTAACAAAGCTGTTCAGGATTCGTTAATTGATTACACCATCAGGCATGGTTATCAAGGTGCTGAAGGCAAGTTTGAGTTCAGTGGAAGTTTTGATAATTCAGCAGCCGACGGCGAGTTAAAAAAACATGCAAGCTATGGTGATTTAGTACCCGCGATCGTGAAACATGTTGAGGACAGCTGGGCCGAGTTGTATGTCGGTAGTGATTTGACGATCAATCTAGATTTGGCCGGAGTTAGCTGGGCCAAAGAACGGCTAAATGAAGATGAATTAGGACCAATGATCACGAGTCTCAAAGACGTGCTGGAGAAAGGTGATGTGGTCAGAGTGCAGGAAAAATCAAGTGGCTGGATACTTTCACAGGTACCCAGAGTAGGTGGTGCGCTGGTGTCTATTTCCCCGACCGACGGCAGAATTTATGCGCTAAACGGGGGCTATAATTACTTCTATAGTAAGTTCAATCGCGCCATTCAGGCCGAGCGCCAGCCAGGATCAAACTTTAAGCCATTTATCTATTCAGCCGCGCTGGCTAACGGCTTAACACCGGCCAGTACTTTTAATGATGCTCCGGTGGTATTTAAAGATGAGGAGCTTGGCAGATTCTGGCGGCCGGAAAATTATAGTGGTAAATTTTTCGGTCCCACAAGATTACGGGTAGCATTGGCGAAGTCACGAAATATGGTTTCTATCCGTTTGCTGCAGCGGGTCGGTATTGATGAAACGATTGCACATGTGAAAAGTTTCAAGATGGCGGACCGCGACTTGCCTCGTGACTTGTCATTATCTTTGGGTAGTGCATCTCACACCCCGCTTGAAATTTCAAACGGCTATGCAGTATTCGCGAATGGCGGTTTCAAAGTAAATCCGTGGTTTATCGATGAAGTACGCGACCGTAACAACAAAGTTATTTATAAGCATGTGCCGAGTGTTGTATGCGAGGAAGAGTTGTGTGCGCAACTCATTAATGATCCCAAGCTGGCGGTTGGCAAACGAATATTAGGGACGCCGGCCGAGCGTGTACTAGACGAAATAAATGCTTTTCAAGTTACCAGTATGTTGCAAGACGTTATCCGCCGGGGAACGGCGACCGCGCTGCGTGATTTGGGGCGTGCCGATATTGCTGGTAAAACCGGGACGACAAATGACCAAGTGGACGGCTGGTTTAGTGGTTACAATCAGGATTTTGCAACGACTGTATGGGTCGGTTTTGATAATCCCAGGCCGCTAGGTAAAAAGGAGACCGGTGGTAAAGTCGCCCTACCGATATGGAAAGATTATATGCGCGTAGCGTTGCAACGGTCGAAAGAGCGTGCGTGGCCAATGCCTGAAAGTATGGTTGCCGTGACGATAGACCGGGAAACCGGACTGCAGGCTATGGAAGAAGCGCCAAATACGATCGTCGAGTACTTTAACGAAGAGAATGTTCCGGAAATGGGATTGAATGCGTATATGCCGCCGAGCGAATTTGGTGAAGAGGTGGTGCAAGAATCTATGCCGGAAGATATTTTTTAACTGCAACACTAACTCGAAATTGAATTATTTTAGTGTGCCGAGAAAATTGTTATGGGTTCCAGATCGAATGACCGTACCGCTGCGAAAATTGCGGATGAAGCAGCACGCATAATCGCTGATGAGGGTCTGGCGGATTACCAGTTAGCGAAAACGAAAGCTGTGCGTCGTCTGGGTTTGCCGGTGCAAACGCGCCTGCCAAATAACGCCGAGATTGAAACAGCTTTGATCGCACGACAGAGTCTTTTTAATACCGGAAAGCAATCCGAGTCGTTGCTGTATTTGCGACAGATAACTTTAGAGATAATGCAGGCGTTAGAAGAATTTGAACCGCATGTGGTTGGGCCGGTACTCAAAGGTACTGCTTCCAGTGATGACGTCATTCATTTGCATTTGTTTAGCGAGGACGCAAAAAATGTTGCGATTGCCTTGTTAAACCGCGACATAGATTTTGTCGGCGTTGAACGTCGTGTAACCCCACAAAATCCAGCTGGTATCAAAGGTTTTCGTTTCCACTGGCGGGCTGCGTTGGCGGAAGTTTTGGTATTTCCTGATGGTAAATTACGAGTTTCACCGCCGAGCCCGGTTGATGGCAAGCCAATGGCCCGAGCGGATCGTGAAACGTTATTAGACTTAATGGAGCACGCGTAAAGTGGGCCGATACCGGGCACCCGCGCCACCCAAAGCACCTTACATTACTCCTGCTGGCTATGATGTCCTGGTTCAGGAAATGAAAGATATCTGGGTGCGCCGTCGAGAAGTTACCGCGGCACTTTCGGCCGCTGCGGCGGAAGGTGATCGCTCAGAGAACGCCGAGTATATTTATCGTAAGCGTGAGCTGGCCGGTATTGACCGACGCATCAGATATCTTCAGGTCAGGATGCCAACATTAAAAGTTGTTCGCCAAGCACCGGCCGATGCCACGAAAATCTTCTTTGCGGCGTGGGTTGAATTGCTGGATGATCAGCAACAACCCCATGAATATCGTTTGGTGGGACCAGACGAAATTGATCAAAATGCAGCTTACATCAGTATTGATTCGCCACTAGCGAAGGCATTGATGAAAAAAGGTGTTGATGATGAAGTTCAAGTCGTAATGCCCGATGCTGCGGTAACCTATCTTGTCCAGTCAATTCGTTACGAGTAATTTATTTGCAAATGGAGTTTTGCGTATGAGTAAAGTGACTATTCATCTTTTGTGGTTTTGTGTGTGTCTGGCAACTATTGCTAATGGTGTTGTCGCGGCAGAAAGTGATCCTGACCCCGTCCCCAAAGTGGTTGACGAAGTTAATAGTGCGATTACCGGGTTATTGCAATCTCTGGAGCAACGTCAACAAAAATTATCCGAGTTAAAAAAACAAGCTAATCTATTGTCTGGTGACGCCGACCCCTATCAAGTAGATCTCGGAGTCGGGTTGGAGGAGCTTGAAGCGCTAATTGAAAGTCTCGATGGAGAGATCAAGGACATCGAAGATCAGGTGCATTCCGTTGCTACCGGTGTTAATGAATCGGATTATGTCGTTGATAACGATGTGCCAGTTGATTTGCAGTCAGAAGTGGAGCAATTATTTAAACCGATGATTGCACTGTTGAAGTCGGCAACTGAAGATTCGCGTCAGATTGAAGGACTGCGTAGTGAGCTTTCCGACATCAACAGGCAGCGCGATATGGCAAATGCGGCTATCAATTCCCTGGCAGGTATTTCCGTAACCGACGCCGCCCCAGCATTAACGGAGCAGCTGAAAGAGTATTCCGAACGTTGGCAGGAGCGTCTTAAGGTTGCCAATGATCGAGCGGCTGCTACCCAACAACAATTACAAACCAAGCTCGCAGCAAAAGAGACTCCCGGACTGGCGGCAGGAAAGTCGTTCGCACGCTTCGTGAAAGAAAGGTTTATCAGTTTGGTGCTCGGGGTTGTCATGTTTCTGGTGGTATTCGGGTTATTCAAGTTATTGGGTTACCTGACCCGTACAGGCTTGGCCGCGGTGAGAAACA
>CAZUMV010000046.1:0-14775 GCA_964621435.1 uncultured Thiotrichales bacterium | reverse complement strand
CTCGCATTGTATCCAGGAAGTCGCGCATATTTAGACGCGCCTTAATGTTGTCAGTCGTTAGAAGTTCGCCGCGCGGACTTAAGGCAGTTGCGCCTTTCTCGATCACGTCATTTGCTAATGGAATATCGCTGGTGATGACCAAGTCGTTTTTCTCAACGCGAGTAACAATTTCTTCGTCGGCGACATCGAAACCTGTCTCCACTTGAAGAAATTTTATATACGGCGACGCTGGAATCTTAAGTGCGTGATTTGCCACGAATGTTGTATGGGTATTAGTACGACGTGCTGCACGAAATAGTATTTCCTTGATTACCACCGGGCAGGA
Source organism: uncultured Thiotrichales bacterium (assembly GCA_964621435.1). GTDB lineage: Bacteria > Pseudomonadota > Gammaproteobacteria > CAZUMV01 > CAZUMV01 > CALIRD01. The sequence goes on along the minus strand of CAZUMV010000046.1, from coordinate 14,450 downwards.
GTCTGCGTCGACCCAGATATTCACCGTGCAATCCAGTTGTTTACGAGTAATCGAGCGGCGACGAACAACACTAACAGGGCGGTTATCATTTTAATTTTTTCCGCGTTCAATTTTCGAGTTCCCATGATGCTACCTAATTGGCCACCTATCAATACAGCGGCGAATAACGGCCAATAATTGGATAGTGTGGTGGGTTCAATCACACTACCGAACTTGCTGAACTGTCCTGTTAATCCCGCAATCGAGTTAATAAGAATAAAACTACTGCAAACACCAGCGATGACTTTACTGGTCTCCCACTTTAAAAAATGTAAAACGGGTGCCAGAAAAATACCACCGCCGATACCAACCATACCTGCAATCAAGCCAAGAATTGCGCCAACCAAAGGTATTGTCCATTTGAAACCTCCGGAGCTTGAATTTGTATTCTGTGCAGACTTCGGTTCTAGAAGCATTACTAAAGCGGCGGCTGATAACGTGATCGCCAGTAATAACTCGAAAGTTGATTCATTGATTGGCAGAGTGCCCCCAATCCATGCCATGGGTACCGAAGTGGCAAATAGCGGCCAGATCTTCCTCCAGGGTATAAGTTGGTCGCTGTTAAATCTCCAGGTCCCTCCAGCGACTACAATGATGTTACACAAAAGAGACAGGATTGGGATTAACAGATAAGGTGTTTCAAAGAAAACCAATAGCGCTGTGTATGATGAACCACCGCCAAACCCGACCGAAGCATAAATAAAGGCGGTAAAAAGGAACAGCAATGCGGTGATGGACATACTGCTATATTACTTTATCTGATTTGGAAAAATCCCGGTTATTTCCAACCTTGTTTCCATTTATCCGCTCGCGTCAGTTCTTTCCAGTTAATTGCCGCCACGCGCTTGCTAAAGACTGCTTCCAGCTTGCAGAGAATCACGTCGCCATTTTCATCGTATGATACTTTCGTTACCAAAAAGTGTTTTTCTTTATTGGTCGGGTGGACTGCAGTCCATTTGCTATTTAATAATTTTTTCGGATTAAATTTATTCAAAGTATTAAAAAAAATTTATTAGAATTAGTCTTGGTCTAAAACACTTTGTTTTTTGCCCTTATATTGCTTATTTTTAGCAGCATGCTCAAAGTGTAAAAAAGTATTGTACCGAGCGTGTACGCAAAAACATATTCATATATTTATTGAGTGCAAACCTTTCGGACATATGGTGTTTCGTTAGCAATCTATTTTCGGTACAGTCTATATCTGATTTGGCAAATTTCCACATCAATAGTGGGTGCAATGCATCCGGTTGCAAAAAAACCACGTATTTAGCGTGTTAGATAAGAGTTAAGGGGTTGTTAGATCCCACATTGTGGGGCATGCATGGCAACTAAGGGAGAAAAAAAATTAACGTTGAAAAGAGAATTGAAGACAAAGTATCTACACAGGATCAGTTATTGGATTCAGCCGCTGAATTAATGACTGATACAGATACTATAAATATAACCCTGAGCGATATTGGTAAGGCATCGGGCCTAAATACTGCTTTGGTTCGATATTACTTTGGCAATAAGCGCGGCATGCTATTTGCCTTGGCTGAACGGGCGTTAACGACCTCGGTTGCGAGTCTAAGTGATATTGTCGCATCAGATGTTACGGCGACCGACAAAATGAAAAATTATATTCGGCTTCTGACGGATACCTATTTTAACCATCGCTATTTAAACCGACTCTGGCCTCACTTGTGTACCGTGGAGGACGAATTCTCGGAGAAATTATTGAATGAGTTCATTATTCCGGTACGGGACTACGTGAATTCGATACTTGACCAGGGTATGGCGTCCGGTGAGTTTAAACAGGTTGATAAAGCATTTTTCTCTTATCAGTTTATGGCCTCGTGCGATGCTTTGTTTCGCGGCTCGGCATTAACCAAAAAAGCTTTTGGTATTGAGGTTCTGGATTCAAATACAAAAGATAGGTACGCTGAGCATTTGACTGTAACACTGCTTAATGGTCTCGCTAGGCAGTAAATCAAGAGTTTATTTCTTCAGAGTTCGTTCCTGAAAACCACTGGCGATCGAAATGGCTAGTGGTTTTTTTCCGTATTTTTCTGGTATCGACTTGGGTATCCAATTGATTCAAACATTTAATACTTCAGGTTCTATCCGGCAACTGAGCTATTTGAAATTTGATTTGAGGGACAGAAATCTCTTTTCGTAGAATCTGTAACTAAGCTCGGCCACCACAAACGTAATTGCGAACGTAACTAAAAGTAAAATAATCCGATCGTCTATGCCGATGATCGATAAAATTTTTCTAGCGATCATTATGCAATGAATATGAAAAAGATAAATGCCAAAGCTAATTGCGCCAATTCTACCGATTACATTGTAAGACAAGGCTTTCGTAACAAAGTTGTTTGGTGACACCACAACGCTAACAACGATAAGTGACAATAAAATGTGGATTGAAAGCAACGGTAATCCCGCTATGTCATTTGGCGAAAATGAAAGCAGTAGCAACAACATTGCAAACAAGCTAATAACGGAATATCTAAAGTTGAAGAGTCTCTCTAGCAGTTGAAATGTTTTGGGTTGATGAAGTAGGTGCGCAGCAAGTACACCCAACAAGATCGGTGTAAAAGTGGTTTCCATGACTGTTTTTGGAATCCCCAAGGTCGTGCTTACAAAGTCGCGCTTGAAGTTATGAAACTGATTTATGCCGATGGCGAAGATCAAGCATGGGTAAATCAACTTGCCCATATGTTTTTCTATAAATGGCCAAATTAGATAAAATTGTTCTTCGGCTGCGAGGCTCCAGGTTATAGAAAAAGCGACCGGATAAAAGTTTGCTAGAAAAAGAACATGCCAGGGTAAATCGCTTAAAAATTGTTGACCAAAAGCGGAATCTCTGGCGAATACACTATAAATAAATGCGAGCCCGAAAATAAATCCAAAGTACAACGGAAAAATTCTAAGCATTCGTCTGACGTAGAAATTTTTAAGCGAGATATCGCCTTTTTTAGTTTTTTCTCGCAACAGCAAGGTAACAATAAGGAAGCCACTTATAACAAAAAACAAATCGACACCAAGAAATCCAAAACGGGTAAAGGAAGCCTTATCTACTGATCCTACTGTATGGTGCCAAACAACCGCGATAATGCTGATTGCTCTTAAGCCATCGAGGCCTGCAATTATCTTGGTCTTTTGGTAATTTGCGAAATGTGTCTTAGGGAGCATCACTATTCCAATTTGACATGGTATTCATGCGTTATAATAGTTAGGAGTTTTCTGCAACAAGATAGTGTAAACACTTTTATGTCAAATCTAAGTAACTATCTCACTATTTTAATAGCTAGTATGAGATTTTGGGATTCAGGTACGATGACAATGGTCAATGAAGTTTCCGTGCTGTGAGTGAGTTTGAAATTCATAACAATCCAGCGATTACAGGGTCACTTACAGAAGGTCGTATGCGTCGGCGTATTGGTCTTATCCTTGGTCCAGCATTGTTTTGTCTGTTGGCGGTTGCTGGAGCGCCAGAGTCTCTCGTTGATGTTGTCGGTAGTGCAGAACAAGCGCGCAGAGCCTGGTTAGTACTCTGCCTATTGGTGCTAATGGCGGTTTGGTGGGTTACCGAAGCCATTCCTATCCCGGTTACAGCGCTTTTGCCGTTGGTGGTTTTACCCTTGACTGGTGTACAGTCGATTAAGGCAACGTCCTCAGAATATATGAACCCCATTATAGTGCTGCTTATGGGCGGGTTTATTGTCGCTAAAGCAATTGAGTATTGGGATCTACATAAGCGAATTGCGCTAAATATCGTAAAACTTGTCGGTTTTAAACCAGCACGACTGGTTGGTGGCTTCATGTTGTCGGGCGCTGTATTGTCAATGTGGATTTCGAATTCAGCAACCAGCATTATGCTAATGCCTATAGCGCTCTCAGTGGTTGCCGCCTTACCCAGCGAAAAGCAACTCAATAATGGCTTCACCTACGCACTGTTGTTAGGTATCGCGTTTGCTTGTTCGGTAGGCGGTTTGGCAACACCAATAGGTACCCCGACAAATCTAATAATCATTGGATATTTGAATGACACCGTCGGTATGGATATTTCATTTGGTCAATGGCTCTTGTTCGGATTGCCCGTAGTGATAATCCTGGTGCCGCTTATTTGGTTTGTATTAACCAAATTGGTTTTCAAAACCCCGCCCGACACATTCAATTCGCAGTCGGCTAAACAGTTAGTCGAATCAGAGTTATCAGCGTTGGGTAAAATCACCACGCCGGAAAAACGCACCATTATGGTCTTTAGTGTGGTTGCATTTATGTGGTGTTTTAAAGTTCTGCTAAAGGAAATTACAATTTTCGGGGTCATGCCGTTTGCTGCGCTGACGGATCACATTACTGCCATTATTGGTGTCATCCTTTGTTTCCTGGTGCCGGCGGGCTCAATTAAGAAAAAGGGCGCTGCGGTCCTGGATTGGAAAACCGCAGAAAGTATTCCATGGGGGCCGCTGCTAATGTTTGGCGGTGGCATGTCAATCGCCTATGCGATTAGAGCCTCTGGCTTGGCTGGATGGGTAGGTCTGGAACTTGGGGGTGTGGCCGCATTGCCAATTGTTGTGCTGGTTATCTTGTTAACGACATTTGTTGTTTTCATAACTGAAGTTATGAGCAATGTCGCCACGGCATCCACCTTAATGCCTGTTTTTGGCGCGGCGGCTATATCTGCGGGGCTACCCATTGAGTTGTTAGCGCTGCCTATCGCTATGGCCGCAAGTTGTGCGTTTATGTTGCCGACCGCGACGGGTCCGAACGCTGTGGTTTTTGCAAGTGGTGCTATTTCATTGCCCACGATGGCAAAGGCCGGATTTATCGCCAACCTGATTGCCATTGTAGTGATCACGGTACTTAGCCTGATTTTGGTGCCGATCGTATTTAGCTAGCTCAGGGGTTTATATGCTACCCGCCAAATTGCCGTTTATGGCCGGATGATTTCGTATTTAACGGCGCGTACTTGTCCAAACATAGCCGAGTAGGCTGCTTTCGTTAACTGCATGGGTTGGTCTTTTTGAGCGCCGTGACTTGCAGGCCGATGAATGTATTATTGGAAGGGACCAGAGGTGCTTCGTCGTTCGGTCTATTATTTTCGGCGGCAGCCGGAGCTAATCCAATTATTACCAGTTCGAGTAACGATAAATTGAAACGCGTGCGAGAACTCGGTGCAATTGGTACGGTAAAGTATCGCGAGCAAGAGCCTGTTTCAGTTGGCGCACTGGTCGCTAGCGCTATAGAAATACGCAGTAGTAATTGCTAATTACTGTTTTTTTCGCGCTGTTTCTGCGCGCGCTGTAAGTGCACCGAGCGTTGCCACACAAAACGGTACCAAATAGGTCAAACCCATTCTAACAAGATCGCTGCTGACAAGGGTACCATTGAGCATTTTGTCACTATGGTTAATAACGCACAAAAGTGTGCCAACAATTAGTGCGATTACTGCGGATCGGCAAGCGATCGGCCAAGTTAAATATTTCAAAAGTCCCGGCATGCTGCCCCTCGAGTTTATAGTGGGCTGCTGATGGGTTGCCGTCGAAGCCTCACAATAAAAAATAAGTCCTGCGTCAAGTGTTAGTGCTGACTATTCTAGTCAATCTTGGCATGCAAGCAACGCTGCGTCAATTTGGTCGATGCGCTTCACATGACTCCAAACTGTTAGTTCGTTTTTAGCTGTGCCTATGCTGAGTCGGAGGTCCGGTATTAATCGTTGGATAGGAGGACGTCAACATATATTGCGAGGCGTGTAACGATGCGGAGGCCGCGCGACAATAATGGTGCACTCGGGCAGAAGAAGATAAGGCTTAAAATTCTCGGGTATATAGCCGAATGTTATAAATGCCCGGTCTTGACATAGATTAAGGCGCCATCTTCTTTGGTGAAGGGTTCATGTGCACTCAAATGCGGGCTGCGTAGCCATGAACCCTTCGGATAACTGCCGTGCTCGTCGTAAAACGTGCCTTCCAGTACGAAAATTTCTTCACCACCGAAATGCTGATGACGATTGAACTGCGTATCAGGCGCCCACTTAACCAGCGCAACATGTTCGTTCTTGAATTCGTGTAGCGGCATTACGGTTAGTCCTTCAACGAGACCTTGTTGCCATTCTTGCGTATTGGTATCAATTACCTTTTGCGTTCGGTCTGCTTCATTAAATTGATGTAGTTTGACAAAAATGGTCGTGCCTTCAGGGCCGACTTTCGGTGTGTGGGATGTGCCGATCGGATTGCGTACATAGCTGCCTTGCGGAAAATCCTGATGTTCATCTGCAAAAACACCCTCGAGTACAATAAACTCTTCGCCACCTGAATGAACATGAGACGAGAACTTGCTATTGGGTGCGTACCGAACTACGGAGGTCGCTCTGGCGACTTCATCACCGATGCGGTCGAGCATCATTCTCTCGACGCCAGGCATAGGAGAATCGACCCAGGCATAGTCTTCCGGGCGGATTACAATACGTTGCTCAAAATCTGCATTTATGCGCGTAGTCATTTCCGTGCCTCGTTTGGATCACATTAGCCATCAAAGTTTAAATCATTCTTGGATCATATCATTCAGGTAAAAGAGAGTCTTTTCCGGACAAAGAAAAATAATAAAATCACGGCAGACGCCATAGCTAAGGAGTAAAAACATTGGGGTATTCCGAAACCGCCAGGTGGGCAAGTATCACCACGGATTAGCTCCACAATGACGCCAGCCAATGCAAGGCCAATGACCGGTAGCCAGCCAATAAAGAATAAATGTTTTGAGCTCTTCAAGCGGATAATTAGCGCTGCAAGCAACACCAGAAGGTAGCCAAAAAATACAATGTTACATGCAGGGATTGGTCCGAGCATCGGGCAAACTTCGCCATGCCGAAAATGGGCGATGGATAGCTTGGCGCCAGCAGTGGTGCCGAACAGCCCCAGTGCAACTAGTGCCAATTGTGCAAGATTCTTAGCGTTCATCCGGCCACACGTTTGTTGCGGGTAGTGTAGAGCGCCAAGACAAATACAATAAAGTGGGCAGCGTTCATAGCTACTGGTAAAACATAAATCCCGATCGGGGTATTAAAGAAATACAGCGCGAACATAATTCCCAGTAAAACTATTGGGCTGAACAGTGCCATCCATTTGGGGAATTCGGTTTTTCCAGTCAGTATTAATTTGATCCATAAGCCCGAAACCAAAAGCATGGCAAGGCGTAAAACATTCACCAAGGGCTCGTTGTGTTCCGAGAAAAGAGCCAGTAGTTGTTGCAGATTATTACCGGCCGCAATTTCATGAACGGTGGATGCGATAAAGAATCGCTGACTGATCCAAGCTGTTCCAACCACAAATGCATAAGCTCCAATAAAGAAGAATGCGCGAGCTTGTTTCGGTCCGGCGGGCTCAAGTTTTTTTGATTAGAACCAGTAACCGGCGAGATAAAATGGTGCGGCAAGTACCGCAAGGAAATGTCCGAAAGATAACCGTTCTGGTGACACGTCATTGAAGAACAAGTATTCAGTTGCATCCTCTAGTCCACCATTCGGTGTGTATTGTAGAGAAAATTCGCCGATGCCAACAACGACAGCGCCAATGCAACCCGCTATCCCCGCGGCTGATAGCAAACTAGGGTTTGTGGTGGACATATCGTTCTCCTATTTAGCGGATGCAGACGCGCTTAGTACGGTGCCGTTGGCGGGCGCCTCGAACGTTTCGGTTTTGCCATTCTGGAATTGTACCGTTACCTTCTTAGCCGAGCCTTGGCCCAGACCAAAAATAAGGTCGCGCCCCTGATCAGAACCGAGCCCTTGTGAGGTAATAAAATGTTTGGTCAGTTTGCTACCCTCAGAGTGACTCACCGTAACGATCGCGCCCAGCGATGCCGCCGCATTCGGCAAACGGACTTTTAGCCAATTTTGATCGCCACCATTATTAATATAGGCGAGTGATGCGCCATCAAGATTGGCCCATACCAGGTCAGGCCAGCCGTCGTTGTTAAAGTCAGATACCACCGGAGCAATACCGAAATGCGGGTTGCTTGCTCCCGAGGCTTCTTCAACCGGGGCAAAGTGGTCGCCGTAGTTTTGCAGGATTTTCCCCGGATATCGCGCCAGTAAATTTACGACCGGCAATCGCGCGTAGTTTTGTGCCGCCAACAGATCCTCACGTCCGTCCAGATTCATGTCAGCAGAAACAGTGCCCCACCCAAACCCGAGTTTGGCTACCTGCATTTTTTCAGCGGCATCGGAAAAGTTCAAGTCACGGTCGTTATGAAACAACATATAGGCCATATTAAACGGATCATCGTCGCCTAAATCACCGCGCAAAAGTGTGGCGGGTAATGTGTAGCCAACGTTGGAGAAATACAAATCAACCAGGCCATCATTATCATAATCACCGACCGCAACGCCCATGGGGTAAGAAGCTACGGAAGGGTTGGTAATGGGCTTGAAATTCAGATCGCCAGTATTTTCATACATCTCAACTACGCCGGTATCCTGCGCAATCACCAGGTCCGAGTCCAGATCATTGTCCAAATCTGCAAACACACCCAGAAAGGTGTTGTGTTGGCGCCAGACACCGGCTTGTTCGGAAATATCTTTCCAGTTGTTTTCGCCTGCGTTCAGTAACAGGTAGCTATAGCCGCCATAGTTTTCAGAAAAAATGGTTTCGCCTTCCACCAGTTCTATTTTGATATATCCGGCTACGTACATATCGGCCAGACCATCCTGATTGATATCAGCAAAGCCGATAGAGAGCGGGGTAGTGTTGTCCGCAAGTGTTATCGGTAGTTTGGTGGTCTTGAAAGTGCCATTGGTATTCTCATGAAACCAGATGCCGCTTTCACGAGCGGTGTACAGATCAACGTCACCATCGTTGTCAATATCGATACTGGCTGCGCCGTGTGTGGCGTCGACTGGGTCCTTCGGAAACTCATGTCCGAGCGGTACAAACGCACCATCTCGAAAAGCAAAAATCATGTCAGCCTGAGTATCACCACCGCCCAAGAATAGCTCATCAATACCATCACTATCAATGTCGAGAGCCGCGCTACCCAAAAAGGGCAGGGAGTTTTCCAAATCGGCAACGTGCGTAAATGGTAAACTGACGCTGGTGAAAGACAGAGAGGTTTCGCCTTGTTTGATTTTTTCGCTTTGCCAGTAGCGCAGCACGCCAAATGCCACCAATACTAAAAATAGCGCAGCAAAAACTAGCGCCATAATTCCTTTCAATAAAAATCAGCCCTGCTGGCAGGCCTTGTTGATTCCGGTATACATATTACTCTCCTCATGAGCAGATCATGGTTGTCTGCTTTAATGCCTAATTAAACGCATTGCACCAAAAAAAGGATGTAAAGTGCATCTAAGGAAGCAGTTGCATTCGCGATATTGAAGGGTGAAGTTTGCTATAGTGGCAAAAGCTGTAAAAAATCTATCCAAATGGCAAATACGGGAAGAAAAACTGTTTCCCATAATTATGAAAAAATGCTCGTAACACCCATCAACTGATGAATCACAATATGAATAAAATAATTTTGACGTCTCTGTTTTTAATTCTTGGTACTGCCGCTTGCGCAGAATCTGAATCCATTACTGAAGCACCATTAGAAATGAATACGGATTTAATGGAAAAAATCGTGTCGCGGCTGGATGAAGGCTACCAGCGTCAAGAAAATTTTATTGTATTTAACTATGCAGACCTTGATGTCACCATAGTTACTGATGAAAATGCCAACCGTATGCGGGTAATGATTCCTGTTGCCGAAACAGACGGTATTACCGAGGCTATGCTGATCCGGATCATGCAGGCCAACTTCGACTCGGCGCTGGATGCTCGCTACGCGATCGGACAAGGCATTTTGTGGGGTACCTTCATTCACCCAATGGCGAGCCTATCCCCGGAAGACTTTCTTTCTGGTATAGGTCAGACAATTAACATTGTTAAAACTTTCGGTACCAGTTTTAGTTCTGGTGCCATGACGTTTGGCGGCGGTGATAGTGCAGAACTGCACCGGGAACTCATAGACGAACTTCTAAAGCGCGGTCAAGCGATTTGATTTTAGTTTGTACGGTTGGATTTTTTAATCGCAGATCTCCAATTTAGCTGGCGGCTAAATCACAGAGCATAAATTCGGCGTCTTCGCTGTCTGAAAAAACCAGTTCGCCGTCACCTTCAATAGCCAGACCGTCGCCGTGCTGTAGTGCCAGATCATTCACTTTGATAGACCCTCGTACCATTTGAATCCAGACAACCCGTGGAAGTTGGTGAGTATGGCTGATCATATGACTTCTGTTTAGCGTTGTTGCATAAATACTGGTATCCACGAGAGTCTTTATAGACCGATCTCGTCCGTTATTGGATAGAAACAACTTCAGCTAGCGATCTTTATCATCAGGATCGATCTAATTGCTTGGCATAGACGGCTAAAAAGGAGATAAGGTTTTATACTTTACGGGTTTGCGTAGTGTAGCTGCCCAAAAACCAATGCCCGCAATAGCACCGAAAACTCCGAGAGCCACAATTGGTATCAAGGTCGCAAAAGTAATTTCGTCGAATGGATAGTTACGATCTATCGATGGAACCACACCAGATAGAATCATTGTTAAAGCACCGGCGCCACCATAGGCGAGCGCCGACACCTGCTTGGTAAATTTCAAGAAAAGGTACAATGGCAGAGTGTAGGCAAATATGACCGGCAGTGAAAAAATACCAATCCATACGCTCCAGATTATAAGCCCGTAAAGGAAAGTATCGTACTCTCCAGTAATAACAGCCATTGCGACGGCGTAAACACCTAAAACCAACATGGTGGCTACCCATACACCAACAAAACCTTTAACAAACTCCATAGTTCACCTCGCTTGTGTGTAATCAGTCAAAACTGAGTGAAATATAGTGCGAGACGCTCTGTCATGCCTCCACATTTATAACTAAGACCCAAGAATACTTAAGGTCTATGTAATTCAATGGTTTACGAGATTCCTGAATGATCAAGCAGGAGGGTATTTGGGTTAAGCTACGCAATCTTCCAGAGATTTTTTAATGTTGGATTTATCAAGATTCTTGCCGATAAAAACCAGTCGGTTCAGCGGGGCTTCGTCACCCCATTCGCCGCAGGCAGGCTGCCAAAAATCATACGTACGCCCTGAAAGACAAACGCGTAATCTTGTCCGTCAATACCGACTACCCCTTTCATGCGGTAAACATCAGGGCCGTTTTCAATCAAAAATTCTTCCAGCCACGCGTTGACGGTTGGGTGTTGTTAGGTTGGCTATTTGTTTTTAGAGAGCTCTGACTTAGTTCCCCAAGGATCGTGCCTAACATTGCTTTTATACCAACCAGTATCGCACTATCGTCCGCAACAAAATCCGGGCTATGCGGAAACCCAATCGTCCCTTTTTCAGGGTTGTTCACGCCCACAAAGAACATCACGCCGGGTACTGATCTCTGAAAAGAACCAAAGTCTTCACTGAAGGCCGGCACAACACCGGGTACTGGTAGTACCTGTAGCTCTGGCGCGTGTTCAACTATTCCTGCTGATGCGCGAGTGACCAGTTGCGCGTCATTGTTGACGCCTTCAAGCGCCTGGCTAAGTTGCAGTGAAATATCTACTCCTTCAACTTGTACTGAATTTACTGCTGCTTTTATTGCGGCTTCAACTCTGGGTCTGTCAGCAAGTCCGGCGGACATAACGAACGCACGGATGATCGCTTGCTGGTTTTTCGCCGGTGTCCGGCGGGCGAGATCTACAAAGACAAATGGATTGGTCTGGAAATCAAGCATGTTGGCATAGGTAACATCACCAATCGAGGTTAGTGCATCCCTTACACCTGAGGTGGCGGCTTCCAAGTCTCCAGTACCACTTAGTGTCACATTAACGTCGGTACGGCCTGCCAGCATGCCATTTGGCTTTACTGCGAGCTGGCCAACATCGAACGGCGCAGTATGTACGGCGAAAATAGATTTCGGTGTTTGTATTTCAAAAAATCCATCGGCCAACATGGCTTCTGCGCCAGTGCCAGCTTCTTCGGCGGGTTGGAAAATTAACATGACGCTACCAGACAAGCTTTCCCGTATGGCAGCGAATCCTTCGGCGATACCGATGCCGATGGTGGTGTGAATGTCATGACCACAGGTATGATGCACACCATCTACCAAAGAGGCATAGGGTACCGGGTCCAGCGCTTCACCAGCGACGGCATCCATATCCGCGCGGAAGGCAACCAGAGGACCATCGTATTTTCCTTTAAGCATGGCGACCACGCCATAGCCGCCAATGTTTGTCTGCACGTCATAACCCAGCGCGATTAGCTTTTCCGAAACTTTACTTGAGGTGCGGCGCTCGTTGCCAGCCAGTTCCGGGTAACGATGCAGGTCATGACGAAAGGCAATGAGTTCTGGCTCGGCACTGGTGATGGCAGTCAAAGCTGCTTGATAGTTTTCAGCTTGCGTTAGGGGAACAGGTTGGCTGGCACAAGCTGACAGGGCAATCGCTATTGCCGTTAGCAGCGACGCTACCCAAACATTGTTTACTGTTTTGTTGTGACCTTTCTTCATGACCGTACCCCTTATATGTTTCGTTGAGGCCTGAATATAGGTGGCAGCGGGTTTAAAAGCGTCTGATCTTATAAAATGGTACGTCCGGACTTATGGAGTCAGGCTTGGTTTAATGCGGTTTTCCGGTATTGGGTGGGTGTTAGCCCTTTGAATTGCTTGAATATCGAGTTAAAGGTACTTTTTGATGAAAAACCGGCATCCATGGCAATGTCCAGCACCCGGCTTTCATTATCCTGCTTGAACCGGGTGCATACATAATCCACGCGGTAGGCATTAATAAACTGGTAGAAGTTCTTGCCAGCTTGTTGGTTCAGGACTTCTGACAAGTGATGGCTGTTTAAACCGGTTGCGTCTGCCAGGCGGGAGAGGGTGAGATCGCTGTCTCTGAACAATTCGTTTGATTCCATTTTTTCTTTTACCAAGGCAAGCATTTCTGCGCGGGTGTCAGGGTCCAGTACGCCATCCGGCTTGTTTGATTCCTCCTTCGCCAGAGAAGTGGTTAATGCTTCTTCGCCATGTTTGTGGAGGGTAAAAAGCTGAGGGTGCCGCCACTGTGCGGTGGCAATGACATAGATAAGGACAACGATCATGACATCCGAACCGTAGTAAATGACGGCGGGCACATTATCTATGAATGCAAACAGCGCTTTTAGAAACCAGACGCACAATGACATGCTCAGAAATAGGGCCAGCCAGCGGAAGGTGTCAGGGTTGAAGTTGGCAAGTTTGTCATTGGCCCGGCGTTTGTAACGGGATACCAAGCGTACGGTTAAAGTGAAGTAGAAAAACGCTTGCCCAAAAAGAATGTATTCACTGATTACCAGCCGGCTAGAACTGTAGCTATTGTTGCCGCCATCTATCCAGCGGGCCAATTTGTCTGGCGAAAAGAGTATGTAGTCTGCGGTCAGCAGATAACACAATAGTAGAGGCCAGAGATGTAAGAGTTGTCGTAGCGAGAACTTCACACCCAATACGGAGTTACGGCAGTACAGATAACTGAGGCCGCCAATACTGGCAGGCAAATAAAACAACCAGCCCACCAACCATATAAATAGGCCGTCCGGGCCTGCTTGAATAATAAACGGCACACATAAAAAAAGTGCCAGACACAAACACGCTACACCCAGCAACTGACTCGCACCGGAGGTGCGCCGATCAGTCGCTAACAGTACAAATAACAGCAGCCCCTGAAAGGCGCCGATCACCAAGATGTATTGTTGAAATGCTGGCATTGCGGTTGGCCTGAATTAAATGGGTTAAGTGAAATATAATATACCCATACGCGATTAAGAGGCAGAACCCTTTCAAGTGCAACGCGAAATACGGGCGCAAAACCCTTACCCACTATAGGTAAATCACCCGTCATTAACATCCGAAACAAAATGTCTAACGTAGATACCGTCGTTGAGTTAAAATCATGTCGTGAGAATGATTGGATAGAGAGATCGAGAGATCGAGAGATCGAGAGATACGTTCTTGCGATAACTAACTGTAGATCGCCCGCGTGGGCATTTAATAGGAGAAATATTGTGCTTGGATATACCACGATTGGATCAAAAGACCTGGATAGATCGGTTGCTTTTTATGACGAATTGTTAAGTTTGGTTGGCGGAAAGCAACTCATGGGCATGGATCGTATCAAGTTTTACGGCGATGATAGCGGTGGAGCAATGCTCGCTATATGTACACCATCTGATGGCGGTGAACAAAGTTGTGGCAACGGGCAAATGGTTGCAATTCCTGGCGGCTCGCCAGAAGGTGCTAAGGCTTTGTATGATAAAGCAATGTCTCTCGGTGCGACCGACGAAGGAGAACCAGGGCAACGCGTACCATTCTTTTATGGTGGCTATGTTCGCGATCTGGATGGAAATAAACTCTGTTTTTTCCATA
>CAZUMV010000045.1:0-14781 GCA_964621435.1 uncultured Thiotrichales bacterium | reverse complement strand
TAACCTCATCCCTTCTTATCTCGAACGCCGACTTGATGCTGAAATTTATTCGGTCCTAAAACGCACACCCGACATGCAGATTTATATTACCGATAAAAAAGGTCAGGTGCTGTACGACTCATTAGGTCAAAGCGAAGGTGAAGATTTTTCAAAATGGAATGATGTCTATCTTACACTGCAAGGCAAATACGGCGCTCGCAGCAGCGAGATCCCGCAATTGCCAGATACTGCCGAGAATGTGGAGCGGGCATTGTATATTGCGGCCCCGGTAGAATGGCAAGATCAAATTATTGGCGTGGTAACAGTATCCAAAGGTATCGCGCACCTTGATCCCTTTATCGTTAAAGCCAGCCGCCAACTAAGCCAATACGCGTTGTTCTTGTTAGCCGCCTCGGTATTTTTCGGTATCTTAATGACGTGGTGGATCAGCAAATCAATGCGTAAGCTGGTTAACTATGCCGACTTGCTCGGCTCTCGCCAACAAGTACCACAACCGAAACTACGCGAGCGCGAATTCGTAAAACTTGCAGATGCCATGCAACAAATGCAAATAGAATTAGAAGATAAAGAATATATTGAAAATTATCTCCACTCTGTCGCACACGAACTTAAATCGCCGTTAACCAGTTTACGTGCCTCGGCTGAATTGATGCTGGAAAATCAAGATGAAGCCCAGCGCAACGCTTTGGCAAGCAACATTAGCGACTCTTCAGAGCGCATGAACTTACTGGTTGAACGTATGCTGAATCTTGCCAGCGTCGAACGGCGTCGGCAGCTGGATGACGTCCAGAGCATAAATCTCGAAACGCTGCTTGAGCAAATCAAAACGGATCGTAAAGAAAGACTTACGCGCACCCAAATCAAACTGGAAATACAAGATATGCATGCGATCGCGGTGCGTGGCGACTCGTTGTTGATTGAGCAAGCACTTACCAATGTCATAGACAATGCGATCGAGTTTTCCCCGGAAAAAACCATCGTAACCGTCAGCGCCATACAAGACGAAGATCTGGTTACGGTCAATATTGATGATCAAGGGCCCGGTATCCCGTCATACGCGCAGGAAAAAGTCTTTGAACGCTTCTATTCGCTACCAAGACCGTCTAACCAACAACGCAGTACCGGATTAGGTTTAAGTTTCGTTAAAGAAGTGATGAACTTGCACAATGGAACAGTTACGGTAAGCCGGCGTTCCGGGGGCGGCACGCGAGCCAGCCTTAGCTGGCCAACAACTTGACTGCCACCGAATCTTAAGTGCCGCCAAGCTGCTTCGGTGTTAAGGATCTACGATCACAAATACTGGCGTTTCTGAAACATCGACCAATACTGAGTTATCGACATTAATCGCCAGGTTTTCGGTAAACGGCTGACCATTCCAGCCCCCTCTTTCTCCTTGCGTTAATGTTGCCAGAGTAGCGCTAACAGCGCCAGAACCCAGATTTAGTCGATAGCCATTCACTTTGGTATTATTCGCGGTCGGCGCCCAGATCGGATAAAACTTACGCCCATCTGCAGCTTGATATTCGTGGATCATAACGTCCGCCCGACCACTAGGCACTTCGCGTACAAACCAGGCATCTCTAAGTACCTCGATAGTACCCGCCACATAATACCAACCGAGGCGCGCACCATAAAAATCTGTAGCAAGCCCGGAACCCTGAAACAACCCATCCTGATCGCCGCGAATACTAAATTGATAAGCGCGGTCAATACCGGCGGCTTTCAACGCCAGGAAACTCCGCACCAACCATTGTGATTGCTGCTTTTCTGCAGAGGTGTCTGTCGTGCCGGGCGCTTTTTGCCAGCTAGAGGGCCCGGTATCGTAGCCGAACTCGCCGATTGTGACAGGCAAATCAGGCCATAGTGACTGGATTAAATTAATCTTGCCTTCCATAAATGCTTTTTGACCACCAAAGACTTCCGGGTGTTGTCCCTGGCCCAAGGTGAAGTCCAACGCGTCCAGATAAGTAGCGTTTGGGTCTGCAGACACACGGCTCCAATAATGGTTTATGACAAACTCATCCGCCGGCATCTGACCGTCATTGATCACATCCAGCCACGCTTTGGCGCGCCGGATTAAAACCTCATCTACAATACCCGGCCACACCACTTTAATATTGGGGTCAGCAGCCTTGGCCCCCTCATAACAGGCAACCATCATGGCAGCCACTTCTTCCGGAGCCCAGTCTGCTTCTGTGCGGGTCTCGGTCACACCATCAGGGCGCACAAATGTGCGAGGCTCACCTTCCCACCACCGATGCACTTCATTACGCGGCATCAATCGGGTAACCAAACCCAAACCGGACAATGCTTGATTGGAACTGCGTACAGCGACGCCTGCAGGATTTGCACTACCGTAACGCGCGGAAATCTGAAAACAAATCTCGCGGTAATCAGACCAGCTTGATACCGCTTTACTATCGGCGCCAGCCGGAATGGGCAACTCCCATTCGTTAGAAGCCAGAAAAGGAAAGTTATCTTCCAGCGTCAACATCACGTCACTAGCGCCAGTATTAATCCGACGCAAGGTATCATCAACGTCGGCGACAAAACCATCCGCTGGATTAAATGCCAAATCTTTCGCCGATGCGGCGCGGCTACCGAAAAAGTAAGCCGGCATATACAAGCGCACCTGGCCAAATACATCAATAGGAGCCGCTGGTGTATCGACAAAAACATTGGTGCCGGCGAAATCACCAAAGGTAATTAGGTCATCGGGCGCCGTTTCACCACCACAGTTATCAGTGCCATTGACGCGCTCAAAACCCCAACTACTCTCAACAACGTTAGCGATTCCAACCGTGCCGCCCAACCATTGAAATGGTAGTGGCGCGGAACCTTCCACAAAGCTAATAGCGCTAACGCCGAGTTCGAACGCTCCGGCGCCATTACTAAATGGCACACTCATATTGGAAACGGATGACCAGACATTCGCCGGGAAATCAGACACTGGAATATCCAGATCAAACCAGCCATCAGGATTCCCGACAATATAATCACCGAGCGTGACACCGTTAGCGGGATTACCATTTGGGGTGACCATCAATTTAGACCAGTCCGCGCCTGAGAAATTATTCAAACGCAGCCGCAGTGTTGTTTGATTACTTGCGGGCGCCAAACTCGGGTTCCAAAGACTGTTTGGATTATTGCCGATTTTAAAATGGCTGTAGCCACCGGACCCATCGATGCGCAAATGACTTTCACATTCACCACTTTCGCCGCTGTCAACGTCATCATTTCCGCTGTTGTCTTGCTCGTCTCCACCGCTATCAGCACCGCCAGCAATCAACTCTACTACCCACTGACTTTCAAAAACATTCGTGGTGTTTTCTGGCCCAAACCAGATGCTGCTATCACCGCCACCTACAAACTCAATGCGCGCAATTCCTAGTTCAAAATCAGCGCTACCATTACTAAACGGGACACTCATCATGCTAACACCATTAAATGCGTTAGCCGGAAAAGCGCTCAATGGAATCGTAATATCAAACCACGGGCCATCATCATTAGGCAGGTAATCACCAATCACAACGGCGCGCGCAGGATCACCCTGCGGGGCAATCAGCATTCTTGACCAATCCACACCGCCAAAATTTCGCAAAACCAAACGTAGACTCGTACGCCCTTCAGCAGGATTTATACCGGGGCCCCATAGATTGTCGCTGTTACTTCCAATTTTCAGGTGATTCCAGCCAGTACCTTGCACGCGCAAGTGGGTCGGCTCTTCCGCCAACGCAACACTTGTACAAAATACGCACAAGCAGAGCAACAAATAGAATTGACACCAGTTTTTATTTAGCGCACGGAAAGGCGCTCTATGAATAGCCATTGTACTACCTCCCTGAAAATGAACATCCATCGTCAAGATCTCCTAATTTATAAAATTAGCCCGGAGATCGGTTCGAAAAAATACTGCTTATATAGTATCCACAATTGTGCTGATTCACTGTTAAATCATCACAAACTTTATCAGCAGCCACTTTATCTAAGCGCTACTGGTATTTCACATACCGGGATCGGTAACATTTTATGCTTGTTGGCATCATGAAAACGCCGGTAAGTTGCCAAGGCATGTTTTTGCTGCACGGTTATCTCGGCCTCATTACCATTATCGTCAATAAAATACATAGCCCATTCTAATTCATCGTAGCTCACACCAATTTGGCCTTCATCAGTGCGACCATCATCCCAGAGACCATCGGTCGGTTCTGCTTGCTGAATATCATTCAATACATCCAGTTCTTTACAAAGCGCATAGACCTCGGACTTCATCAGATCAGCGATTGGCGAGAGATCTACTCCGCCATCACCGTATTTGGTATAAAAACCAACACCAAAGTCCTCGACCTTATTGCCTGTTCCAGCCACCAACTTTTTCAAGTTTCCAGCGTATGTATATAGCGTTGTCATGCGCAGACGTGCGCGGGTATTGGCCATGGTCAATGGATCTTGAATCCCCTCAGGGAAGGTATCCTCCATGCTCTTGAACACCGGGGTTAGTTCAATAGTCTCGGTGTCAACGTTATCAAAATGCTCGGTCAGCCATTCAAGATGTCGTTGGGACAAAGAATGCAGCGAGGGTGCTTGATAAATAGGCATTGAAATCGCAGTTACGCTCGCTCCCGTTCGGGCACATAAAGTTGAGGTCAACGCCGAATCTATGCCACCCGAAACACCGACAACAAAACCTTCCAATCCAGCTTTTTCCAGATAGTCTGAAAGCCAACCGACAATATGGTCAATAACTTTTGGCGCTTGCATGCTGCTCCTCATCCCATTGATTTTGCTCAACAATGATCATAGCAAAGACTGGCTTCCAGGGGTATTTCACCCAATCTTCACTTAAACCCCACATGCTCTTCACGTAAGCCTGACAAGATGCCAACTTCCGAACTATCAGGGCTAGCTCAATGACCACAAAAATCAATTACATCAATTCGTTTCGTAACAAAGTTATACAAAAGGTAATAGATCAGGGACTGGAAGTAAGCAACGTTGCACGGCAATTTGGCATCAGCAACGCACTCCTTAACAGTTGGATCGACGACAGCTTTAACACCTTGGATGGCGGCAACCGTGCGATGCAAAAAATACGCAAGTTGCAAAAAGATAATTGGGAACTGAAACGTCAAAACGATTTGTTAAAAAAAGTAATTGATCATCTCAACGAAGTTTATACAACTCGATAACAACAAAACCTAAAACGTAAAGGAAAGAAACATGCACAGCTTAAAAAAACCCGCAATATTAGTTGTACTGATGCTACTGCTGTTAGTACCACTGACTATGATTGGCAGCACAATCAGTGAACGCATTAGCTACAAATATCAAGCCAAGAACAGCATCGCTAATTCCTGGGCTGACCAACAATATATCTATGATCCGGTATTGGTCATAGAGTATGAAATAAGCGGCACAACCGTTAATAAAGACCAGACCACCAATAGTTGGACCCATGAAAAAACTGCCGTAATTAAAGCCAACAAGGCGGACTTCCGAAGCACTCTGGATGTCGAATACCGTGACCGCGGCATCTATAGCATTCCGGTGTACCTCTCGCATGTCACGATTGAATCCGAATTTAACGTGCAGGAGTTTTTTGCCGAACTACAAACAAAAAATCAATTCAAATTTAACAGAGCCTACTTCGTAACCACCATCTCCGATCCCATTGGACTAGAGCAAAGTTCGATTACCAGTATTTTCAATGGTGATACAAATGCCACCAAACCCGGCACTCGCGCTTTGCATGATCGTCAAGGTTTTCATAGTGAAATTGGTTTAAGTGATCTACAACTCGAACAACCACTCAAGCTTAACACTGCATTTAATTTACGCGGCCTCGACCTGTTTCAGATCAACCCCAATGCGTTCAGCGCCACCGTTAATATCAACTCCATATGGCCGCATCCAAGTTTCATGGGCGCTATCTTGCCGCTAAACCGCGAGGTCTCGGATACTGGCTTTAACGCGAACTGGGAAGTAACCGCCTATAACCGCAGCGTGTCACCCAATCCCGATATTTTCTTTAGAAACTCTAATGCGTTCACCCAGCCCAATTTCGCTTTTGGTGTGCAGTTGTTTGAACCGGTAGACCAGTACTCTCTGGTAAATAGAGCGATCAAATATGGCTTACTAATGATAATTTTAGTATTCACGGGATTTTATTTATTCGAATTACTCAAAGGCTTGCAAGTTCATCCGGTGCAATACAGCTTGATTGGACTGGCACTCGCAATTTTCTTTTTGATGCTGCTGTCGTTATCCGAACATCTTGGATTTTCGCCAGCCTATTTGCTCGCCTCATTATCATCTAGTGGTTTGATTAGTTACTACATGAAGCCATTCGCCAAACCCAGAGGTGCGGCATTGTTATGTTCGCTCTTACTCCTGACTTACCTGGTGTGCTATTTGATTTTATTTGTTGAAGATCATGCCCTACTGTTTGGCACAATGGTCCTGTTTGCCGGCTTGAGCGCAGTCATGTTATTAACACGGAATATCGACTGGTATAAATTTGACGCTGAATCCAGACTAAAAAAACGTGAGCAGGAACATCACGGAACCGGTGTCGAGCTCAACCAAACTACTTAGTGTTAACTTATGGCAGCACGGATGAATGCTGATGTAATAATGGCGCTGCTTTTCCTGAATCGATGACGAAGGAAAAGCGCGCTTTTACCTCCTGTACCTCACCTGAACTCACAATACGCCAATCATACAAACCGCTGACAAGACTCAAGTGATCTGACAATGCCTCGGCGACAATAGAGTCCTCTAAATACTGGACCTCGACGCTGTCGTTCGTAGCCACATGTTCAAAATAATCGCGCACCCCGGCAGGCGCAGTGCGCACATCACTGGAAAAAGTCGGGAGTAATTGTGCACCCGCATGATAAAGCGCAATAACACTTTCAAAATCACCGCTATTGATACCATCACGCCACTGGCGCATAACCTGTATTGCTTGCTCAGTCATCTAAATTCTCTTTTATCTTTTCCTTGTTTGGGATACGCCATGCTATCTGGGCGCTAACTGCTCGTAGGCCACACCTTCAAACACAATTGAGTTTGAATAAATACTCGCATCCAAACTATATCGCTCTCCGGTTTGCATCGATCGCATGCCAATATTGCCATTTTCACAATCATACCGAAGCAATTCTGTTTGATCGGCATTTTTACGCCACAACACTTTACCATTTTCAAAATCTTCAAGCTTCCAACGATAGGTAATTAAAGACAAACCAAAACTGAACCGCTCTAGCGATACAAATGACTTACCTTCTAAATAGTTACACAGGTTATAGATCTCGCTGACGTCGGTAGCCGCCGGCTGCTCGTCTTCTTCGCCGTCATCGCGCAACTTCCAATCACCACCAAGCAACTCACAGTATTCCTGCTCTAGCGATAACTGCGCTGGAGTCCGCGCGAAGAACAACACTTGCACGCCCTTACTTGCGGGACTAATACACTGGGCTTGTTCTTGTGCGGGACAAACTTGTGGGTAGCTTATGGCAGGCTCTGGTACCCGCTGATAGGAACTACGCAACTCGGTGTATTCATAACAAAACTTTCCAAATTCGGTTTGTTCTAAAATACCGGTGTTGATAATGCAATCGCTTAGCGTCTCGCCTGCCGCAGAAGTACCGCTAATCAAACAGGCTTGTTCGGCCTCGGCGAACAGTTGGCCACTAAATACAACAACGCAGAAAAGAGCGGCTCTAAGGCTGTAACGCATACTCAATGCCGTCCACAATTAGTTTGCCGAGTTCAGAGTTAAAGCTGCCATTGGCACGTGGTTCACCCAATGCCGTCAAGAAAGTAATGCGGCCATCAGCGCATTGATAGTCACCCATCTCCACCACATCCGAATAGCGCCAACGAAACTTGCTTTGATCAAACCCGATAACCCAATGACCCTTAACGATCCCGCCGGGTGACCGGCCCATTTCATATTGCGCAACGCTTTGAAAGGTTTTCTGTGGCAGCTGTGAACAAGCTCTCGCGTCTAACGGTAACGTTGAATTTTCTGATACATCTGTCGCGGGCACGCTATCTTTACCTTTCGGACCGCCGCTCGCACTAGCAGGAACATTACTCGCCTGCCCCGAATTGGTAATGGTCTCAGCCACCTCTGCGGATGCGTCTGTTGTTACCGCGTCTGTCGAGGCCTGACAGGCCATCATGCTGGCCGTACAAATTAATACTGTTAATAATCTTGAATTCATTAGTCCACCCATACTCTTGCGTTCCTAAACATACGCATCCAAGGGCTATCTTCGCCCCACTCGGGCGGATGCCAGGACAACTGTATGGTCCTAAAAACCCGCTCTGGATGCGGCATCATGACAGTAAATCTACCATCTTCGGTGGTTAGACCCGTAATTCCGTGCGGAGATCCATTCGGATTATCGGGGTAGTCCTCAGTTTCGTGTCCGAATGTGTTGATATACCGCATGGAAACCAAACCAGCCTTAGTCACAGCCTCAGGTGTAACACCGTCAAAAACTGCTCTACCCTCGCCATGCGCGACCGCAACCGGCAAATGTGAGCCCTGCATCTCCTTTAAAAATATAGATGGCGAAGGCAATATTTCAACCATGCTAAGGCGACCTTCAAACTGCTCCGAGGCGTTCCGTCTGAAGTACGGCCAATGCTCAGTGCCTGGAATCAGCTCACGCAACTGCGACATCATCTGACAACCATTGCAAACGCCCAAACCGAACACATCTTCACGACGAAAGAACTCAGAGAAACGGTCTCGCGCACGGCTATTATGCAAAATAGATTTCGCCCAGCCGCCACCAGCACCCAACACGTCACCATAGGAAAAACCACCACCAGCAATCACACCTTTATAACTTGTGAGGTCATCTGCACCGGACAATATATCTGTCATGTGTACGTCAATCGAATCAAAACCGGCTTTATGAAATGCCGCTGCCATTTCCACATGACCATTCACACCTTGTTCACGCAAGATCGCAACCGGCGGTCTAACATTGGTTTTAATGTATGCAGCGGAAATATCTTGTTGGGCATCAAAACCCACCATGGGTTTCATGCCATAGCGGTCAGCCTTAATTTGCTCATGCTCTTCGCGCGCACAACGGGGGTTGTCCCGCAGTGCCTGCATTTGATAACTGGTCTCGGCCCACCAGGTATGCAAATCAGATCTGGCGCGGCTATAGATGACCTGCTTGCCATTGTTGATGGTGATTCGCTCATCATTACTGACCTCGCCAATCACCCTGCTACAATCGCCCAGCTGGTGCTTTTCCAGAATGGCCAGAACCTTTTCTATTTCCTCTTGCTTAACCTGAATGACGGCACCGGCCTCTTCCGCAAACAACACTGGCAAAACATCATCCGTCGCAATATCAATTTCAACGCCGGCACGGCCAGCGAACGTCATCTCACATATAGTAACGAACAAACCGCCGTCGGAACGATCATGGTAAGCAAGGATCTTGCCTTGCTCATTGAGCGACTGAATCGCGTTGAAAAAATGCCGCAACTTTTTAGAATCATCAATATCAGCAGGCTCACTCCCAAGCTGCTTATATACCTGCGCCAGACATGAGGCACCTAATCTGTTCTTACCCGCGCCCAAATCAATAAGAATCAAGCGACTCTCTTCGACCACGGTGTTCAACACCGGCGTCAAAGTTTTACGCGCATCCGTTACTGGCGCAAAGGCCGAGATAATCACCGACATTGGCGCTGCCATTTCTTGCTGCGCGCCGTCTTGCTGCCATACAGTTTTCATCGATAAAGAGTCTTTGCCAACCGGTATCGCAATGCCGAGATCAGCGCAGATCTCCATACCAACTGCTTTTACGGTATCGTACAGACAGGCGTCTTCACCCGGGTGACCTGCCGCTGCCATCCAGTTCGCTGACAACTTCACATCTTTAAGAGAGTTAACTCTGGCCGCGGCCAAATTCGTTATCGCTTCGGCCACTGCCATGCGCCCTGATGCAGGTCCGTTCAGCAATGCCACTGGCGTTCTCTCTCCCATGGCCATGGCTTCACCGGTATAACCTTCATAGTCACTCAAGGTAACCGCAACGTCTGATACCGGAACCTGCCATGGACCAACCATTTGGTCTCTGGCAACCAAACCGGTGACGGTACGATCACCAATCGTAATCAGGAAACGTTTTGAAGCGACTGCCGGCAAATGCAGCACGCGCTCGATAGCTTCACGCAAATCAATATTTTCTATTTCCAGAGGTTTAAATTCCGGTGTAGCCCGCCGCACATCTTTGCTGAGCTTGGGCGGCTTACCAAAAAGCACTTCCATCGGCAGGTCCACTGGTTTTGAATCAAGCAACTCGTCATCCAACCTGAGTTGCTCGGCTTCAGTTACCTTGCCTATTGCAGCTACCGGACAACGCTCACGTGTACAAAGCGCTTCAAACGCATCCATCTTGTTCACATCTATCGCCAACACGTAGCGCTCTTGGGCTTCATTGCACCAAATTTCCATGGGTGACATGCCGGGTTCGGCCGAATGTACTTCACGTAGTTCAAACCGGCCACCACGATCAGCATCATGAATGATCTCCGGCACGGCATTGGATAAACCACCTGCGCCGATATCATGAATAGAAAGAATTGGGTTACTATCACCTTGCGCGACACAAGCGTTAATCACCTCCTGACAACGCCGCTGCATTTCTGGGTTACCGCGTTGCACCGAGGCAAAATCAAGATCTTCGGCGCTAGTACCACTGTCCATAGAGGATGCCGCGCCGCCACCCAAACCAATTAACATGGCTGGGCCACCTAAAATAAATATTGGCGTGCCTTCAGGCAATTGTTTTTTAGCAACGTGATCGGTACGAATACTACCGACGCCGCCAGCGATCATAATAGGCTTATGATAACCCCGTAAAGCTTCGCCTTTTTCCGCCGGCACAATTTCTTCGTAGGTTCTGAAATAACCACTCAACCCCGGCCGGCCAAATTCATTGTTAAAAGCCGCGCCACCAATTGGCCCTTCCAACATGATTTGCCGCGCCGACACGATTCGGTCCGGCTTACCGTGATCTTTTTCCCACGCCTGCTCAAAATCCGGGATACGTAAGTTAGACACTGAAAAACCAGTCAGACCAGCTTTAGGCCGCGAACCAATACCGGTCGCACCCTCATCTCGAATCTCACCACCAGAACCAGTCGCCGCGCCTGCGAATGGTGAAATCGCGGTTGGGTGATTATGCGTCTCTACTTTAATAACCAAATTAGCGTGCACATCATGATTACCATATTGATGCGTAGTTACATCAGGCACAAATGCTTTAGCCGGCGGCCCCTGCAACACCGCCGCATTATCATGATAAGCCGAGAGCACCCCTTTAGGTTGCAGCTCATGGGTATTTCTAATCATGCTAAAAAGCGAGCGATCCGCTTTCTCGCCGTCAACGGTAAAATCCGCATTAAATATTTTATGCCGACAATGTTCTGAGTTGGCCTGGGCAAACATCATTAACTCAACATCCGTTGGGTCACGCCCCAGCGCTTGATAATTCTCCACCAGATACTCGATCTCATCTGGAGAAAGAGCCAAGCCCAAATCCGAATTGGCCTTGGTTAACGCCGCAGTAGCATCAGATCCAAAGGCTACTGACTGCAGTGGCCGGGCGTCTTCAGCGGCAAACAAAATCTCGGCTTCTTCTAACGAAGAAAAGACCGATTCGGTCATACGATCATGAATAACCGCATTGATGTTTTTTCTTTGCACATTATTAAGAGCCTCATCCGTTTGCATGACAAACAAGATGCCGCGCTCGATACGGTTAACCACACTCAAGCCCGCGTTATGGGCAATATCAGTGGATTTACTAGACCAGGGTGAGATCGTACCCGGGCGCGGCACGACTAAAAATTGGTTACCTTCCGGGATCTCAACAGGACTACGCCCGGATTCAATCAGTAACTTAGATAGTTTCTTGGATTCAACCGGCGCTAACTCACGAGCAATATCAATGAAATTGACATAAACCGAATGTATTTCAAAGACTTCCGGAACAGTCTTAACAACCTCATTAAATAACCCAGTAAGACGAAAGTCAGAGAGCGCCTGACTGCCAGAGATAGTTAACATAAGAATCCTAAAAACAAGGTGTTATATGCAGGCGGGTATCATACTCCTGACGACGAAAAATCACACCTAATAAGACCTAAAAAAAGCACTAAATTTTTGTGCTAAGCCATGTTATCCGGTGCAACGATTGAAGCCTGAAAATCATCCACCTCTTCAGCCACTTCCTCACTGTCATCAAAGGTTGCCAAGTGCAGCAGAGCATCACCCTCATTCACTAACGGAATTCTGGTCAGACCAATCACCACACCTTCCAACGGCGACTTAATCTCATGACGCACATCAGCAAAACAGTCGGACGGGTTCGTGATATATCCCACAACCGTACCCTTGTTAACACTATCTCCCAACACGACATTACTGTGGAAAATTCCGCTTTCTATAGAGCGCACCCAACGGCTCGCTTTGGCGATATAGGGTTCAGCTTGATGTTCCGGTTCACCGGGCAACATTTGAATAAGCTGCATCACGGTTTGAATTCCCTGCACGCCGGCAACAATAGAAACTTCATTAAAACGCAATGCCGCGCCGGCTTCATACAACAGGATCTTAACCCCGGCGTCTATCGCTGACTTCCTTAAGGTACCTTTAATACCGTTTGAGTCCATTAACACCGGCACACCAAATGCTTTGGCCAGCTCCAATGTTTCCTGATCTTGCAGATTGGCACGAATCTGCGGCAAGTTCGCACGGTGCCCACCGCCAGTATGCAAATCACTTCCATAATCACAGCGAGACACTATCTCATTAAAAAACACCGCCGCTAAACGCGACGCCATAGAGCCCTTACTAGAGCCTGGAAAAGATCTATTCAAATCGCGACCATCTGGCAAATAGCGTGAGTACTGCACAATGCCAAATATATTAACCACGGGAATAGCAATTAAAGTACCGCATACTTTCTTGGGGTCTAACTCCAGTAACAAACGGCGCACCATTTCCACACCGTTTAATTCATCACCGTGAATCGCAGCGGACACAAACATGGTTGGCCCGGCCTTGGCACCGTTAATAACATGCACTGCCATCTCTGGTGAGGCGCGCATGGTATAGAGCTTGGGTAGCTCTAAACGCACAATCGCAGTTTTACCTACACCAACAACTTCCCCACCAATTTTAAACTTCTTACCCTTTGCCACTAGTCTTCGTCCTGAATGGTCTGGCATTCTTTTCTATAAATTCTATTATTAGGTCAGCGATATCTTTGCCGGTCGCTTCTTCAATACCCTCAAGACCCGGAGATGAATTCACCTCCATGATCAATGGCCCACGGTCAGAACGCAGCATATCAACACCGGCAATGTTTAAGCCCATTGCCCGAGCTGCCTTTACCGCAGCCTCTCGCTCTTGGGGTGTTAGCTTAACCAACTCAGCCTTACCACCTCTATGCAGGTTGGAACGAAACTCACCGTCCGGCGCCGAGCGTTTCATGGCGGCGATCACACGTTTGCCAACCACAAAGGCACGAATATCTTCGCCGTTGGCTTCCTTGATAAATTCTTGCACCAAAATGTCAGCCTTTAATTCCATAAAGGCCTGAATAACACTGGTAGCCGCTTTGTTTGACTCCGCTAGCACCACGCCTTTACCTTGCGTACCTTCCAATAACTTAATCACTAGCGGCGCGCCACCAACTTCCTCGATAACCTGATCAATGTCATGCGGCGAATGAGCAAAAGTGGTAGTCGGCAAACCCAGACCTTTTCGTGACAACAATTGCAATGAGCGTAACTTATCGCGTGAACGGGTAATTGCTACTGACTCATTAACACTATAGATATTCATCACCTCAAACTGTCGCACCACGGCACAACCATAGAAAGTTACCGAAGTACCAATACGCGGAATTACCGCATCAAAGTCATCACCCAGATACTCGCGCTCTTGATAGTGAATACTTGGCTTATCAGAAGTGATGTCCATAAAACAACGCAAGTGATCAATGATGTGCACATAGTGACCGCGCTTTAGCGCTGCCTCACGCAAGCGCCGCGTGGAGTAGATATTCTTGTTAGTAGACAGTATCGCTATCTTCATAATGGTTCCAAACTACTTGGGCAGCCCTAACAATTCATTCTTGTTAGGGTCCACAATAACTTTTCCCTTCATTGCCGCCCGGCCCAACAGCATACGGTATTTCATATTAGACCGATTACTCAATGTCACTTCAATAGGGATACGTTTTTTACTTAACACTAACTGCGTCTTAATAACATAACGCAATTCCGCAACACCGCCCGAGCTGGTTACCTCACGCTGGTCTACCACCCGCGCCCGGCACAAAACAGACTTGCGAGACAACGGCACAGTCTTAAAGCGCACAAATAAACCATAGCGTGTGTTGTACTCTTCGATATCGGTCGCATGCAAAGCCGAAGTCCACGCACCGGTATCAATCTTTACTTTGATCTTACTAATACCCAGATCTGGCAAAGAAGCCCACTCTGTTCTGCCAACGCGTAATTTCCGTATTTTCTTCTTCGCCGCAGCCAAACCGAGGTTCCTTAGGGATTAAGGTCGCAATAATACCCTTATGCCCTTGAAAAACCTACGCAAAACCATCATGAAGCAGTAGAATAAGCAAATATTCTAAAGTAGCGCATTAGAAACGAAGAATACGGGGGCGTCCTGGCTTCGACGTGGATTATGAAACTTTAGGTGCATGCCGAGGT
>CAZUMV010000044.1:0-14812 GCA_964621435.1 uncultured Thiotrichales bacterium | reverse complement strand
TTTTCCATGCCGAGATATTTAATGCCATATTGCCCAACATTACCGTTTACCTATTCAACTATCGGGGCTACGGCGGTAGCACGGGCAAGCCATCCGAAGCTGCAAATTACGCAGACGCATTGGTTTTGTATGAAAAAGTAAAATCGCGGCACTCACGAATATCTGTGGTTGGCCGGAGCTTGGGTTCGGGGGTCGCAACTTATTTGGCCGCAAATCGATCTGTTCATAAAGTTATGCTTATCACGCCCTTTGATAGCATTGTAAATGTAGCTAAAGAAAACTTTCGTTTGTTCCCGGTTGATCTCTTGCTTATAGACAAATATGACTCAGCATCAAGAGCTAAAGACATAAAGTCCGATGTGCTGGTAATCGCTGCAGACCATGATGAAATAATACCGATGTCGAGTACACAGTCATTAGTGAACAAATTTAATTCTGAAAAAATGACTTTTGAAATAATACAGAACTCAAGTCACAACTCTATCTCGGAGAGCGACCGATACTATGAAGTAATTAAAAATTTTATAGATCCACACGAAACCGAGCGTTTGGATTTGCCAACACTAAACAACGTTCCGGGAAACAAAGTTGACCAACATTAGAAACGCAACCATAGAAGATCTAGACGGAGTAAATCACGTCTCCGCTTTCCTCGGCTATGCGCAAAGCACTGCGGCCCAGGCAAAACTCCGTCTGCAGTCACTATTACATTCCGATACCAATTTTATTTGGGTTTATGAAGAGAATGGCAACATCAAGGGCTGGATACATGTGTTTGTTAGCATACGCATTGCCTCCCCGGCTTTCGCAGAAATTGGCGGTTTAGTGGTTGACGAAACGTGTCGACGCCAAGGTATCGGCCGGAAACTTGTAGACACAGCGGTAAATTTTGCACACGAAAAACACCTGTCGATCCGGGTACGCTGCAATACCCAGCGTGATGGTGCGAATATATTTTATAAAGAGCTCGGTTTTAAGAAGAAAAAGTCTCAAAACGTACATGAGTTAAAGTGCTGATAATATGATCTGGCGTACAAATATTTTTTTTAACAATTTCGGTATTACTGCTATGAGTCTTAAATTTGGACAAAAAGTTTTAGCGGGCCTATTAATGTGCTCGATGCTCCTATTATGCGGCTGTGGCTCTGATGAGTTTACGCCTCTATCCCGCCAAGCGACAATCCTGGCGTTCGGCGACAGCCTGACGGTTGGTGTCGGCACTACCAGTAATAATAGCTACCCTACTGTTTTAGCAGAGCTGACATCGATGCGTGTTATAGGTTCGGGTGTTTCAGGCGAAACGACATCAGAGGGGTTGATTCGTTTAGCCGGCGTTCTGGAACAAACCAATCCGGATTTCGTAATTCTTTTAGAGGGCGGCAATGACATTTTGAGAAACGTCAATGCCGACAGCATCAAGTCCAACCTTAAAGCAATGATTTCTCTCGCCCGCGGTTATGGCGCTGAGGTCTTATTGGTGGGCGTACCAGAGAAAAAACTCTTATCTAGCGTCGCTCCCCTGTATCAAGAAATTGCAGCTGAAGATAACGTGGTCTTGATTGACGATCTGATCGGGGACCTTATGCGAAAACCAGGTTACAAATCTGATGCTGTTCACCTCAATAAAGCCGGTTATCGAGCACTGGCAAAATCAGTGTTTGACGCGATGAAACGCGATGGAGCGTTGTAGTAGCTGCTAAGACGGTTTAGATGAAGTAACGGAGACACTGAAATGGAGTGAACCGAGCTACCATACAACTAGTGGTAGCCTAACGAGAATAGACTGGAAATCAATAATCCAAATCAAGTCTCCGTTTACTTCAACTGTTAAAACAAGAATTCGAGTGCTGCATTTCGATGGCACGTAGCGATCAGAATATCAAAACACCCATTATTACCGGGCGCGTGATCATGACGGCCACAATTGGGTGCCAGGATAGAACTGCGACCATGCAAACCAAAAAGCCTGATGCGAACCAATATCTTTGCCAGTCTCACGGTTAACCGCCCGAACACCACCGGCATGTAATTCAACACGAATATTTTCATGCTCTACAGTTTCACCAGCATCCAGGGCCTTAATCAAACTGGGGACATGGAAAGCTATAGGAGCGCCGCTTTCAGTAACCACACCAAGCACGTCTTCCTGTACCGCAAGGCGTGGATCTAGATTGCCAATCGGGAAAATTGGACCTTCGGCATCGCGGCCGTTACGGAAATCAAAGTCACGGCCTAAAGCAAGATGCTCTTTCAACACAGTTGTCTTGGGATAGGTTTTTTTCCATTCGCCCCAGGTGGTGGTCACAACGTTGGCTTGTTTGAGCTGGATATTCCGTTTAGCTAACGGACCGGTGACCGCGGTTCCAAGGAAGGTATCAAAAACTGACTGGCTCACCAGGTCATACATAACCTTGTTTGACCGGATCAGAAGACCTGAGGTTCGCAGTACGGGTCGCTCAATGCCTTCTGGTAACTCGTCGGTATACCAGGCTTGGGCAGATGCGCACAGGGTACAATACGGGATACCCAGATCGCGGCCACCCAGTGTGTCATTGACCATTTCCCGCACTTCCATAATTTGGCGTGGATAAGCTCGCTGTTCTCCATTGATAGAGATACCGAACACTACAGCATTATCTGGAAGCCAATCGGCATTGTCAGCATCCGTTACCTCGGGGTTGTCGGCTGCTGGAATACAGTTACAAAGTTCATCGGTTTGATCAAATGGTCGATCATCGATACGTACACCGCCCCAGGATACATAGCGCCAGTCAATTGGCCCCTCGGAAAACAGCGGCTGCCATTCTTCAAGTACGGAAGTGTAAATAGCGCGCTTGTATGCCAGATAATTTGGTGGCGCCGGAATATCCCACGCGATAAGACGATCTATGGAATCACCCCATGCATCAATACCCCTTAACTTTGTGCCCAAGAGTTGGTTCAGGGTTTGGGTCATCTCGTCTATTATTCGCGGGCTACCTATGAAACGCATGGCATCGGTAACCACCCAAGCAAGGCGCGGATCACCGCTATTGGCAATTACTTTAAGCGCGTTGGTCTGCTCCGTGCCCCAAGTGGGTAGCTCGGGGTCAATTAACTTTATCGAAAGGGCAGCGAGAACTTCATCACTTAATGGCTTTAACGTTACCTCGGGCGGTGTGCCAAAATCTTTATTCTGGCCCTTGGGTAGCGAAGCTCTGGCAACCGCTGTTGACGCAGAAGGTCCGGAAGTAGCGGCCAAAACCGGCTGTGCTGTTAGCCCTATCAGCAAACCTAGCAAAAAAGTAACTCGTGATATCATGGGAATAACTCCAAATATTTTATCTATTAGGCCTATACGTCGGTTTTTTCAATTCAGACTCCAATAGTTTTTGGAAACTACTATTTTTTTGATTGGGGTCGAAGCAAACATTTTTAAAAAATGCGGTAATAGCTTCATAAAACAAGGGAAACTGACCAGAAAAAGATACCGAAAAAAATAAATCCCCCAATAAATTAAACGAAAAAATCAAGGACGCTATCAATGAATTTATTCAAACTTCTTACATACATCATCGTTGCTGGCGTCGCATTTTTCGCTGGCGCGTACTCGCCGCTTGGCAAAAGTGTGGGCACACCAGCGATATTGGAACAACCCGTGATAGCTCCCTTAGTGAAAAATACCCAGCTGGCAAGTACAGAGATTGTAAAAAGTACGGCGCCGGCAGAAAACCGGGAGCCGGGTATTTCGCTTCAATCCAATTCCTGGGGTGTCGGTAATCCACCGGACATTTTGAAAATACTGAATTCGGCGAAAGATGTCCTGGATAAGGCGTTTCAATCCGGGGCAAAAAACGAATTGTGGGTTTATCAAAATAGAGCACGCGGGTATCCGATAACGCTGTATGAAAAAGGCCCCCAAGGACAATACAAAATCGAAATCACGTCTACCGACAGGTATTGGTCAAACTACGCCTATCAATTTTCTCATGAGTATTGTCACGTCAGAACAAACTATGAAACCCCGACCACAAAAGCTATGTGGTTTGACGAAGTTATTGGTGAAATGTGTTCGCTATACGCCATCCGGCGCATGAGTGAAGAGTGGGAAGTGAATCCACCGTATGAAAACTGGCGGAGCTATGCCGGCAGTCTGATGCAATACACCGATGACATCATAAACCAAAAAGAGAACCAGCTACCAGCAGGCCAAACTTTCGTCAATTGGTTTAAAGCGACCTTACCAGAACTCGAGAAAAACCCGCAGCTTAGAAATAAAAACGCCATCATCGCTATTCAACTCTTGCCCCTGTTCGAGGAACATCCAAGTTTGTGGGACTCTCTAAATTATTGGAACAAATGGGAGCAGGAAGCGGGCGCAAACATTTGGGTAGCTTTCGATAAATGGGTAGAGATTTTACCATCTAAAAACAGAGCATCGACCAAAAAATTGATTGCGTTGTTCGGGAGATAAATTCTAAAAAAGTAAAGGTATATGCAAGAGCTCAGGCGTGAACGACCAACAATCTTCAATTAGTATCTGGCACCGCCAATTTTGGCATCTCCTGTGCATCTTAGCCCTGCTACTACTTGCCTGGTGGACGTGGAACGCCCTTGGCAAACCTGTGACTGTCGCGTATTGGGTCGCTATCATTTGCCCCGTCATTCATCAAGTCTATGTATGGCTGGCCTGGCGACTAGAATTGCGCTCAGGCCTGGTCAGCAACCTGATTGGTTTCAAGCTGTATGTCGTCATTTTCTTTATTCTGTTCGCAAGCCGGTTTATTTCGTTAATATTTCTCGCGTGGGCCGACCAAAATGGCTTAGGGCTTGGATTGCCCGCACGAATCACAATCACCTGTATTTTAATGGTTCCGGGTATTTATACCCTGTATAGCGTAAGACGATATTTCGGATTGGAGAGAGCTGCAGGTGTCGATCATTTTGATCCCGGCTACCGCACCAAACCCTGGGTAAAAAAGGGTATTTTTCGGTTTACAAATAATGCCATGTACGTTTATGCTTTTCTGCTGTTTTGGGCTATCGCAATTGGCTTTAACTCTGCATCCGCGCTTGCGGTTGCAGCGTATAGTCATTTATACATCTGGGTACATTACTTTTGCACCGAAAAACCAGACATGGATTTCATCTATAGCGCGACCTCGGATAGAACTAATTGAGCAACTAAAAGGGCGCAGTTGCTATACATAGCGCGAATATGCATGAATTATTATTGTGGAGAACGTAAGATATGCTGCCGAATAAAAAACGTACCGAAAAAGAGGTATTTATGTCTGGCGATTATCCCGAGAGGATAAAACAACTTCCCCTATATGATGGCCGCTTCGATGCCTACAAGCTCGAAGCCAAAGACAGTGATGTATTATTTGCCTCCTATCCTGCCGGTACCAATATACCTATGCATACACATAACACCGACAACCACGGCGTCATCACCAAGGGTGAATTGATTCTGACTATGGGCGGTAAGGAACACCGTTTTGCCGAAGGGGATTGGTACCACATACCGGCTAACGTTGAACACGCGGCACGTTTTGAAGTCGAGACTGATGAAATCGAATTTTGGTTTCACGTTAACAAATAGCGATTCAACCTAAACCATGCTGCGAATGCTGTAGCGCAGACTTATCCTCCCGATTATCCGGACGCAATGCTCGCGCTGGCAGGAATCCATGTTATAAAAAGCACGGGTTTAAGATCACCTAATGTTCTATGGTCCTGCTATTTTTTGCGCTTGCGCAATACTGCCAACCGCTCCGCCATTTGCGACAAATCTGCTTTTGCCATAAATTCT
Organism: uncultured Thiotrichales bacterium; assembly: GCA_964621435.1. Lineage (GTDB taxonomy): Bacteria > Pseudomonadota > Gammaproteobacteria > CAZUMV01 > CAZUMV01 > CALIRD01. The sequence goes on along the minus strand of CAZUMV010000044.1, from coordinate 9,018 downwards.
TTCGAGGCTTGAGCTTCCATGGCCAGTCCTGTCTCCAGATCACCAGCCCAACCGGTATTCATCATGTTCTTAATCTTATGTAAAGCCAGAGGCACGCCATCATTAATTAGGCGCGCTGTTTGTAAAACCTCATCCATTAAGTCCTCATCTTTACAAACTTTATTGACCAAGCCCCACTCCAGAGCTTTTCCAGCTCCAATATATATCCCGGTAAAACTCATTTCTTGAGCACGGCTAAGACCAATCAAACGAGGCAATTTTTGAGACAATCCCCAACCGGGCACTAACCCAACAATTGCGTGTGTATCGGCGAAACTAGCACTCTCGCCCGCGTAAAGAAAATCACAGGCGAGCGCTATCTCTAATCCACCCGTTACTGCAAAACCATTAATCGCGCCAATTATGGGTTTGTTACAGCGAGAGAAAGCCGCTATCAATGAGTCATCACTGCCCATATTCTCGGGTGCCAACAGACCACCACCAGCGGCGAGTGCCTTAAGATCCACACCGGCACAAAAAGCACGGCCCCGACCAGTTAATACAACCGAAGAAACTACTTCATCGCTTTGAGCTTTGTGCAATGACTCAACCAACAAGTTTGCTAATTCTTCATTAATGGCATTATATTGTTTTGGTCGATTCAATGTGATGACGGCAACACCATCTTCTACCTGATAATCTACGGGCGTTTCGTTTTTCATCGTGTCTGGTTGTATTTGGTACGTTTTCTATATTGAAAATATGAAATTTTTATTCGAGTTAGGCGCTAAAAATTTCGAACATTAAACGGTTGATAAGCATCGGATAAAAAATCACGACTGATTAATAGTTTCATGACCTCTGAACTACCCGCGTAGATCGGCGAGATCATTGCATCTGTCAACTGACGCGAGATCGGGTATTCATCCATGTATCCAGCACCGCCATGCAATTGTACGCCAAGCTGCGCAGCACTAACTTGTAACTCGCTCGCAACTAATTTTGCTTTGGCTGCATCAACCGTAGTTAAGCCACCATCATTGTGGACCGCAACGCATTGATCAATAAAAACCTGCGCAAAATCGAGCTCTGTACGTAATTCTGCTAATTTGAATTGGGTATTTTGAAAATCGGCAATACGCTTACCGAACGCTTTTCGTTCTTGCACATATTCTAGCGTTAAATCAAAAGACAATTGTGCTGAAGCAAGATACATACAGGCTCCAATTAAACGCTCTTCAGCAAGGCCTTCCATTAAGTAATAAAAACCTCTGCCCGCTTGACCAAGAATGTTTTCTTTGGGCACCTCGACATTATTGAAAAACAACTCCGCTGTATCTTGCGCTTTTAACCCCATCTTTTTCAGGTTACGGCCACGCTCAAAGCCCGGCATGCCACGTTCAACGATAAACAAGGTCATTGCATGCGGGTTATTTTCCGGATCGGTTTTAGCCGCGACGACAAAGACATCGCCGTTAATACCATTTGAAATATACGTCTTAGAACCATTCAGTAACCAATGGTCACCTTTGTCTACCGCTACCGAGCGCATGCCCGCCAAATCACTGCCGGCGTCCGGTTCGGTCATACCAACACCGAAAATAATTTCACCTCTAACAGCGCGGGGTAAGAACCGTTCTTGTTGCTCGCGAGTTCCAAAGCGCGAGAAGTATGGCCCAACCAAACGACTGTGCAAAGTATTGAACCAATCATGCGCTCGCGCATAGGCAGTCTCTTCCATGAGAACTTGTTCAAAACGAAAATCATTATCGCCCATGCCACCGAACTCTTCGTCCGGCCAGATCATCAAGAAACCGTTTTCACCAGCTTTTTTGAAGATTTCGCGATCGACGATACCTTGCTCACGCCAAGCTTCCATATTCGGGGTAACTTCCTGCGCCAGAAACTTTCTAAATGCCAGGCGCAGCATCTGTTGTTCTTCAGTGAAATTTCGTTTTAACATGTGCTCTTCCTCTGTTAGCCACGGATCTTAGCGGTTACTGGAACGAGTCACCACTGATCGTTGTACCAAAACCAATTTTTATTCGCGGTACCTTAATCTTTTGATTAATGTACCGGAAGAACTGGTGATGGTATGCTTTTAATCATAGCAATCTAATATCGTTTTAAGGACGCAGACTTTGATAAAGTTTACGCTAAACACAAAACCAATTACTGTAAGTTCGAGCGACGATACACCGCTTTTATGGGTTCTCAGAGATGAACTGCAGCTAAACGGCACTAAGTATGGTTGCGGCCTGGCGCAGTGCGGCGCCTGTACCGTAATGCTGGATGGCCAAGCGGTGCGAAGTTGCGTTACGCCAATCGCCGCGATTGCTGACAAGTCGGTGACAACCATCGAGGGTCTGGAAGACAAACATCCGCTGCAAGATGCCTGGGTATCCCATAACGTACCGCAATGTGGCTATTGCCAATCCGGCCAGATTATGAGCGCAGTTGCATTGTTAGAAAAAACACCGAACCCGAGCGAATCCGAAATCAAACAAGCGGTCGCAGGCAACATTTGCCGCTGCGGCTGTTACCAACGAATTTATGCGGCGATATCAGACGTAGCAAACGGTGTGAGCGAATCGGAACAAGAGGCATGATTAATAGACGCAAGTTCTTAATCGGCTCTGGCGTCATTGGCGGTGGATTGGTTTTAGCTTTGGCGTTACGCAAAGACCCACCTGTGCCGGGACTACTATCAGATAGCTTCAAACCCAACGCTTTTCTACAAATCACAGCCGACAACAAGGTTATTTTTCAAGCCAGTAAGTCTGAAATGGGGCAAGGCATTTTTACGGGTTTGGCGACAATGGTTGGCGAAGAACTGGATATTCATCCAGCCAAAATTATTATCGAGGCAGCCGGTGTACATCCGGCCTTTGCGATTGCACCGTTTGGACAAACAACTGGTGGCAGCACCAGTATTGCAAAAACTTGGGAACCAATAAGACAGGCTGGTGCGTCCGCTCGAGCAATGCTAATAGCGGCAGCCGCCGAAAAATGGCAAGTCGATATCAAAGACGTCAGCACCTCTGATGGTGTGCTTAAAAATTCACAGACCAATGAAACTTTAGTGTATGGCGATGTTGCTAATATTGCAGCAACCTTACCGGTTCCGGAAAGCGCTGAGTTAAAATCTACGCCTGATTTTCGGTACATTGGAAAATACAACCAACGCCTGGACGCCCGTAGTAAATCAAACGGTACCGCGGAGTTCGGAATTGATGTCCACTTGCCCGGCATGAAAACCGCCTTAGTCAAACGATCTCCACATTTCGGTGGTGAAGTTAAGAGCTTTCAAGCAGACACGGTCTTGGGTTTAGATGGCGTCGTGGATGTATTAGAGATCTTCTCTGGTGTAGCCGTGGTTGCGGACAGTTACTGGCAAGCACATAAAGCTTTGCAAGCGCTTGAGGTTGAATGGGACAAAGGGCCACTGGCGGGTCTTGATTCTGAACAAATTCTAGCGGCCCAAAAAGACGCCATGAAAAACGGCAAAGAAAAAGTAAAGCATGAAGAAGGCGACGCCACCAAAGTACTTTCTGAATCATCCAATAAAATTGTCGCTGAGTATTACCTACCCTTTTATCACCATAGTCCCTTGGAACCGCAAAACACCACTGTTTTGATTTCCGAAGACCAGACTGAAGTCTGGTCTCCCAATCAGGCCCCGGACCTTGTCCAAGTAGCGGTGAGTTTTTATGGAGGGGTATCCAAAGACAACATCACGGTTCACTCCACTTTCATGGGTGGTGGCTTTGGGCGTCGTGCCATCCCTGATTTTGCCGGGGAAGCTGCGGCCATTGCGCGGAAACATCAAAACATACCGATCAAGCTTATGTGGTCACGTGAAGATGATATGCGGCATGACTATTATCGCCCATCATCACTCCATCGGCTCGAAGGAGCAGTCGGCGATCAGCAAAATGTCGATGCTTGGTCACACAAAATTGTGTCGCAAAGCGTTTTAAGAGATATGGGCAAATTTATGGCCTATGGATTACTTCCCGAAATTACGCCTGATGGCTTAACCAATGCCGCAGGAAAAGGAATGGGCGGCATCCTAAATAAGGTTGCTCCAACTATAACTGAAGGTACTGAAAGGCCCTACCTGCTAAAAAACTTTAAGGTAAGTCGAGTTCGGTATGATACTGGAATCCCCACGGCGTTCTGGCGCTCAGTCGGACACTCGCATAATGGTTTTGCTGTTGAGAGTTTTATGGACGAACTTGCGCATGCTGCTAAGGCCGATCCGCTTTCATTTAGGCTCGCCCACATGCAAGACTTTCCGCGCGACCTCGGTGTAATCGAGCTGGTGGCCAATAAAGCCGAATGGGGCAAAAGACCCAACCAAGGCATTGCTGTGCATCCCTCATTCAAGTCATATATTGCGATGGTGGCTGAGGTTAGCGTCGACGGTAACGCATTTAGTGTCGATCGTATCGTCGCCGCGGTTGATTGCGGTCAAGTTGTTAATCCGGATATCGTGCGCGCGCAAATTGAAGGCGGTGTTATTTACGGTTTGTCGGCAGCACTCAAAGCGCCAATCACGATAGCCGATGGCGCGGTGGTTGAAAGCAACTTCCATGATTTACCAGTAATGCGCATGAGCGAAGCGCCTAAAGTAGAGGTGCATTTAGTGGCGAGCAATGCGTCACCAACCGGCGTTGGCGAAATCGGCGTACCGCCCGTTGCAGCGGCGGTTGCGAATGCTATTTTCGCGGCTACAGGGAAACGTCTAAGGTCGTTGCCATTAGAATTGGAAAACGCTTAAAATCTTAACCTACTTAAGTATCCTGAGTCGGCACTTCGGGCAATATAATTTCGTAACACTGATAGCCAGCATCATGGCCCCAAAATGTTGCTTGACCATCATGTTCCGAAGCTAGATTAAAGTCGGCACATAAACGATAACTATTTTCAGACACTACCACATACATATATATCGCGCCGGTTTCAGGGTCGGTGGGAACGACATCCAGGCCGCCCGGTATTGTTGCACCCCGGCCACCGGCCAACGCTTCCAGGCTGTCCGGCAGCTGTTGATGCGCATTTCGATAACTTTCTATGTGATAAGTCAAACGGCGTAAATCAGCGACCCGCTCTTCGTCGAATCTATACTGACGCTGATTAGCAGGCGTACCGCTAAGAAATAGACCGGTTATAACCGCGAGGATAACTGCCGCGGTCGAACCATAAGCGTAGATTTTATTGATGTTCATCGCTTAAGTGCCTCATCATCTTGTCGCATATTCCAAAGGTAGTAATAAAACACCGCAGCGGAAGTTAATCCAACCACCAAAAACTTCAAGAAGAAACGTACGGACAGCTCGCCCATCAGCAAATTGTTTATCAAAGCAATCAAATCTCCTACGATCACGCAAGCTGCAATCGACAAGGTCAGGTAGGTCAGCCACTTTCGAATTGCGGAGGACCGGTGTGACGGATCAGACTGAAGATTACGATTAATCTTGATAGCCAAATACATAAAGACCGGGAATGCGACTAGTAAACTGGAGGTAGCAAAACGTATTGAACGACTACGGGAACGAAAATGGTTTTCGTTTAATGCATCAGAAAACAGTAATTCGATATAATTAAATAGCAATGTACCGAAATTAAAAACTGCCCAGTACAACATCGCAAACATAACGAGATAAAGCGCTGCATCGCGCGCTGACAATTGCGCTCTGGGACGCGGTACCGGTACCGGAAAATCGACGTTCGACCAAACGTCCAGTGCGCTTTCGACCTGATCTTTGGACCATTTTGCGTCCAACAGTATGTTTTTAATGTCCTCCCGCTTGGCACCGCTGCGTAAAGCATCCGCAACAAAACCGGACAATCTTTCATCACTCATAGCAAAGCCCTTGCTCTTGAGTGATAATCGTAGAAAATTGCGTGGAGGTTGTCATGATAAAAACTATTAAATTAATCACCCTGCCGATTCTCATCGTGCTTGCCGGATGTCAACAAATACCTGAAAACAGCGGTATTGCGGCCAATCCTGCCGTTCTGGAGCAGTATTATCAATCAAGTGTCGCCAGCCTGTTTAGAAGTCGCAGTCTAACGGCTTCTGCGTTCGGGATAGATGAATCGGTAACAGGGTCTTACTATGCTGATCAACTCGAGGACTACTCGCCAACCGCAGAAGCGACCCTGCGCGCTGAATTGCGGGAATACCAAAAATTGATTAGTAATTTTCAAGGCAAACTCGATCCCGAAGCTAATAGCAACCGAAAGGTTATCGCCAGTATTGCCCGGTACTACGCCGGAGATCCGGATTTCGACATTGGCTACATTGATACCTGGATGGGAATGTCCGCATTTATCGTTAATCAAATAAACGGTCCCGCGATCGATGCGCCGTCGATATTACAAAATAACCATGCTCTGAAAAATATTCGCGATGCGCAAGACTATGTCGTACGCTTGAAGAAGTTCGACGATATGCTCGGTAGCATTGGCGAAAAAGTCCAGGCGGACGCGGCAAAAAACTGGGTCCCACCTAAAATTATTGTCGCCAAGGCGATTAAAAATCTAGAGGGTTTTACCAGCGCAGATATCATGCAACACCCTCTGTATACCCATTTTGAAAAAACCATCAGTACCTTGCCGGATATTGAGCCGGCGTCCAGAAAGAGTCTACTTGCGCAAGCCGCCCGGGCATTGACCGATGATGTTTATCCCGCTTATCAAGACCTCGCCAACACGATGAGGAGCGTACAAACCATCGCTCGTGATAAACATGGCATTTGGGCCCAACCAAACGGTAGCGATTTTTACCAGGATGCAATCAACAATCTCGGTGATACGGACATGACTGCTGATCAAATTCATAGTTTGGGGCTAGCAGAAGTTGCGCGCATTAGCGCTGAAATGAATACTATTCTGGTTGCCGAGGGCTACACCACCGGTAGCGTTGGACAACGCATGGCAGCACTTATCGCGGAACCAAGGTTTTTATACGAAGATTCAGATGGCGGCCGCGAACAATTGCTGAACGACCTTAATGACTATATTGACGAGATTGACGGGCGCATGGATAGCTTGTTCAAAAGCCGGCCGAAGTTCCCGGTTGAAGTACGACGGATTCCCAAAGAACGTGAAGTTGGCGCGCCGGGTGGACAATACACGTCACCAGCTCTGGATGGTAGTAACCCGGGCGTATATTGGATCAATCTACATGACATTAAAGCCAACCCGAAACTGGATCTTAAAACGCTAACCTACCATGAAGCTATTCCCGGACATCATTGGCAAATTGCGCTAAACATAGAACAAGAATCATTACCCTTGTTCCGCCGGATTGCTCCCTACAATGCCTATGTAGAAGGTTGGGCTTTATACTCGGAGGCATTAGCAGTTGAGATGGGCATGTATGTCAACGATCCATATAGTGATCTTGGTCGTCTTAACGCGGAGTTATTTCGTGCTGTACGTTTGGTCGTGGATACCGGCTTACACCACAAACGTTGGACGCGCGAACAAGCTATTGAATACATGTCGGAAATCACTGGGAATGCCGAGTCCAGCGTTGTCTCTGAAATTGAACGCTATATGGTTTGGCCCGGTCAGGCGCTGGGCTATAAACTCGGTATGATCACCATCCAGCAAGCACGCGCTAATGCCGAAAACCAATTAGGTGATCAATTCGACATCCGCGAGTTTCATGATGTTATTCTGCTCGCCGGCGCCGTGCCAATGGCGATATTAAAAGAGAATGTGCAAAACTGGGTAGATCTAAAATTAGCCGCCGAGTAATGCTACAATCACGCCTTATGAAAATTAACCAAGTCGATGTACAGAAGGGAGAATCATGAACACAATTTACAAATTAGGTAGTTTCTTATTGGTAGTTTTAATAGCCAGCTGCGCCACACCGGTAGCGTCCATTGACCCGGTCGAAGTCGCAACTCGCGCAAAACTTACCGAGTTGGCGAATTCAACGGAAAGATCAGCTAAAAACATAGCGCGTAATCAATACCGGCATCCGGTTGAAACGCTGATGTTTTTCGGGCTACGTGACGACATGACCGTAGTTGAAGTATCACCAGGTTCTGGCGCCTGGTATACGGAAATTCTCGGCCCCATGATGCGTGACACCGGAACTTTATATGCCGGTAGCTATAACCCTGACTCTGATAACGAATATGTGCAAAAGAGTTTCATCAAGTACAACGAAAAAATGATCGCCAAGCCAGACTTGTATGACCAGATCAAACAAACTGTATTTGCAGTACCCGCCCGTATGGAGCTGGCGCCAAACGAGGCCGCCGATATGGTGCTGACGTTCAGGAGCTTCCATGGCTGGTTGCGCCGGGGTAACGAAGAAGCGGCAATGGACGCAATGTATGACGCCCTGAAGCCTGGCGGCATCCTTGGCCTGGTACAGCACCGCATGGATGAAGACACGGTCGACGAAAAACCTGGCACGCGGGGATATATTAAAACTTCTGTGATTGTCGCCGCGGCAGAGGCTGCTGGTTTCGAACTGGTTGCCAGTAGTGAAATAAACGCCAACCCACTGGATACCAAAGACCATCCGAATGGCGTCTGGACACTACCACCTGCTATGGACCATAAGGATCTGAATCTAAGTGCTGAACAGGTGGCGGCGTACGTCGCAATCGGTGAAAGTGACCGTATGACGCTGAAATTTGTTAAACCAGAGTAAATTTTAGTCTTGTAATCAAAGAAGGCCGCACGCGCGGCCTTCTTTTTATGTATGCGACCAGCTTTCCAGCATCTCAATCTCGTTCGCAATCCGTTTGGTGTGGTCTCGCCAGAAGTATTAGCCAATATCGCCGTTGCCGATATCTCTCATCTGGTAGATGAACTGCAAAAACCCAACACTGCCATACAATTTCTAGCGGGCCACGGCCGCGGTAAGACCACCAACCTACTCGCATTGCACGCGTATTTACCAGAGGCCAGCTATACCCAATTACACCCGGGGGACGAAAACTGTTTTGGGGATTGCGAAATTCGCTTTATCGACAGCATTGAAAACTTAAGTCGCGGTTCAAG
>CAZUMV010000043.1:11240-15214 GCA_964621435.1 uncultured Thiotrichales bacterium | reverse complement strand
CGATTGCCGAAAAAATCGAGGAACTCGTGGCTTCGAGACTAGAAATCACCGATGACAACAATCAAGGTCGAGCCATTACTTATAGTGATATCCAAATCCTCGTTAGAAAGCGAACTCACGTTGGAAAAATCGAACGCAAACTACAAGCACGAAGAATTCCGTTTCGAGCCAGCACCCGGGGCAGCTATATGGAGCAAATTGAAATTAAGGACTTGTGCGCTTTACTCAAAACGATTGTTACTCCAGCTGACGATTTGTCGCTAGCGCACGTATTGCGATCACCAGTTTTTTCAATCAACAACGCGGAACTAATGCTCATTGCGAATACCGCTGGTGACAGCTGGCATGACCGAATCCAGGCGATCGCCGCTTCAGAAAGTGAAACCAAGGAATCAAACACTAGCAAAATATCCAGAGCAGCCAAACTATTACAACAGTGGCAAAAACTCGCAACCATTTTGCCATTACACGACTTAATTACCAAAATATTTTATCAGGGTAATATTATCAATCGTTATACTGCCGCTTTTCCCGCTTGGCAGAAGTCACAATTAAATGCCAATTTAGAACGGTTTGTAGAACTTGCTCTTGAGATCAATAGCGGAAGATATCCTGGCGTACATCACTTTCTGCAACACTTGCAACTACAAGCGAGCGCGAACGACAATGAAGCGATTTCGGAACCTACTCCCACCGAAAGTAATAATGCGATAAACATTTTAACCATTCACGAAGCGAAAGGTCTAGAAGCACCAGTCGTGTTTGCGGCCAACTGCAATGAGATTGCCAAAAGCAATACCAGTGGAAACGCTGTGGTCGATTGGCCACCGAGCGATCCGAAACCACGCTTGATTGCACTACAGACAGCTGCGGAAAAACGCGATAAATTAATGACTGAACTGCATGAGAAACAACAACAAAAGGAAAAACGCGAGGCTGCCAACTTACTTTACGTTGCTCTCACGCGGGCGAAACAACTCCTTATCGTATCCGCAAGCGAGGCAAAAAAAGGGAGTGACCCGAACAAAAAAAACCCTGACAAAAACATTGTGGATATCGATGTGATCCGAAAAGCATTGAGCCAAAATGCCGAGTTTGACGATGATGAAATTGTCTATCTCGAAACATCGAAACCGAAAACCGCGAAAACAATCGGGCCAGCAATGGTCCCCGAGATAACAACGGAACTCTCTGCAAAACTCAACGGCAAATTGTCGCTATCGGCTTTTGATACCGAAATCGCACCGAGTCGCATTGATAATGAGGTAGATACACAGCATGGCAAAATAGACGGACGCCTAAGAGGTACCGCGATCCATCAAATATTACACCGCTTGATATCCGACGCAACACCATCTGACCGCGCAATACTCAGCCAAATTGCTGCCACGAATAGTATAGAAACATCCGACTCCAGGCTTATCGAATGGTTGGCGGAGGCAAAAAAGAGCGTTCAGGCATTCCCTGAGCTAATGATCAATCGCGATGATGCGTTGTGTTACACAGAATTGCCGGTCGTATTCAAATCCGAAAATAACCGGGTGTTTGGAGTTATTGACCGCATAATTATAGAGCAGGAAACGATAACCATTATTGATTTTAAAACTCATCGTCATAACCAGGAACAACAAGCAACGTTGGCGAAATCCTTTCGTACACAACTTGGATATTATGAACAAGCAGCAGCATTGTTATGGCCTAACAGGAGTATTAAGACCGGCATTCTTTTTACCGAGAACAATAAGCTAATTTGGCTGAAAAAATAAAAAGACCCGCCACGGGCAGGTCTTTCTGGAAACTACATGTAGACTTCAATTAGTTTTTCAAAGCCGCCAACTTCTCAAGTTCTACCAGCATGTTCGCAGGATCTCTATAGCCGGGCAACAACGCACCAGTCGAAGTTACAATGGCCGGCGTTCCTCTAACGCCAACCTCTTGGCCCAGCTTATATTGAGCAGCGACTGGGTTCTCGCATTGGAGCGGAACAATTGGTCTCAGATTTTTCGCCGAGGTTAACTGCGCTTGCTTATCATCTGCACACCACGCACTAACTGCTTTGTTGTACGAAGGTGAGTTCAAACCTGCACGCGGAAACATCATATAACGCACTTCAATACCTAGATCGTTATAACCAGCCATATCGTTGTGTAGCTTTCGGCAATATGAGCAATCAATATCGGTAAACACGGTAATCACATGTTTGGTATCACCTTTGGCCGGAAAATTAATGGTTTGACTCGCCGGGACGGCCGCCAATAATTCCTTGCGAGTACCAGTCACAGCACTTGCCGTTATATTTTCGGTGGTGGCGATTTTAATGATGTTGCCATCAACAATATACTCGCCATCCGCACTGACATAATATATTTGCATGCCGTAATTTGCTTCATACAAGCCCGGTATCGCCGACTTGGTGATACTCTTTGGCTCTTGCGGAATCAGTTTTTTAAGTTTTTGGGCCAGGGTATCAGTGACCGCATCAGCATAAGCAAACGACGTGATCAAAAAACTCATAGCCAGTAAAGTGGCAAGTGACTTTTTCATAATTAAACTCTTTTTTTGTGTGCGTAAGTGTGACCGCTAAACTGCTCGAAAATTCGATACAAATCCAGCGGATTATCTATTTTTGTGAATATTACACGAAAATACACACAAACTCCCAGTTTTTCGAGATAGTTGTGATGTAAATCATTCGCTTAGGAGCGCTCAATATCGATCAACTTAGCCACGAGGATGATGTTGTTGATGCAGCGCTTGTAAACGCGCGCGCGCAACATGAGTATAAATTTGAGTCGTGGAAACATTACTGTGGCCTAACAACATTTGTACCACGCGTAAGTCCGCGCCGTGATTTAACATATGAGTCGCAAAAGCATGCCGCAATGTATGTGGCGAAACATGTTTTTTTATGCCCGCCTTCATAGCGTGCTTCTTGATGGCGTGCCAGAAAGTTTGTCGGGTCATGGCCCCGCCCCGGCGGGTAACGAAAACCGCATCACTTTGGCCGTGACTATACAACAGCTCCTGTCGCGCGGTAGCCATGTATTTTTGCAACCACTCCTGGGCATCATCGCCGACCGGCACCAGCCGCTCTTTATTCCCTTTGCCGATAGTTCGAATTACACCCTGGTTAAAATTAACCTGCTCTATAAGCAAGCCAACCAACTCACTTACGCGCAAGCCGCTAGCATATAACGTTTCCAGCATCGCGCGGTCGCGCAACCCTTCTGGTGTTTTGGTTCCTGGCGCTGCTAATAAATTCTCGACATCGCTTTCGCTAAGAGTGTCCGGCAACTTTCGACCTTGTCGTGGTGCTTCAAGCATTGCGGTCGGGTCTTCAGCACAAATACCCTCGCGCACGGCGTAGCGGTAAAACCGCCGCCATGACGACAAAGCACGCGCTACAGAACGCGGGCTGGCGGACTTTTTGTGCAGACTTTTCATATACGCTTGCAAGTCGCCAAGGGTAGCGACTTTGAGAGTCATCGAGTGCTTGCCCAAATACTGATCTAGCTGCAATAAATCCGAGCGATATGCCGACAAGGTATTTTCACTTAAACCTCGCTCTAACCAAAGCGCATCCAAAAACCTCTCGACCAAGCTATTACCATTATCAGACGACATTTATCCTCAGCATAAAAAAGACCCGCTAGAAAGCGGGTCTTTTTTACTTACGTTGGAGGGTAGAAGCCATGTGCCCCCGCTAAAAACGCAGGAGCAATGTGGCTTGCCAACTCGCACCAGAAAAACGAGAAAATTATTTTCTACGCTTCCTAACGGTACGTTTAGCTGTTTTGCGCTTTACCTTGCGCTTAACGGCTTTTTTCTTGGCTACTTTACGCTTAACGGGCTTTTTCTTGGCCGTCTTACGCTTAACCTTCTTCTTCGCTACTTTGCGTTTCACTTTACGCTTGACTGCCTTTTTCTTGGCCGTCTTACGCTTAACCTTCTTCTTCGCTACTTTGCGTTTCACT
>CAZUMV010000043.1:0-11140 GCA_964621435.1 uncultured Thiotrichales bacterium | reverse complement strand
CCTTCTTCTTCGCTACTTTGCGTTTCACTTTACGCTTGACTGCTTTTTTCTTGGCTGTCTTACGTTTGACCTTCTTCTTCGCTACTTTGCGTTTCACTTTACGCTTGACTGCTTTTTTCTTGGCGACCTTGCGCTTCACTTTACGCTTGACTGCTTTTTTCTTAGCGACCTTGCGTTTCACTTTACGCTTGACCACTTTTTTCTTAGCGACCTTACGTTTAGTTGCCGGTTTCTTCCTTACTCTTTTTTTCTTAACTGCCATTACCAATCTCCATGTAAGTAACTACCGAAGCGAATTATAGGTGCATAGCACTAATTTGCAATCGAAATGTAAAATTTTTTGTGACCTAAGTCTTTATTTTTTTATTTAAAAACAAAATGCTTTTTTATACTTGGTTACATTTCACGCTTAAAAGAACTACAGTCATACATTCGTCATTAAATAAAATAAAAACCAAAGTTGGAATAATAAAAATGAAGTGCATCTCTCTGTTCAAACGCTTATTAGTTTTACTTTATGAAGGTTTCTTATTGCTTGCGATTTATTTTATCACCGGCGGGCCAGTTGCAGTCATTTTTAATATTAAACGGAACTTTGATACACCGCTACTAAAACAACCAGACTATCTTGCTTTACTACTTTTTGTTCTGGGCGTTTTTTATTTGTATTTTTGGTTTTGCTGGATACGCGGCGGACAAACCTTGGCGATGAAAGCGTGGCGATGCAAAGTTGTAAATGATGCTGGCGACAATATCTCACATCAACAGGCACTGATTCGATATTCAAGCGCAATAATTTCGTTGTTATTTTTTGGCGCCGGCTTTTTAATTGCCTTGTTTAGAAAGGACAACGCCACTTTGCATGACCTGGTATCTAAATCCTACCTTGTTAAGCTACCGAAATAATCTGTTAGCGGCGAATGAAATATACCGTAACGAGCACGGCGCTCACTGGAACAAACAGCGCACTCAATAATACTGGCACCCCGTAAACCACGCCGAGCTGATTAAATAGGAGGTTAAAAAGGAAAAAACCTATTCCTAAAACCACGCCAACAAATAAACGTTGACCCGCCCCGCCACCGCGCTGATGTGCAAATAAGAACGGCACCGCAATAAACATCATCACCAGTATATTGAGTGGATGAATAAATCTGTTTAAAAATGCCAACTCATAATTAGAGCCATCAAGATCATTGGCGTTCATGTATTTAATATATTGATAAAGACCACGCGCTGACATTTCTTCAGGACCTATCCGTAGAACATCAAGCATTCCTTCGGGTACCAAGCCGGGCCATGCGAGCCTCACAATCTGCTGCGAACTAACCTTTTTAGGTGTGATTATTGTTTCAGTAACGTTAACCAACTCCCAACCATCAATGGTTTTTTCGGCACCAGTCGCGGCGGTAATTTCCGTGAGCTCACGGGCGTCAAAGGAGTATATGGTGACGTCTTTCAAATGAAAATCATCAATTACAGTCCCGGCATGAACAAACCTTTCCTGGTCCCGCAACCAAAGCCCACCGCGACGATTTATACTGAGCTTTTCCGACAAAGCAGTTGCACGCATTTCTTCTGCAACTTGCCAACCCCATGGCGAAATCCATTCACCCACGGTAAACGCAAGCAACGCTAAAACAATGCCAGATTTGAACGTCGAAAAAACAAAATCCATAACCGACATGCCAGCCGCGCGCATGGCCGTGATTTGACTTGAAGACGCCAATGCTCCGAGACCAACCAGGGAGCCAACCAAAGTTGCCGTTGGCAATGACTCGTAAATTCGACCTGGCAGCGTATAAAACACATATGCGATCGCCTGCAAGGAACCAAAATTGCCTCGACCAACGTCTTCTAATTGATCCAGGAGCTCGATAAATGCATTCAACGAAACCAGCACAAAAAGAACCAACAAAGTGCCGGTCACAACATGCACAAAAATATAGCGGTCAATAATTTTAATCATGTTGCACGCCCCGAACGTTCTGGCCATAAACGCGTAAGCAAATATCTAAACTGGTAATGCCGTAACAGGAAAACCACGATAAGCACAACAACGCAAGCGTGCACCCACCAAATCCCCATCCACATTGGCGTAGTTTCTTTAACCATCCAGTTTTGCGCTACTCCTAAAAGATTTTGGTACAAGATATAAATAATGATTGCTAAAGCCAATTTGCCGAATTGTCCTTTACGCGGCGACGTGTAACTTAACGGTAACGCTAGCGCGACTAATAATAAAACCGTGATTGGGTACGATAAGCGCCATTGCAATTCAGCGCGCTCCTTTATTCCCGAAGCGCCAATCAACTCCAGTGTGGGCTTGGACGATAGGCGCGTTCTGCCACTCGCACGTGCTTCCATAGGCAATTGAAAACCTTGCTTTTGAAACTCGATCCTGCTGCTATTAGCACTATTCTTACCTGCTTCGAATACTGAGCCTGACTGCAATTCCAAAACGTTAAGATCGACATCCGGAGACAATTGCAACGCCGAATCGGCAGCGATAACCCGGATACTTTCTTCGCTATCACTAAACATAAAAACGTTTTCCAATGCCTCATCTTTAATTGACTCGGCAAAAACTACAGATCCTGTAGATGGTATGTGAATAAATTTACCCGGTGTAATACCTGCAATATCCACGTTTTGTACTGCTTCAGCGCGCAAGTCATCTTGTAACTGCTGTGCTTGCGGCTGTACCCAGAAAGATAACCATGCAGTTATGGCTGCGACAAACACAGAAATCACCAACACCGGCTTTGCAATTTGAGAGTATCCAGCGCCCGCGGCGCGCAACGCGGTCATTTCATTGTCCTTATAAAAACGTCCGAGTGTCACTAAAACACCGATATACAACGCTACGGTCAATAAAATCGGAAATGACTTGATGCCAACCACAAAAACCAAAGGCAACAACACGGTTACAGTGATTTTCCCTGCCGCTACTTGACCTAACATCTTGGCGAAAAGCCCACCAAACAAGATCAAAAGAAGTACGAATAGGACTGCTAATATTGTTCGGACGGTTTCAGCGAAGAGGTATCGACTTATTATTTTCATTCGGTTTCATTCGCTCACGCGAACAGTAGCAGCGTTCTTTAGAACGTTATTATGCATTATGAGTGGCTCAACGTCTGTTGGTTCAATACAATACCAACATAATTAGTAGATATATGTGCAGTACATATTAATATGGGCACCGAATTTACTTTTGGCACCCAAACTCAACAAACAGGAAAGAAATCATGAAATTCACTGCCACTACCACTGGACCCAAAACCGCAAAAACAGCTTGTCTGATAATACCGGTATTTGCGGGCAAAAAACTCTCGGCCGCGGCCGCCGAAGTAAACAGCGCTAGCCGAGGCAAGATTAAGTCATTTCTGGATAAAGGCGACTTCACTGGAAAACGTGGTCAATTAGCATGGCTATATGACTTACCCTATCTAAAAAGCGATCGCATTTTGTTGGTTGGATGCGGCAGCGTTAAAACTATCGACAAAGCGGCCTATAAAAAACTATGCGTAGCGGCAACCAATGCGCTGATCGAAAAATCGATCCGCAGTTGTACCAATTACCTGAGTACACTCGAAAATAAAAACCTGACGGTTAAACGCATTGGTGAAATAACGCCAATCGCCTGCAATGATGCCAGCTACCGGTTTAACGCTTTCAAAAGCAAACCCGCCAAAAAAGTGGCATTAAAATCGATGATTCTGGCAATCAATGATGCGAAAAAACTGACTAAAGCACGAGCAGCAATAAAAACCGGTGCTGCTATTAGTAGTGGCATGGATTTTGCGCGCGATTTAGCGAACTCTCCACCGAATGTCTGCCATCCAAGTTATCTCGCTAAGCAGGCAAAAGAAATTGCCAAAAAAAATCCGAAACTAAAGGTATCGATACTTAGCGAAGCGCAAATGAAAAAACTCGGAATGGGATCATTACTTTCAGTCTCCGCAGGCAGCGAACAACCGGCGCAGCTAATTTGCATGCATTACAATGGTATTGGCAAAGCGGCCGGGAAACCAGTCGTTTTGGTTGGCAAAGGAATCACCTTCGACACCGGTGGCATATCGATTAAACCCTCGCCCGCCATGGATGAAATGAAATACGATATGGGTGGCGCAGCCAGTGTGTTCGGTACCATGCAAGCCTGTTTAGAACTTAATGCAAAAGTAAATCTAGTAGGCGTCGTGGCGGCCGCAGAAAATATGCCCGATGGCAAAGCCTCTCGTCCCGGCGACATTGTGACCACCATGTCGGGACAAACTGTGGAAATCTTGAACACCGATGCTGAAGGTAGATTGGTATTGTGCGACGCCTTAACCTATGTCAAAAAATATGACCCCGAATATGTTATCGACATCGCCACACTAACCGGCGCCGCTATTGTTGCTCTCGGTCATCAAACCAGTGCTGTTATGAGTAACAACCAAAAACTCGCAAGAAAGATTCTTAAAGCGGGTAAAAGAACTGATGACCGCGCTTGGCAATTACCGCTTGGCGAAGAATATGACGCACAACTTAAATCAAATTTTGCTGATATCCCGAATATCGGCTCACCCGGCGCTGGCACCATTGTCGCTGGCTGTTTTCTCGGGCGCTTCACTAAAGACATGCGCTGGGCACATTTGGATATCGCCGGCACAGCGTGGCGCGGCGGAGCTGCCAAAGGTGCATCTGGGCGACCAGTACCATTATTAACAAGCTTTGTGCTACATCACTTTGACTAAAAACAAATAGCACTAAATACATTAAGGTCGATTACAACCATGTCAGATAGATTAAATGCGCAACAGGACTCGCCGAGAATCGATTTCTATATTTTATCGGAGCGCCACAATCGTCTAACGTTTTTGGGTAAGCTAATTGATCAGCTTTATCGCGACGGTCAAAAAGTACACATCCATACTGACGACGAAACTCTGGCCACTCAAGTCGACAAAGCACTTTGGACCGCTAGTGACACCAGCTTTGTGCCACATGAACTGTATGGCAACGGCGAGGGCCCGATCATGATTGGTGTAAACGATCCCGCCAGTCACCAAAACATCATGGTAAACTTGGCTAATGATGTGCCCGCGGAGTTCAAAACATTTGCCCGGGTGGTAGAGATTGTTGATCCACAAGAAACACTAAAAGTGATTGGCCGGGAACATTATAAATTTTATCAAAAACAGGATTTCGAAATTCATAACCACACCATTAACTAGGTAATAAACATGGCAACGGACGAAGAATTTGATGACATTCCAACGCTGAGCGATATTGTCTTTCCGGGCAATCCGGAGAAGATTATAGCCAACCGATCAACGCAAGACAGCGATACGGCTCTGTCCGAACTGAGAGATTCCAAAGCAAATCTCGAGAAGCCCGCCGAATCTCCAAACACCTACATTCAAGATGAAATAGACAATATAGTTGAGTCGGTGCTGGCCAAGTACTTTTTCAAGGTGCGCAAAGAAATTGTCGAAGAAATTATGCACGAGCTCCACAAAAAGATTCCTTGATCGTAAACACCAAGATCAATATTCTGCACACCCTTTTTACATACAATTACTGCGCCGCTGGTTTATAATTCCAGCTTGATCCAGCCACAACTCTAAATCATGGAAAAAACTTACGACCCCGCGGCCATCGAGGCACATTGGTATTCACGCTGGGAAGAAAATGGTTGTTTTCAGCCGTCCGGTTCCGGCACGCCATATAGCATCATGATTCCGCCGCCAAACGTGACGGGTACGCTGCATATGGGACACGCTTTTCAAGATACCTTGATGGATTTATTGATCCGTTATCACCGTATGCAAGGTCACAACACCCTATGGCAGCCGGGCACAGACCATGCGGGAATCGCGACGCAAATGGTGGTGGAGCGTCAACTCCAAGCCGACAATATAAGTCGCCACGATTTGGGTCGTGAAGAATTCACGAAAAAAGTATGGCAGTGGAAAGAAAAATCAGGTGGCACGATAACGCAGCAACTCAGACGCATGGGTTCGTCTTGTGACTGGCAGCGTGAAAAATTCACCATGGACCCGGAACTGTCCAAAGCAGTGCAAAAAGTATTCATCAGTTTGTATGACGAAGGGCTTATTTATCGTGGTAAGCGACTGGTTAACTGGGACCCGAAACTACTTACCGCAATTTCAGACCTGGAGGTAATTTCCGAAGAAGAAAATGGCAAGATGTGGCACTTTCGATACCCGATTGCCGATGCCGCCGGAAACGCCACAGATGATTTTCTAGTAGTAGCCACTACCCGCCCGGAAACCATGCTCGGTGATTCAGCGGTGGCCGTGCATCCTGAAGACGAGCGCTTCAAAAATTTGATCGGTAAAGAAGTTTTGTTGCCGCTATGCGACCGGCTCATTCCTATAGTTGGTGATGAATATGCGGATCCGGAGAAAGGCACGGCTTGTGAAAAAATTACACCGGCACATGACTTCAATGATTATGAAGTTGGGCAACGCCACGACTTGCCATTAATCAATGTATTGACGGCGACCGCCAAAATCAACGAAGACATGCCGGAGAAATATCACGGCATGGATCGTTATGAGGCGCGCAAGACTATTGTGTCTGATCTGGATGCGCTCGGCTTGTTAGAAAAAATTGAAGACAACCGCATGATGGTGCCGCGCGGGGATCGATCGGGAGTAGTGATCGAGCCGTGGCTAACCGACCAGTGGTACGTCAGCATTGCGCCACTAGCAGAACCAGCGATAAAAGCAGTCAAAGATGGCGATATTCGGTTTGTGCCAGAGAACTGGGACAAAACTTACTTTGAATGGATGAACAATATTCAGGACTGGTGTATTTCCAGACAACTATGGTGGGGCCATCGCATTCCTGCCTGGTATGACGCTGAAGGCAATATTTATGTTGGCGACGACGAAGCTGCGGTGCGCGAGAAATATTCGCTCGCAGCAGACCTCGAATTAAACCAGGATCAAGATGTTCTGGATACCTGGTTTTCTTCCGCGCTGTGGCCTTTCTCCACGCAAGGCTGGCCTGAGAAAACTGACGCACTCGCTGAATTTTATCCTGGTAGCGTGCTGGTAACCGGCTTCGATATCATTTTCTTCTGGGTGGCCCGTATGATCATGATGGGCTTGAAGTTTATGGGCGAAGTGCCTTTTAAAGAGGTCTATATTCATGGCCTGGTGCGCGATAGCGACGGTCAAAAAATGTCGAAATCAAAAGGCAATGTACTTGACCCGATCGACATCATTGACGGTATCACCGCCGAGGATTTACTCGCTAAACGCACCAGCAATATGATGCAGCCGGAAAAAGCCAAGAAAATCAAAAAGTCTACGCTAAAACATTTTCCGGATGGCATGCCCGCATACGGCACCGATGCAATGCGCTTTACGTTCACAGCCATGGCATCAACCGGAAGAGATGTGCGCTTTGACTTACAACGCGTTGAGGGCTATCGGAATTACTGTAATAAAATCTGGAACGCCGCGCGTTACGTTTTAATGCAAGTCGAACAGCCGGTTGGCGCGGACGCCGCGCTTGAATACGGCGCAGCGGATCAATGGATATTATCCAGCCTACAAACCACCAGCAAAGAAGTTTCCCGGCATATTGAACAGTACCGTTTTGATCTGGCCGCAAAAACACTTTATGAGTTTACCTGGAATGAATATTGCGACTGGTATCTAGAATTATCAAAGCCGGTATTGTTTTCTGAAGGCAATGATGCGGCCAAAGCGGCGACCCGTAAAACATTGGTCACGGTATTGGAACAAATACTGCGCTTACACCATCCGATGATGCCGTTTATTACTGAAGAGATTTGGCAGCAGATTGCGCCTTTGGCGGGTGCTGAAGGCGAAACGATTATGCTGCAGCCCTACCCGGTTGCGGATGAAACACAAATCTCTCCTGATGCTACCGCGCAAGTAGAGTGGATGAAGGCGGTCATATTAGGTGTACGTCAGATTCGATCTGAAAATGATATTAAACCCGGCAAAGAACTACCGGTTATTTTTGATAATTGGTCCGAACAAGATCAAAGCAATTTTGCTAGCTGTGAAAACACCTTGATGAAAATTGCCAAACTCGAAAAAGTTGATTGGCACAAAGCGAACGTCGACTTACCCGAGACCGCGATGGCGCTGGCAGGCGAGATGAAAATATTGATCCCCCTGGCAGGTTTGATCGACAAAGATGCCGAAATTGCCAGACTCGGCAAAGAAATCGAAAAGCTCGCTAACAATCTTGGCAAAACAACCGCGCGCCTCGATAACCCGAACTTCGCCGAAAAAGCAGCGCCTGATGTAGTTGCTAAAGCGCGTGAAATGCAGGCTGACCAACAGACTGCGTTGGCGCAACTAGAAGAACAGCTTAATAAAATTAAAGCGCTGTAAAATGCGCTGGCAGGTCAGACCGCAATATCGCGCATTAGAAACTTTACCAACGCCAGAATCACAAAAATGAGGATAGCGGTTACCAGAATACCGGCAACAATAAAGTGTTGAGGCTTACCAGATGTAAAGTCCTTTTCGCGATTCTCATTGGATTGAACGCCAAAAAATCCCGCCAGGACGCTCTTAATGGCGGAGCAAAACCCGGTTTTCCTTTCGGTACTCATAAGACCTTATAGATAGAACAATTAGCGTAGCGCTATTGTAAGGAAATTCTTCCTTGTGTCATGCTCTTGTCATATTCTTGTGGATGATAGACGCTAGTACAAATCTTAGTGGCGAATATGACAAAAATATTACTGGTGGAAGATGAAAAACCTATTCGTGAAATGGTGTCATTTGCATTGCACCGTGAGGGCTTTACCGTAATAGAAGCAGAGACCGCCCGCGCCGGTCTTGACTTAGTGGTCTCCGAACAACCCGACCTCGGGATTATCGACTGGATGTTACCTGACATGTCCGGACTGGAATTGATTGCGGAGCTACGCCAGTCAGATCTTTATAAGTCCCTGCCACTATTGATGCTAACCGCACGCGCCGAAGAAGACGATAAAGTCCGCGGCCTGGATAGCGGTGCTGATGATTATCTGACCAAGCCGGTCTCAGTGAAAGAACTAAATGCCCGTATCAGGGCACTACTTAGACGGACTGAAAAGCGTAAAGATGAAGTTCTGCTAATGGGCGATCTTTCTCTCGATGTCGCTGCACATCGGCTGCTTATGCACGATAAACCAGTTAAGATAGGCAACACCGAATTTAAGCTGTTGAAGTTTTTTATGTCTCATCCTAACCGGGTATATTCGCGCGCCAGCTTACTGGATTATGTCTGGGGCCAAAACGTTTATGTCGAAGAAAGAACGGTCGATGTACACATCTTGCGATTGCGTAAAATCTTGAAACCCGGTGGTTGTGACAAAATGCTGCAAACCGTCCGCGGTACCGGATATCGTTTCGCCCTGATCTCGCCTACATGAATAATTTTTGGCGCAACGAACTAGACCGCTTGCTCCTGGTTTTTCTTGCCGTCATTATCATTGGTTTGCTAACCAAACTGTGGCTTGTTGCGATCCTGCTACCGGTTTCTGTTTATATCGGTTGGAACATTTACCAACAGTTCCAACTGAATGAATGGATCCGCGGCGGCATGCAAAAAAGCCAAGCGCCCGATGGCGGCGGACTTTGGTCAACCCTGGTAATGCATTTACACCGCCGCGAACTGGAAGACCGCAAACGCGAAGACGCCTTGCATGAGCTGGTAAATCAATACAACACTATTATTTCGGTCTTCCCGGATGCCGCAGTGGTGTTCAATGCGGCCAATGAAATCGAGTGGGCTAATAAGCGGGCAGCCGAGTTACTTGGGATCAAGCGTCGTGTTGATAGCGGCCGTAAAATAACCAGTCTGCTGCGAACCCCTGAGCTACTCAACTATCTAAAAAACCCTGATCAAAACACTGAATTCAAACATGTTTCGCCAGTAGACGACAAACAGGTGCTCGCATTTCGCATGATTAATTTCGGCGACGGCCAGAAAATGCTAACCGCCAGAGATATCTCGGCAGAAGCTTCAATGACCGAGATGCGGAAAAACTTTATGGCCAACGCGTCGCATGAACTCCGCACCCCGTTAACAGTTGTTAGCGGCTATCTCGAAATTCTCGAGTCGGCACCAGAGTTGGAAGAACATTTGTTGCCGCCGGTCGTCAGTGCGATGACCCAAGCAACTAGAATGTCGCATATCATTGAAGATCTTTTAACACTATCACGACTGGAAAAATCGGACGCTGAAGATAGCGAGAATGTGACTATAAACATGCACAGCATGTTAGAAACCATGGCAAATGATATCCGCAATACTATCGCTAACACTACGCATAACATTGATCTACAAATCGATGAACAACTCGATCTCTCAGGTATAGAAGTAGAGATATCGAGCGTCGTTTCAAATCTGTTAAAGAACGCAGTCAAATACACGCCATCTGGCTCGACCATAACGGTGAAGTGGGCCAAGGATGATCAAGATCGCCCTACCCTTAGCGTTAAAGATGATGGCGACGGTATTCCGGCCGAACACATACCTCACTTAACTGAACGCTTCTATCGAGTTGACCCTGGGCGCTCACGAGATAGCGGCGGGACCGGACTTGGACTGGCTATTATTAAGCACATTCTCGAGCGCCACGGCGGACATCTTGAAATCCATAGTATTGAGGGCGAAGGCTCGACTTTTTCAGCGGTGTTCCCCCCTAATCGCGCCAGCTTGTCTGAACATCATATGCAAAAACCAAGCGCTGCGCCGGTCGCCGATTGAGCGGTAGCCAGCACTGCTGAGACGAAATTAAAGCCCTTGAATTCAGCAAATTACTGATCTAACCTCGTTCATATCATGTTCGCCCGAGCGAACCAGACACCATTTAACCGAAGGATTCCTGTATGTTGAAATTCTTGTGCCTATCACTGCTATTGCTGTTGGCAGCGCCAATTGCCGCCCAGAATACGGGAGGCGTTTTTCCTCCCTTTGTCAACGCCGGGCACGAGTCAATGCAATACCGGTTCGCTATTGACCCAGATAGCAACACAGGAGAGACAGCCTTTGCGCAACGCTTACATTATCAAAAAGCAATCGATGGTGACTTGATGTGGCGTATTGTCGGACAACTCCGGAAAACGACCGAATCAGATTTTGACGC
>CAZUMV010000042.1:0-15262 GCA_964621435.1 uncultured Thiotrichales bacterium | reverse complement strand
ATACCGCGCTGAATACTGCCTCTAATACCGGTAACAACGATCTCTTCCAGCTCGTTTTCAGCAGCAAACGCAACACCAGGCAGCGTTATTGGTAGTGCGGCAGAAACCGCGAGCGCGACCGCTGTTTTTTTGAACGGATGCCCGCGTCTAGCGAGCGGTTTATCAGGAATTCGCATTTATTTACTCCTCTGACTAATCAATTATAATTATGTATGTAGCGATCTGTAAGTCGCTCCATAGGAGGGGGAATCAACGAAAATTGACTGATGTTTTTTATCCCCCACCATCTCACGGCCATTAATACCATACATGTAAAATATTGGCAACCAATCGAACTTTTGAGTTGGCTTTATGTAAGTCGTCATGTCGGCGGTCGCGCGAAGTCGAACGGGCCTGCAAACTGCTGCTCTTTTAGTTTAAAATACACCGTCATGTCCCCTTCAAAAACACTCGAGCAACTCAGCTTCGACAATAGTTACTCGCGGTTGCCGGCAATCTTTCATTCCGCACACCGCCCGAGCCCGCTAGATAGTCAATTTCTCGTGCACTTTAACGATGTCGTTGCCGATTTACTCGAGCTAGATAAGAACGAAGCAAGCCGCGCTGACTTTGTGGACCTTATTACCGGCGCAAAACGACTTGCGGGCACCAACCCTATCGCCGCGTGTTATGCCGGCCACCAATTTGGGCAATTAGTGCATCGACTAGGCGATGGCCGCGCTATGCAACTAGGCGAAGTTGTTACCGGCAATGGAAAGCGCTGGGATCTCAATCTCAAGGGCGCCGGTCAAACCAAGTACTCGCGCGGCGCCGATGGTCGTGCGGTGCTCCGCTCCAGTATTCGCGAGTATTTATGTAGTGCTGCCATGCATGGCTTGGGGATCGGTACCACACATGCCCTGTGTTTGATTGGTAGTACGCACAAGGTTTATCGAGAAAAAGTTGAGCCTGGTGCACTGGTGCTAAGGGTTGCGCCTAGCCATATTCGATTTGGAACCTTTGAATACTATTACTACCAGCAACGATTTGATGATCTGAAAACGCTCGCCGATTACACACTGGAGACACACTTCAGCGAACTACTCGAGTATGACAACCCCTATCTGGCTTTGTTAGGGAACGTCATTGAATCAACCGCCGAACTACTCGCCGGCTGGCAGTCTGTCGGGTTCGCGCATGGCGTTATGAATTCGGACAATATGTCTATTCATGGCATCACTCTGGACTACGGACCATTTGGATTTCTTGACGACTTCAATCCCGGTTTTATATGCAATCATTCAGACCATTCGGGTCGGTACGCTTTTGCCAACCAACCACAAATTGCTTTGTTTAACCTAAGCTGTCTGGCTCAGGCAATGCTGCCACTATTTGACACCGATCTGGAACACGGCGCTGAACTCGCGAGTGAAGAATTAAATACATTCCAAGCGCAATTCGAAACCCGCTTTTTGGAAAAAATGCGACAAAAACTAGGCCTGGAAACAGATCATGACCAAGATCAGGAACTGATCAACTTGCTACTTAAAACGATGGCCGATCAACGCGCAGACTACACGCTGACCTTCCGCGCCTTATGCAACTTCGGGGTTGCAGATGATGCAATAGAGAACATTACCGCTCGGTTTAAAGACCCGACAGAAATTAATAGCTGGCTGGATTTGTATCAATTGCGCCTTGATAAAGAAACGTTAGATAAAGATCTACGCAGGGAAAACATGCGCCAAGTAAACCCACAATTCATCTTGCGCAACTATTTAGCGGAAACCGCAATCCGTAAAGCGGAAGATGAGCGAGACTACGCTGAAATTGATCGCTTAATGAAGGTCTTGGCAACACCTTACGCAGATCATGCAGAACACAAAGATCTCGCTGCACCGCCGCCAGAATGGGCTGCCGGCATATCAGTTAGCTGCTCTTCATAGACGCAACCCAACCACAGCAGGCTGGTGATGAAATCTTTCTCCAAACTGCTATAATTCCCCTCCCATTATAGGCGCTGAGAACACCATATCTCGGCTGCAAAACCAACAAATATCAGGAATCTCATGAGCAAAATCATCTATACCTACACTGATGAAGCGCCAGCACTGGCGACTCATTCATTTCTTCCCATTATTAAGGCGTTTACATCTGTTTCGGGTGTGCAAGTGGAAACCAGAGATATCTCTCTCGCTGCGCGCATATTGGCAGTATTTCCTGATTACTTGAGCGCCGCACAAAAAAAGTCAGATGATTTAGCTGAACTTGGCAAGCTGGCGAAAAAACCTGAAGCGAATATCATCAAACTACCAAACATTAGCGCATCCATACCGCAACTTATGGCTGCAATCGAAGAATTGCAAGGCGACGGCTATCCGGTTCCCGAGTATCCGGAAGATCCAAAGAACGCCAAAGAAAAAGAGATCAAAAAAAGGTATGACAACGTAAAAGGTAGCGCGGTGAACCCAGTCCTGCGTGAAGGCAACTCGGACCGACGTGCACCACAATCAGTAAAAAACTTTGCCAAGAAAAATCCACACCGCATGGGCAAGTGGAGCTCGAGCTCTAAATCACACGTTAGTCATATGACTCATGGCGATTTTTACGGCAGTGAAAAATCAATAATTGCCGATAAAGCCACAACAATAAAATTTGTCTACGAACACAGCAACGGCAAGAGCACAGAATTAAGGGCTCCATTAGAGCTCCAGGCGGGCGAAGTTTTTGATTGCGCTGTCGCTAGCTATAAAGCAATGACCGAATTTTTCGCTGAGGCGATTGACGACGCCAAAAAACAGGGTGTGCTTATGTCGGTACACATGAAAGCCACCATGATGAAAGTTTCGGACCCGATTATTTTTGGCCACGCCGTGCGCGCTTACTACAAAGATGTTTACGACAAGCATGAAAAAGTATTCGACCAGCTGGGCATATCTCCAGCCAACGGCGTTGGTGAAATTTATACCAAGTTAGGTGAACTACCTGAAGCCAAACAAGCAGAAATCAAGGCAGACATTGATGCGGTCTACAAGACTCGTCCGCCGCTGGCGATGGTCAATTCCGACAAAGGTATTACCAACTTACATGTGCCCAGTGATGTGATCATAGACGCATCTATGCCTGCAGCTATCCGCAGCTCTGGCCAAATGTGGGGACCTGATGGTCAGCTGCACGATACCAAGTTCTGTATCCCCGGCCGCACCTACTCGCGCATGTATCAGGTTGTGGTTGATGACTGTATTGCCAATGGTGCTTACGACCCAACTACTATGGGCACGGTACAAAACATCGGTTTGATGGCACAGAAAGCCGAAGAGTACGGGTCGCATGATAAAACCTTTGTGATGGAAGGTGCCGGCATTGTCAGAGTAATCGATAAAAGCGGAAAAACTCTTATCTCGCACAAAGTCGAGCAAAACGATATCTGGCGCGGCTGCCAAACCAAGGATGCGCCAATTAAGGATTGGGTCAAACTGGCAGTAAGCAGAGCCAGACTAACCGGTTTACCAATCATTTTTTGGTTGGACAAAGAACGTGCGCATGACGCCAACCTGATCACCAAGGTGCATGAGTATCTACCCGAATTTGATATTGAGGGGCTTGATGTCTATATCATGTCGCCTGTTGATGCCATGCATTTTACTTTAGAAAGAGTTCGCAAAGGTAAAGATACCATCGCTGTGACCGGCAACGTATTGCGTGATTACCTCACGGATTTATTCCCTATTCTGGAATTGGGCACCAGCGCAAAGATGCTTTCGATAGTACCACTAATGAATGGCGGCGGCTTATTCGAAACCGGTGCTGGCGGCTCAGCTCCGAAGCACGTGCAACAATTCACCACCGAAAACCATCTCCGCTGGAATTCTCTTGGAGAGTTTCTGGCGCTATCTGCTTCGCTGGAACATTTAAGTCGGGCCTTTAAAAACAAAGGCGCTGCAACTCTAAGTGAAACATTGGATGAAGCAACCGGCAAGCACCTGACCGAAAACAAGGGACCCTCACGCAAAGTCAAAGAACTGGACAATCGTGGCAGTCATTACTATCTCGCCACTTACTGGGCGCGCGCTTTATCAAAGCAAAAAGATGATGCTGCACTTGCCAAACGTTTTGCCAAACTTGCTGATGAACTGGAACAAAATGAGCAAAAGATTGTGGCTGAACTAAACGATGTGCAAGGCAATAGCGTTGAAATGGGCGGTTATTATGCCTGCGACAAAGGCAAGCTGGATGCCGCCATGCGCCCCAGCAAGACCTTTAGCGATATTCTTGCCGGCCTGTAAACTGTAAGCAAACACTCGCGCCCGCATCTACTTTTTATAGCACTGCGGACAGGTGGCGAGAAAAGCAATATGAAACTGAAATTACCACAGCCATATTTTTTCATGCTGTTCTCGGCATTTCTGGTGCTTTGTCACTTTATTGGCTATTACATCTGTAACCATAGTGACTACTGCGCCATGGTTGGAACGCACTTTAATACCTTAGGTATGTTTGGCTTCTTCATCATCCCGCTCGGCGCTCTTTACCAGCTTGGTATGGCCGCGGTACAAAACTTGAAAGGCAACCCAGTGTTCAAACATAACGCCCTTTCAGGTTTGGCGTGTTTTATTTTGTTGATTTTCCTTATCGGTATGGCGATAAAGCTAAACCCGCCAGACGAACAAAACACTACGGCCTCACATTCGAGCACCAGAGCTATTTTTTAGCTGGTATTCAAATATCCCCTAAGCCGGGCAATTATTAATACCACTAGCACTAACGCAAGCACACACCAACCTAATTAACACACGGAACCAAACTAATGAACATTGACAAAATTAACGTCGAAAACCTGAAGCTTTCACTAGATGGGAAGGTTGCATTTGTGACTGGAGCTTCCAGCGGGCTAGGCAATCATTTTGCGAAAGTACTAGCTGCGGCT
Source organism: uncultured Thiotrichales bacterium (assembly GCA_964621435.1). Taxonomy (GTDB): domain Bacteria; phylum Pseudomonadota; class Gammaproteobacteria; order CAZUMV01; family CAZUMV01; genus CALIRD01. The sequence goes on along the minus strand of CAZUMV010000042.1, from coordinate 10,356 downwards.
GGTGCACACGTCGCCATCGGCGCGCGCCGCGAGCAAAAACTGGAGGCTTTGGTTAATGAAATCGAGGCAACCGGTGGCACCGCTTTGTCGCTGCCTCTGGATGTTACAAACGAACGCAGCGTTGCCGAAGCACTACAAGAAACCGAATCCGCGCTTGGACTACCTACGATCCTTGTGAACAATGCTGGTGTCGCTAAAGTAGACTCGTTTGTAAATTCTGACGAAGCGTCCTGGGATTACGTAATGGACACTAATCTCAAAGGTGCATGGAGGGTCGCACGCATGATTGCCGCACGCCTTATCGAGACCAATACAACCGGCAGTATTATAAATATTGCATCGGTACTCGGTTTAGGTGTCGGCTATGGACAGACGACGTACGCAGTTTCAAAAGCTGGCGTAGTACAAATGACCAAACATATGGCCATGGAAATGGCCGGTAAAGGTATACGGACCAATGCTTTATGTCCGGGTTATTTCGAAACTGAAATGAATAGCGATTATTTCGAGTCACAGCAAGGTCAAGACTACATCAATACCACGCCTGCAAAGCGTACCGGGACGTTGGATGAACTCAATGTACCGTTGCTGTTATTAGCGAGTGACGCGGGTAGCTTTATTAATGGTGTCGCCCTGCCGGTAGATGGCGGCCACCTGGTTAAATCTCTGTGACACTTGCAAATAGCCTAGAGGAGCATGTATGGGTGAAATGATTGCGATTACCGCCGATGACGGATTTTCTTTTTCCGCTTATCAGGCGCTACCTGAAACCACACCAAAAGGAAGTGTACTCATCATCCAGGAAATCTTTGGTGTTAATCAACATATTCGGGAAGTATGTGATGATTATGCACAGCGTGGTTTCGCAGCTATTGCACCGGCTCTGTTCGACCGCCTAGGATCCAATATAACCCTGCCATACAATGATGATGGCATTGCAAAAGGCCGTGACCTCGCAATAAAACAGCTAAAGCTGGAGGATGCCATTCAGGACCTGTCGGCAACGGCAAAAGTGCTTACGCAGCACGGTAAGCCTGCCGTAATTGGATATTGTTTTGGCGGCTTTCTGGCGTATCAAGCTGCGCTCGAAATACCCAATCTACGTTGCGCGGTTGCTTACTATGGTGCGCGCATCGCTAATCATCTGCATAAAAAACCACAAGCTCCGGTACTTTTTCATTTCTCGGATTGCGACCCCGGCATCCCGCTGTCCGATGTCGAAGAAATCAAGAAGCAGTTGTCAGACCTGCCTGTGTATGTCTATCCTGGCAAGCATGGCTTCAATTGTAATCTTCGCGATTCGTGGCATGAGGAATCTGCGGCATTAGCGCTCGAGCGCACGCTCGAATTTATCGGCTCTAAATAATGACAATCGGGTCCTGCCGGCCGCGTGTGCTAAATCCTGCTTGCCGGTAAGCCTCTTCAATGATTTGCATGTTTTCGATTGCATCGGAACCTCCCGTTAGTGCTGGCCATTTGCCTGCGAGTACTCCTAGAGTATGCTCGAGTTGATAAAAAAAAGTACTCTCGCCGCCCTTCGCCTTACCTCGCCACTTTCTTCGATTCGATTCAAGTCGAACTTTGTGGAACATCCATGGATGGAGAAAATTATTTATAGAGATTGATCCTGTACTGCCGCAAATAATGGCCTTGGCTTTGTAAAATTGCGCAAGATGCATTGAGCAACTTGCCGATCCGGTAACACCGTTGTCAAAGGCCAGTGAAATGTCCATCGAGCGATCCACGCCAGCTGCAACTCTGCTAGCGATAGCATTCGTGACGCTTGGCTGTTGGCCTACAATGGTGCGAATCAGGTGTATGGGGTAACACCCCAAGTCCATAGTTGCGCCACCACCTAATTCCGCTTGATACCGGAACTCGGTACTCTTGTTTCTAACCGACACACCAAAAAATGCATCGATATGTTCTATAGCTCCGATTTCCGGAAGCAGAGACTGGATCTTCTCCATCAACGGGTGATAGCGATAGTGAAAACCTTCAATCAAACACAAGTCACTCGCTGCGGCTTCTTGCACCATAAAACGCGCCTCAGCGGCGTTCATCGAAAAAGGTTTTTCACATAGTATATGTTTTCCGGCGCGCAACGATTTTACAGTCCACTCAAGGTGTCCAGACGGCGGCAACGCGTTGTAAATAAGGTCGACATCATCTCTTGCAACCAGCGCTTCATATCCTGCCACAGCATTAGCGATATTGTGTTTGCGCGCGAAAGCGACGGCCTTTTCTTTCGATCTGGCCGCGACAGCATGCACCTCGACACCCTCGATTTTCAATGCAGGTTCTATTATTGCCAGTGGCGCTATCTTTGAAGCGCCAAGCAAACCGATTCTGACCACCCTTTGCCCGGTCATCACACGCTGTTATTTTTACGGCTGGCCTTAAACCGATCTTTAAGTGCTTTTCCCCTAGCCGCCTTTTCAGCACGAACCTGCTGTACTTTTTGCTCTTCGCGCCGCGCCATCTGCGGCGTTTCTAAAGTCAGCCCACCAAACTTACCGCTGCGAATTTCCTGCAACAATACCTTGGACACCCGATCAAAATCTACTTTACCGCCAGAGGCAACACAACCCCTCTGCTTCGCTAGTAAACTCAAATAAGCTTCCTCAGTATTCGGCAATTCAATGATATCGTTGCGTGCCTTAATTCGGTCAGGATATTGTTGCAACAAAAAATCGGCGGCGAACCAAGCTATATCAGTATGATCGAGCGCGGTATCACGAATCGCACCAGTCACTGCAAGTCTATAGCCACTATCAGGGTTTTCCACTTTTGGCCACAACATACCCGGTGTATCAAATAACACCAAGTCGTCACTTAAGCGAATTCTTTGCTGGTGTTTGGTAACTGCAGGTTCATTACCGGTCTTGGCGATCTTGCGTTGTGCCAACGAATTAATAATGGTTGATTTACCGACGTTCGGTATCCCGATAATTAGCGCCTCGATATCTTTATCAGAGCCAATTTTGTGCGGCATCATTTTATGAGCGAGATCTATTATCCCCATAGTTCGGGCGCGCTCGTGAATACTGGTCGCCAGAGTTTTTACACCAGCCTGCTGCTCCAACCAGGCTTGCCATTCCTGAGTACGGTTATCATCAGCCAGATCTTTCTTGTTCAGCAATCGAATGCATGGCTTGTCACCACGCAACTCGCCGAGTAACGGATTCTCACTGCTATACGGAATCCGCGCATCGAGTACTTCTATGACCAGATCTACAGATGGCATGATCTTGACTAGCTCTTTGCGAGCCTTGTTCATATGCCCTGGATACCACTGCACGCTCATGTCACTACCTGAAAACTACTGTGCCGCCAATTTATCAGAATTAGATAGGGACCGATACGCTTTACCAGTACGCAATGCCGCGACCAACCAGCCAGATGCGATCAAGGCAGCGATACCTGCGATAATTTGCGAAGAAAATCCAGCCGACCGAAAACCAGCCATTACCCATGTTGATAATAAGTCCGCACCTCTGTGGACGCCCGTATCCATAAAATTTTTGGCCTTATATTTTTCTTCTCTTGCCAGAGGGACGTACAACATTTCTCTTGCTGGCTTATTAATACCATACTCGAAAGCGCGTCTCACAATCTCTACACCAGCATAAACGATGATAACCGGCGCAAAAATAATGCCAACAAAACCGAGTAACATCAGTAACGGCAAGACCGCCAACATGCGGGCCATGCGTAACCATTTCAACAGGCGCGAGGTTAAAAATAATTGAAACACCAGTGTCAGGAAGTTCACCACCGAGTCAATAATCGCAAAGAGTCGGGTGCGCAGACTAGAATCCGGATAAAGAACTTCTACTTGTTCTGCAACCATGATTGAGAGCAATGTGGCACACAAGGAATACCCGCACATCAACACACCAATACCCAACAAGTATGGAGACGACATCACGAGTTTTATACCATCAAGAACTCCACCTTTAATTTTTGGTTGGATCAATTCTTGCGAACCCTGCTCAAGTAGTGTGCTTTGCTTCCACAACCGTAATTTTTGAATGCAATAAAGAGTCGCACATAGCATCGCTGCCGCGACCAGAAATAAATTACTCACACCTATCCTTTCTACTAGCAGCGCGGTAATAATCGGACCGGTGAGTGCACCCGCAGTACCGCCAGCAGCGATTGTGGCGAATAACCGTCGTGATTGATCACGATCAAAAATATCTGCCATGAAACTCCAAAAAACAGATACGACGAACAGATTGAATATACCAACCCACACATAAAAAGCGCGAGCAAGCATTGGTGAAACCTCTGCGGACTTGAACAGCAAATAGAAAACCAGAAGATTTAAACTGAAGAAAATATACACGGCATTCAGGAATACATGCCGGCGTAATTTTTGCGTCATCCAACCGAAAATCGGCACCACTACCAACATACCAATAAACACTGCCAGCGCCAACCAATGCAATTGATCAATGCCACTGACAATTACCATCTCTGTTCTGATCGGGCGAATGACGTAGTAGCTGCCCAATAAAAGAAAGAAATAAGCGAACGACCAGACTAGCGCAGGCGCTTCACCGTCGCGTAACTGCACAAAGCGCCGAACTTTATGAATTAACATTTACAAAAGAAGAATTAGCGCCAACTAACGCCGTACTTAAAAATACTACTCTTTATCTTTATCGTCATCACCCGTGGCCACGTCCACAACAGCACCGCCTACTTTAAATGGTACTTTGGCTGTTTCTACGACGATATCGGTAGCTGCACCAATCGCGGTACCGACGCAGCCTGCACAAATCCAGCAACTTAGTAACAAAACGGTGATTATTCGAATCTTTTTAACATTCATGTTGTCTTAATTCCATTGACGAAGTCTTATCCTATTAACTTTAAGTTGCCAGGGAGCGTTATTAAAGTAATATCTTGATAATTAAGCTTCAAAGCATCGAAATTTATGGCAAACGGTACGCAATTCTCAATTTCCACACGACGAATTTACAAAGCAGTAATACTGCTTACGCTGATTTTGACTTTATTTCCCGCCTGCTCTGGTAATAGTTTTCTTATATCAACGGTTTATAATCGGGCTGATAATTCAATTGCCAAGAACTTTTACCGTTATGCGGATTTCGATCAGCAACAGCGAGCAACGATCAAAGCCAGCGTTGAGCAATATCATCTCTGGCATCGTAAGACTCAATTACCTGAATACCTGATCCTTATTAAACAGATTCGTAACGCGGTTGCCAGCAGTGAAACTCTTGCCACGGCTAAGCTCGACAACTGGTTTGACGACAGCTTGAAACTGCGCAGAAAATTGATTCAATGCAGCCCAATCATGTACGCTTCGCCGCTGTTACAACAACTGAATGAGGGGCAAATAAAAGATATAGACAATCGTTTTTTGGAACTGGCTGAAAAAAGCAAGAAACGACGCGCTAAAAGATCTGCGCAAAAAAAAGAAGGTGACAGAGAAAAACAGTTATACAAAAATTTCAAGCGAGTCGGACTGAAACTGAACGCAGCGCAAATAGAGATGATCATTGCAACAAGCAACGAAAATACCTCTCTGCGAAACGAATGGCAGTTGTTTTGGTCTGAGTGGAAACAGGAGTTTCTAAGCCTGCTCGGCCAACGTCAAGAAACCGGGTTCCCTCTCAAATTGCAGCAACATCTGAATCAATTTTGGTACATGGGGGAACTTCATCATCCAGAGGTGATAAAGGAAAATCGCGCTCGTTGGATTTCTCTCACTTCCGATATTTCTGAATCTCTAAGCCAGGATCAAAAAAATGAGTTCGTGAGTTTTCTGGATAACTTGATCGCTAGTCTCGAGAAACTAACAACCAAAACCCCTACTCCAGATCTCGCTTTGGCACTCGCTGTTCCTGATGAATGCCGATATGTAAACAACCCGGGCTGAACCCCGTGAACTTGATTAAAAACCGCCTTTGGTCTTAAAGCCGGATTTTCTGCGCCCTACGCTGGAACGAGAACGAGAACGGGACCGTGAACCAAACCCACCGGACGATGGCAACTTGAAACCGCCAGTACGACGCCGTCTCGAGCTCGTTGGCAAATTAATTGATATACCAGGACGATGCCATGGCGAGTTACGCCGACGGCGCGTACCGCCGAGTCCACCGCTTCCAAAATCAGGCCAGGCACCTACATCGCGGTGCCTTTGATGTCTCTCGATCGTTCGCCATACGTCATTACCACCAACCATGCCGCGCACAAACTGCTCTAAAACTGCGGAAATTAAATGTGCATTGCCAAAACCTGAACGAACATCATCATAGCGACTGCGTTTGAATCGTCGCCGTACCTGCTCAAGTTCCTTCAGGCGCGCAATCTGATTGGCGTGCTGCTTACGATGTTGCTCCATTTCATCCTGGATATCATCGGTATCATCACGCAAGTCATCCAACTCATGCACCAGCCGGTCATCGTCACGCGTGCGACTTTGTGAGGCCATACCTTGCAGCACAAAAATTTCTTGCCGCTGTAGAGCGCCAGATAAAACCCCGAGCGCTTTTTCGATATACGGGTCTTTTCCCCCGGCATACAAAGCACGTTGCTCGAGTAATTGGTTCAACTCATCTTCCGCATTTTCGATATTGCTATCAATACGATCTTGTTGTGCCTGAGACTGCTCTAAATCCGTTTGCAAACCCGGCAGCCCGGCTGCCTCCGCAGCAGATTGTTCAAGTTGTTTTAACGCTCCACGTTCATTGTCCGCAGTTTTTCTAACCCGGTCTGCGTGTTGTTCCAACCGTTTGGGAATCTCCAGCAAAGTCCAATAGTTAACCCGCCACTTGTTATAATCACACAACCGGGCAACCCAACCATCGAGAAACCGCGTCAACAAATTCGCCCTGTACTCGGTAGTGCCGTAACCGCGCTTCCAGAGATAAGAAAATAATCGATCTTCCTCGAATGGCAAACCTTTTTCGGCGCGATCATCTTCGGCTTGTTCGGTTTTTTCGTCGGCGCGGTCCGCAATCGCATCGGCCCGACGTGCAATCTTCAATTGAGCTTGATACGCGTCGTCTAATTCCAATTCACCCTGGATTTTCGCTTCCATCTCGATAACACGCTCAGCAGCGTGTGCAACCCGGTCGTTTTGCGATTCCCTAGCGACTTCAAGTTCTTGTAAGCGGGACTTTGCGCCACTAATTTTCTGATCCAATGCCGTAATAGCACCTTGTCTCTGCGCAAGAGTTTCCTGCACTTGCCGCTCGGCCGAATCAATAAACCGTTCTATTTCGCCACGTTCTATTTCCGTTAAGCGAATGCCCGCCAATTGACGTGTCGTTTGGGTTTGTCGTTGCCGGTTTTGCGCCAAGGCCTGACTCGCCATTGTCAGCTCTGAATCCACGCGTTCGATTTCGTTACGTAACGAACGAATGGCGGCATCCAGCGTTTGTAGTGTTTCACGTCCGCTCTGCATCGCCTACCAACCTTCCCACGAAGTAATTGCTGCACCTGTGGTTGGCACCGAATAAGTAACTTCAAGCTGGCCGCGTTCTTTCATACCTAGAATATTGTTTTGAATAATGCCATCATCTTTTTTATCGCTAGCGACCCGGTAAAAAGTGCTCTCATCTACCCGTATACCCCATTTGTCCACGGTATGAGTTTGACCGTCTTCTTCGTCAGCGATCGGCAGAGACATAATAGCGCCACGTTCGTCAACGGCCTCAACAACCAGATAGTAATTGTTTGCACTTTGATTGACGTCGGGCCCGCGTACAATTCCGGAGTTTTCGTCAGGCCGTGAAATCACTCGAACGACATAACTTCTTTCCAGTCCGGAATAGATGCCGGCCAATTCCTGCTGCAAACGCTGTGCCTTGCCGTGATCATTATTCTCTAACGCAATTTGTGCTGACTCGACGACCTGCCGGGCTTTGTTAACCGCCGCGGGATCTTTGGCGAGCTGAGAGATTTGCGTGAGGTTCCGCTCCAAACCCGGGCCTATGCCGGCGATACGATCAGCTTGTGGTTTGCTAATACCAAAGTGGTAACCACCCATCGCTACTGCGGCAAAAGTCAATAACCCGAGCAACGGTTTACCCCAACGATCACGGTTGGTGTACAACCGTGCAAGTTTAACCGAGAAACTATCTTTCGGCGCTGTGTAACTAAAGCGATCTTCTTCCAGCGCCAGCACGCCTTCTTCCAGCATCGCGTCACTGACCTCTATGCCCTGGGCTTGATAGATTTCGCGAAGACGTTCAATCAACCGTTCCCGGCGACCCTCGGCATCCAGCTCCCGATCCACCATTACCTGACTATGACGCAGTGTATCCACTACATCCATAGCGACCATCAGGTCATCCAGAGATCTTTCCGCGGTGCTCATAACAAATCCAATTAGTCGAAACTAATTAGTCCAGTTTGTGCGCCAACGCCAGTGAGTTGCCACGCGCGACAATTTTCGCCAGACGCTGCTTACCATCTTCTACTGAATCACGAATCTCTTCTGCGTTCTGAGTAGACAGTACGCGCATTTCTGCGATGATCTCAGCCGACCGCTCCTGAAATCCGACCACGGATTCGACTAACTTTTTAACCGATTCCGCACGAATAGTCGGACCATAACCTGCCCGTACCGCCGCTTCTTGAACCTTGCCACCAATATCTGCGAGATCTTCGAGGCTCTTGGACACACCCTCTTTCATGGCCTCCAAAGCCTCGGTACTCTCGTGCAAACCAAACAAACCCGTAAAGGAAGCCGACAACGCCGTCAGGACTGACTCGTTGGTACCAAAGAAGGTAATTGCCTGCTGATATACACGCTCTTTTGCGCTGGTGGTTTGTAGTAAACGCGCCATAACAACATCTGATGTGTTGTAACTAACGGTCAGATTATCGGATAGATCTTTTGCGATCTGGTAGCGTGCCTCCGCAGCTTGCAGATCGCGCATACGCTCATCGCGGGTCAGCTCCAACTTCGCTCGCGCCGCCAGATCAGTGCCGGTGTGCGCCGACACCTTAGCCGTAGCCTCTTCTAATTTGAGTTTTTCTTTATCCCATAGGCCCTCGGCCTTTTCCAACACATCAAGGGCGAAGATCTCTGATTCTTTAAGGGCGCCGCGGAAATCCAGATAGGCATTCAGGATAACGTGCTCACGCTCAATCTGGTCAGCTGAATCGCTCGCCACTTCCAGATAAGTATCTTTTATCTTATCGAAACGCGTCGCTATATCACCGCGGGTTACCTTCATCCAGATATTCGATATGCGCTCAAAGGTATCCACCTTGCCATCGTCAACCTGCTGTACCATTTTTTTCGCATCGTCTCTGATGCTATTGAAAGCGTTCGTTATATCTTCATAGCGCTGACCAATTTTCATTTGACTGACCTGCTCACGCACAATGTCATTGAAGACTGATGCCTGGGTCAGGGTGCGCGCTATTGCAACCACCTTTGGCTCGTCTATATCAGTAATCCGTTCTAGCAACGTTACCACTGGTGCCTCATCAACTTTCTCCGGCATTAAGCCAAGGTCCCGGATCTGCCCAAGTGCTTTATCCAAATATTTAAAGGTAGACTTACTCATATGATTCGCTCCTGAAGCAAAATAAATAGATTGGCCATTTATTGTTCAATTCACAGTATGGCGCTGAGGTTAGGTAATATAGTGACGCTGGCGATCAGAAACAACCCGTTTAATGGTCTTCATGACTTAAATTTACAACGTGGCTAAATCCTGATCTACCGGATCAATGTATTCGGCCGCCAACGGGCATTGCTAACTGTGCTCTTATTTAGAGCAATAGAACGTCGCTTATTAGAAATTTGTAGCCGTGCTCACTGGAATTTCTCAATCAAATCAGTCATCAAAACTGTTTTAGATTGCATCAGTTCACTATTGCCTCGTGATTCAAGGTTGAGCCGCAGCAAAGGCTCGGTATTCGATGACCGCAAGTTAAAACGCCAATCACCACAATCCATACTCAAGCCATCTATTTCTGTCACTTGCACAGCTTGATCCTGAAAATACTCTCGTATGTATTGAACACTGGCTTGCGCATCATTCACTTTGAAATTTATTTCGCCGCTGCATGGAAATGCTGCCATTCTGGCGTCTATGAGTTGCGATAACGACTTACCACTAGCGCTGATCAATTCAGCCACTAGCAACCACGGGATCATGCCACTGTCGCAATAGAAAAATTCTCTAAAGTAATGGTGCGCACTCATCTCACCACCATATACGGCGTCTTCAATTCTCATCCGCTCTTTTATGAACGCATGTCCAGTTTTAGTAACCACTGGTATACCACCAGCAGCGCGAACGACTTCTTCGGTATTCCATGTCAGGCGCGGATCGTGAATAATTTTCGCTGCGCTTT
>CAZUMV010000041.1:0-15277 GCA_964621435.1 uncultured Thiotrichales bacterium | reverse complement strand
ATTTCAAAGATGAAGATGGCAAAGAACGATTAAAAATATCAATCTCAAATTCAAGTGACAAATTACTTGAGCTGCGATCTATAAGTATTGCGCAAGTCTGTTCGAGCATCGACGTCATTCTGGAACCCCTTGAGAGTTATAGTCACGAAGTGGACAAACTGGCCAGAAAGGCTACTAATAAACTGCTATCCAACGACGAGTCGGTTGACGAAGGCCGCCCGGATTCGACCGCTAAGTGTCCCGAGATCTCTATTGAGCTCATTGTAGACCGCGAAGTAGATGTCTACTTGCCGCGCTCAATTACCGCATTGCGCAACGCCTCAATTTTTAAAGAATAATTACGTTCAGGTTCGAAGAACTGCTTTGGAACCGATCAATTACCGCTAACCGGTTCCAAGCAACAAGTGTTATTCTTGATACCGGATGCACCCCACTTTGAACCGTATTTTTCATTAGATTGGACGCAAAAACTATGTCAACCAGCCTTTACCCCACGCTCCTTGAGCCGCTTGATCTCGGTTTTACTACTTTGAAGAATAAAGTATTGATGGGTTCCATGCACACTGGTCTGGAAGATCGTTTTTGGAATTATGGGCGACTGGCTGCTTATTTCGCGGAACGCGCAAAAGGCGGGGTAGGATTGATAGTCACGGGCGGGTACAGTCCGAATCGACGCGGCTGGCTGGCGCCATTCGGTGGTACTATGAACTGGCCAACCGATATCATTAATCATCGCAGGGTCACGCAAGCTGTACACCAGGAAGGTGGCAAGATTTGTATGCAAATCTTGCATGCGGGCCGCTACGGGTACTCTCCGTTCAATGTTTCTGCGTCAGCAATAAAATCTCCAATCACACCATTTAAACCCAAGGCGCTTTCAAGCAAAAGCGTTCACCGTACTTGTAAGGACTTCATCCGTGCCGCGAAGTTAGCGCAGCGCGCGGGATATGACGGCGTCGAGGTTATGGGCTCCGAAGGCTATCTTATTTCCCAGTTTCTCTGTAAACGCACAAATAAGCGCGACGATGAATGGGGAGGTAGTTTTGAAAATCGCATGAAAATCGCAGTAGACATTGTGAGTGGCATTCGTAAAGCGGTAGGCGAAGACTTCATTATCATATTTCGCTTATCGATGATGGATTTAGTTGAAGAAGGCTGCGACTGGACCGAAGTAGTAAAACTCGGTCAGGCCATTGAAGCCGCGGGTGCAACGTTAATAAACACCGGCATTGGTTGGCACGAAGCACGAGTTCCAACCATTGTCACCTCGGTACCGCCTGCTGCATTCACCAAAGTCACCCGCAAATTCAAGGAAAACGTCAGAATCCCGGTTATTACCAGTAATCGAATAAATACACCTGAACTCGCCGAGACCGTATTAAATCGCGGTGATGCGGATATGGTATCTATGGCCCGACCATTTTTGGCTGACCCGGATTTTGTCAATAAAGCAAAGGCGGCGCAAAGTGATGAAATAAATACTTGTATTGCCTGCAACCAGGCCTGCCTTGATCATGTTTTCACGCGCAAAACGGCTTCGTGCATGGTTAATCCAAGGGCATGTTATGAAACGAAATTGATTTATAAAAAAACCAATCAACCTAAAAAAGTTGCAATAGTCGGATCCGGCCCGGCTGGCTTGTCCGCGGCAACGGTAGCGGCAGAACGAGGCCATCAAGTTACCATATTTGAAGCTCAGAATCGTATTGGCGGTCAATTTCATCTGGCCAAAGATATACCGGGGAAAGAGGACTTTAAAGAGACGCTACGCTTTTATAGTAAGTCGCTGGAAAAGCACCAAGTGGATATTCAACTCAATACCCCGGCAACTAAAGATTTGTTAGTGAACGGTAACTTTGATCATGTGATTGTTGCTACCGGCGTAAAACCAAGGGAGATCAAACTCGAAGGAATTGACCACCCTATGGTGCTCAACTATGCCGAGGTGATCAACCGCACTAAATCTGTTGGTAGCCAGGTTGCCATCATTGGTGCGGGTGGTATCGGCTTTGATGTGGCGGAGTTCTTGCTGCACAAGGATCACGAGCTGGCGGTTGCCGACTGGTACGATGAGTGGGGCATAGACAAAAATTTCGAAGCCCGCGGCTCATTGGTTGCAGCGAACCCGGACCTACCGGACCGGGATATTGTGCTAATGCAACGCAAACCCGGACGCCTGGGCAAAGGTCTCGGAAAGACCTCGGGCTGGGTGCATCGAGCACAATTAAAGAAGAAGAATGTCAGAATGATACCTGCTGTTATCTATAAAAAAATAGATGATCAAGGCTTGCATATAGAGCATGGTCCGGAGGATGATCGTATTGATGAAGTACTAGCCGTGGACAATGTAGTTATTTGCGCAGGTCAAGTATCAGTAGCGGAACTATATAACTCATTAGTGGAGGAGATGCCGGCCGACACAGTTCACCTTATTGGCGGTGCTAAAGTTGCCGCAGAGCTTGATGCCAAACGCGCGATCAAACAAGGCTCTGAAATCGCAGTGACGATTTAGCTTGCTAGGACTGATCCCACTTAAACAAGACTGACGCCAGCATTAGAAAAACCAGACTAGCGATAAGCATGGTCAAAAGATTAGGATAAATGTCCGTCAGACCCGCGCCATCGATCATAATTCCCCGGGCAGCATCGACCAAATGCGTGAGCGGAAAAATCAAAGAAAATTTCTGCAGCATCGGGTGCGCACCTTCCAGCGAAAACCACACTCCCGACAGCATCATCATCGGCCACGCCGCTAAATTGAGTAAGCCTCCAGCCAACTCTTCACTCGCAGTTCGCGTGGACATCAATAACGACAAACTAATCAAACTTAGAGCACCAAGGGTAAAAGTAACAAACAGCAGGCTATAACTGCCATTCATGGTCGTGTTCAATAACAACTGACAACCAATAAATACCGCAATAGTGACCCCCATCGACAAAATTAGACGTGAGGCGATTTGTGCAGACAAAAATGAAAACGCACTCAAAGGGGTAGCGTTAAGACGCTTCAGAACAGCATTTTTTCGATACCTGACGATGACATAACCAACGCCAAATAAACAACTAAACATGAGATTCATTCCAAGCACACCCGGCAGCGCCCAATCGACATAGCGAATATTTTCACCGCCGACGACATTCCTGGTAAACCCGGTGAGACTCGAGCCATCTAGTATTTTAGCCAGGATGTAGCCATTTGCGGATGTATCATTAACATGATAAACCTGCGCCTCAAAATCCAACATTATATCCAATTGATGCCGCGCCACTTTTTTTATCGCGACGTCACGATCTTCTACCGCTATATATTTAACGTAATCTAACTGCAAAAAATCGGTTTGCTGGGTGTGTACGGAGCCAGCGAAAACCGCAACTTTGTATTGATCACGCTTGTCGTTACCAAATGCAAGAGCGAGTCCGACGATAAGTAAAAATGGAAACAACACGTTCCAGGACAATGATGCACGGTCACGTAAAAACTCTTTGTTGCGGGCTTTCAGTACAGCCAAAAAGTGTTGTACCCTCATGCCCGTAACTCGCTGCCGGTTAACTCCAGAAACAAATCATCAAGGTTTCGTGCCCGCACTTGTAAATGTTGTAAATCTACGCCGGCTGCGATTAACCGACTCAAGGTTTCATTTATTGAACTTGTTCTAATCTCTATGCGGTCATTTTGTAATTGATAATCGACCGTTTGCTCCAGCAATTTTTGATCAATAGCATTAGCTGGAAGCTGGATGATTGTGTCGGAAAAACGCTCCTCTAATAACTCATTCGGAGCGCCCGCTGCAATAATTTTACCGTGATCAAGAAATAACAGGTGATCACACAGACTCTTGGCTTCATCCATATAATGGGTTGTTAACAACACGGTTTTACCGTTGCTCTTGACTTTCTCTACCAAGTCCCAAAAGTTTCTTCTAGCCTGAGGGTCCAAACCAGTGGTGGGCTCATCCAGAAATACGATCTCGGGATCATTTACCAAGGCTATCGCAAGTAGCACGCGTTGTAATTGCCCACCAGATAATTTATGTACATTTTGATCTAGAAAACCAGAGAGCGCGCAAGCCTCTATCAGTTCATCTAAATCTGCTTTTCTAGGATAAAGTTGCCGGAACAGATTTAGCGCTTCGCGAACGGTGATGAAATCCTGGAGAGTCGTTTTTTGGAACATGATGCCCGCTTCGCTGCGAAATTGAGCACCGATAGGTTCATCTTTGTATAAAATTCTGCCGCCATCAGGCGTTTTAATACCTTCGAGCATTTCAATCGTGGTAGTTTTGCCGGCACCATTGGGCCCTAATAGGCCAAAAATAATTCCTTTCGGAATATCAAAACTAATACGATCTACGGCGACTTTGTCGGCGTAGGTTTTTAGGAGGTCTGTTACCTGAACAATATTCGACATGGGACAACAAGATACGCTCACACAACGGCATGCGATTATATCTGGTTGCTAGAGGTTACAACAGATGATTATTTTGCCATAGCGTTTAACGACATGGTCACCGGTTTTTTTGTCGCTAATACAGCGCCACTCTGACGCGAAGTCTTACGCATTCGATCCATGCTGGCGAGAAGTAATTTCGCTTCTTCGAAACCTTGATTGGCTGCTTTTTCTAACCAGAAACGTGCAACCTGATGATCTTTCTTAACACCTTTGCCTAAAAAGTACAGGCCACCGGTAATGCATTGCGCTCTTTTCAGGCCTTGTTTCGCTGCGGCTTCGTACAGCTGCGCGGCTTTGGTCGTATCTTTACGGACATACTCACCATTAAAATGCCAATCACCAAGCATTAACTGTGCTTCAGGATTACCATGAGCAGCCATTTCCTTTAATTCTTTGTACACAGCATCATCAGAGACGTCCATCTCAGCGAGCAATGGCGTGCTGATACACACACTGATTAATAGAATCGCTATAGAAGTTTTTATTCGGAAAGGCATCATTCAAGTTCGCTCGTTGATTGGCCGGTAGTATCGTCGAATGCGGATGACGATGTCGCCAACAATTTCACACTTTTTCCGCTACCGATTCCCAACGGTAGCAATTACAAGACGAATGGATCCCAAGCGGAAAAGTTGATTTTTTAATGCGCTTTACATTTTTTACAAATTTCAAAAAACACCTTCGTCAGCGATCTTCCAAACACCACCGCCTATCCTAAATAACCCTGTGGCGACAATTTTTTATCGAACTCAGTACCAGATTATGTTGCGCATAAGCGAGAAACTTAAGAGGTCTTCAATAAACCTTTAGGAAGGTTGTGCGGTATGACTAGGTTATTTTTAAAAATTATCGGTACGCTGATACTGGCTGGAAACTTTGCTTATGCAGAGACCGAGTGCGCAGTACCGAATGATAAAATCCTCGAATCCATTTTACGAGTGGTCGGCGAAAGTCATGAGGGTAACTTAGTCCAGGGCAGCGCTGTGGTAGTTGCCAAGAACCGAGTAATCACGGCAGCACATGTGATTGATGATTTAAATTACTTGACCATTAAATCCAATGGCCAATCTCGACATGCAAAAGTTATATTTACTGCCACAGAACATGATATCGCATTACTGGAAGTCGACACGACAGGTTTGTCGCCGATCCCTTTCTCTCCCAAACTCCTGGAAAGTAATGATCAGGTTTGGGCAATCGGCTACCCCTTGGGCGGCAATCTCACCTCGAGCGAAGGCGCATTTGTCGACAATTTGAATAATTACAAACTACATACCACGGCTGAAGTGAATCACGGTCAGTCGGGCGGTGGACTCGTAACATGCAATGACGGTAACTACCTACTGTCAGGAATGATCATTAGTTATGGCGCAGTCCTCCGCGATGGCGAATACGTGCGCCTGACAAACTACTCGGTAGCTGTTTCAACCAACGAGGTTTCATCGTTAATCAAGATAATGGAACCCGGTTTTGCATTGACATTGGCAGATTAGTTTTTACCAAGCATAAAACACAATTTACCAATCCATAGCCGATTTTATTCGCCGCTATGTATGGCGAATATTAAGCCCTTCAAGCGCGCTTCTTACTTGTAGAAGAATTGCATATGTGAGTAAATGTCGGTTAACAAAAATAATTCGAACACAGTATGGGCACGCAACAAATAGCGGTGATTGGGGCTGGCATCGCGGGACTCTCTTCTATCTGGCTTTTGAGTCAGAAATATAATGTTACACTTTTCGAACGCAGCGACTGGTATGGTGGTCACGCGAATACCGTCGACGTTGAAACCAGACAAGGGACCTTTTCGATCGACACCGGATTCGTTGTCTATAACGAAAGAAACTATCCGAACTTGATCGCCCTATTTAAGCACCTAAAGGTTTTAACGCAGCCGACCGACATGTCGTTCTCGGTTTCTCTTAACCGGGGCGAGCTAGAGTATTCAGGTGATGGGCTGAACGGCATATTCGCGCAACGCCGAAACTTGTTCAACCCGCAACAATGGCGATTGTTGTTTAACATTCTGAAATTTAACCGTGCAGCAAAAACCTTTTTACGCAAAAACCCCGCTAGCGAACTGACACTGGCGGAATTTCTCGAAAATGGCGGGCATAGCGAAATCATGCAACAAAGGTATTTATTGCCAATGGGCGCTGCTATCTGGTCTTGTCCTGTTGAAACCATGCTGCAATTTCCTGCCTACAGCTTCATTCAATTTTGCGAGAACCACGGCCTACTTGACTTAAAAGGTCGTCCGCAGTGGCGAACCCTTATCAATGGCAGTCAGCAATATGTACAAGCGATCCTCAAAGATCTGCCGGACAGTGTCATGCTGCGCGGGGGCGTTGAGTCGGTTAAGCGGGTCAACAATAAGGTCACCATCGCCAGCGAGGGAGAATTGCATGAGTTTGACCATGTTGTGTTCGCTTGTCACGCCGATGAAGCATTGGCATTGCTCGAGCAACCTACTGCAGATGAACTAGATATTATTGGTAGTTTTAAATATCAAAAAAACCATACCTGGCTCCATTCTGACGATGCCTTAATGCCAAAGACCCGCGCAACCTGGTCGAGTTGGAATTACCTAGCGCACTGGAAGCACGAGGAAACACCGGTGATGTCAGCGACTTACTGGGCCAATAATCTGCATCGTTTCGAATGTGACACAGATTATTTTGTGAGCTTGAACCCGCCTTTAAAACCGGATCCCGATAAAACACTCCGGGAGATCTGGTACACCCACCCCGTTTTTGACCAAGCAGCACTGGATGCGAAACAAAAGCTGCCGACCATACAAGGTACAAAGAACACCTGGTATTGTGGCAGTTACGCGGGCTTTGGCTTTCATGAAGACGCCCTGTCCTCTGCCATGCAAACCTGCTCTCTATTAGATGTAACTGCGCCATGGGTTGCCGATGACCAACACACCACTGCCTGAAATAGCGCAACTCTACATCTCGGACGTCATGCATAGACGTTTAACCCCGGTGCGGTATAAATTTTCATATCGGGTTTTTGGCTTGCTAAGCAACCTGGATCATCTGAATGAGCTTGGTAGCTTAAGCACGTTCATTTCGTACAACCGTTTCAATCTATTTAGTTTTTATGATGCTGACCACGGCCCTGAAGACGGTAGTGACCTGAAACGCTGGATCAAACGTCATCTGTCCGAGTCGAATATTACTAACGAGAATATAACCGTATATCTACACGGTATGCCACGCGTGTTGGGATACACCTTCAACCCGATTAGTTATTGGTTTTGCTACTCGGAACAACAACAGCTACTCGCGATTCTGGTGGAGGTAAACAATACTTTCGGCGACAAACATTCGTATTTATTAGATGCTAACGAAATTCCCGAACATGCCAGCGTTAGAGCCAACAAGAAAAAAAATCTGCACGTGTCTCCCCTTATCGATATGGATGCTGAATATTACTTCAAGATCAGCCCGCCCGGAGACACATTTACCGCAGCTATCAAGGAAACTCAAAACCAGGAATTATTTCTGGTTGCCGCACAACACGGACATAAAAAAAGCATTACCTCAGCGTCATTGCTGAAAGTGTTTTTCGGGTTGCCGTTTATGACGTTAAAAGTTATTAGCATGATTCATTGGCAAGCCTTAAAAATATATTTACGAGGCGGGAAATTTTATAAACGCCCAGCACCACCCCGGGAGGAAGTTAGTTAATGCAGTACGAACAAACTGGAAACAATGCGAGAAAACCACTAAGCGAATTAATCCCCAGCCTGATCTACAAACGGCTACTTAAGATAACCAGTGGCAGCTTGACCATCAAGTCGGGAGACCATACCTACTCTCATACCAGCGATAAAGCTGGATTATCGGCAGATATGGTCATACATCAGCCACTCGCCATGGTCAGGCGCTGCGCATTACGTGGCGACCTGGGATTCGCGGAAAGCTATATGGCGGGCGAATGGAGTACTAGTAATATCGATACGCTTTTACATCAGTTACTGCGCAATGATCAATCGATAAAGTTTTCGAATATGCGAACTCATCTGAGGCGAATCGGCTCGCGCATATTGCATGCGCTTCGCTCAAATAGCATTTCCGGTAGCCGTAAAAATATCGCCTATCATTATGACCTAGGTAATGATTTCTACCGTCTATGGCTCGACCCCTCGATGACTTATTCGTCGGCATTATTTACGCA
Source organism: uncultured Thiotrichales bacterium (assembly GCA_964621435.1). Taxonomy (GTDB): domain Bacteria; phylum Pseudomonadota; class Gammaproteobacteria; order CAZUMV01; family CAZUMV01; genus CALIRD01. Next base: position 6,639 of record CAZUMV010000041.1, on the reverse strand, counting down.
AGCTGATAGTTCTTTGGAAGCTGCGCAAGCTTCGAAGTACAAACGTATCCTGGACCAGCTAAGTGCCAAGAAAGGTGACACCTTGCTGGAAATTGGTTGCGGTTGGGGCGGTTTACTTGAAGCGGCGGCAAAACGCGGCTTACATGGCAAAGGTATAACGCTTTCAAAAGAACAAAAAGAATACGCGGACCAACGCTTGCAAAGTAAAGGTGCGGCCGCGAACGTAGTGCTAGAAGATTATCGACATGTCGAGGGGCAGTATGATCATATTGTGTCGATTGAAATGTTCGAGGCGGTCGGCGAAGCATGGTGGGCAACCTATTTTGAGTGTCTTAAAAAAAATCTAAGACCCGGTGGCACGGCGGTACTGCAAGTTATTACCATTAGTGACAGGTTGTATGAGAAATATCGCCAACATCCCGACTTTATTCAACGCTATATTTTTCCGGGCGGTATGCTGCCAACCAGTGCTATTTTGAAAGACCTGGTGGATGCAGCTGACCTGAAAACTACCGAGCTTATGTCATTCGGCAAGGACTACGCTAAAACGCTAGAGTTATGGCACCAACAATTCGATCAGCAAATACCGGCAATCCGGACCTTAGGATATGATCAGCGGTTCATTCAAATGTGGAAATATTATTTAGCTTACTGTCGAGCCGGCTTCATGGAAAACACTATTGATGTAGTGCAAATTACGATTTCTAACTGATTCATAGCAATCGCTAGCAAAAGTTAACTTGCACTAGCTGCTACTCGCAACAGCAATCTCGGAATATCATCCACCGCACCCAGATGAGGGGCGACTTTGATATCGATATCAGGATATGCGTTTTTAACCTTGGTTATTTCAGCCGGCACATCTTCCACCACATGTTTACCAGCCGCTAAAAAATACGGCACCACTGCAATAGATTTAGCGCCTGCTTTAATGAGTCCTTCCAATGCATCCGGAATATTTGGTTCAGCCAGCTCAAGAAAAGCGTGGGTGACACCATCGTATTCGGAACCCAGATAGGACAGCTTCTTGGCAAGTGTTTGCACCTCTGCATTCGACGCTGCCCTTCGACTGCCATGTGCAACTAATAATAAATGCATTACGTTAAATTATTTAAACTACTTATTTGCGACGCATCAGGCTGCACGACACCCAATGACATAATCATGCGCAAACCGTCCTCTACTGACATATCCATTTCTATAACTTCATCTTTCGGGACCAACAAGACAAAACCGGAAGTTGGATTAGGAGAAGTCGGCACAAAAATACTGACCATATCGAGACCGGATTTCGATTTAATTTCATCCGCTGCATCATTGCTTTGAAATGCCAATGTCCATAATCCTCGCCTGGGATACTGGATCATGAGGACTTTTTTAAAGGCACTGGATTCCTGGTTAAAAAACGTCTCAATCAACTGCCTTACGGCCGAGTGCAATGAACTGATGATCGGGATATGGGAAACCAAACGATCCCACCATGCAATTAACTGACGCCCAAAAATATTGGTGAGTAAAAATCCGGTTACAAAGATCACCGCGAAAGCAAAAAACAATCCAGAGCCGGGTATGCTCGTTCCAACCAAGGCTTCAGGCTGCCACTTTTCCGGTAATATTAACAACAATTTATCCAGCAACTCTATTAGCGCCTTAGCAACTAAAAAGGTTACTCCTATGGGTATCCATATGATTAAGCCAGTTAAAATGTAACGCCTGAACGTTGGAAACACTTTGCGCCCTTTATCACTCATACTTAAGCATCACCCGGTTTCCAGATACCATAAGCGTCGTCTGCAGGCGCCGCCGGTGGCTGCATCTGTTTGTCTGTGTCTAGTAATACATGCTTGGTAAATTCGTTAAGTTGCGAATGGATTTGTTCTTTTTCCTCCAGGGACATGGCCTGCTGACCTAGTAGAAACCCGTTACAGGCAGACATATATTGCGCCACAATCAAGTCTTCTTCAGCCCGGGGATCATGTTTGCTGATTGCTTCCCTAATGTCTTCAAGCAGCTGGTTTGATAATTTCAGTTCATCCGCCATTTTGCGATCCAGTAATAGTAATATGATGATAATAATGCTTAAGACCACATGAGTCTAACCAAGTTTTATGGTTACAAAAAAAAGCCGGCTAAAGCCGGCTTTTTTTAACAGCAAAACCTTAACAACTACTTGGGGCCGACATAAACTTCCGGGGTAGTCCATTTACTGGCATATACATCGTCTCCATGCACATAGAACACGGCTTCATCAGCAAGCAACGAACGGTCCTCGCTAAACAACTGAAAGTTCTGCGGGCGATTTTCTGCATCCAATTCGACCTCGTTAACAATCAATTGACCCGTGTTGCGGATCTCCGGACTGGCCGCATTCACATCGACCTCGAATAGGTACAAACCGGTTTTACTCCACAAGTATCGCGTATTGACCGCTATCTCTCGCACATACCAAGGCTCTAGCTCATGCACATCCATACCTAACGCTACGCGCGCTGGACGGTCACCACGTTGGGGTAAGAAAGTAAAAGCTCGCGGGTTCAATAATGCGGCCGTTGTGGTTCCCCGGTTACCGATTTCTATGGCATTCAATTCAACCGGATTGGAAGGCTCTGACACATCAAAGAGCGAAAGCTTAACGCCCTGATACCAGGCACCACGGAACTCGTCACCTGATTCAGCTGGAATGGCATTCTTGCCCAAACCGATTAGCAGGCCGTTTGGCAACGGATGCAGATAATCCGAATATCCTTCGATTTCAAGTTCACCCGCAACGAAAGTATCTCTCGGATCACTAAGGTCGACCACAAACAGCGGATCAATAACGCGGAACGTTACGATATATAGTCGATCACCAACAAAGCGGGAAGCATATAACTCTTCTCCCGGCTTGCCGATTGGCTCCGGTCGACTGGCATTCGGCAAAGTCGATAAAACATCAAGCTGATCGCTACCGGTGTCGCGCAAGACGGTCACGGTAACCGGGCTTTCTGTTGGCGTTAGCTCACGCGTCATGGTTACAACACGCAGGTCGTCTCCGTCTTCACTCATACGGTACGGCTTACGGTCAATATTCCAACCTAGGTGGCCTTCAACAACGCCAGAAGCTTTGTAGCTGATAGAACCCTGCCCCAACTCAAATTTATGCATATCCGTTTCAACAACGGGATCGGAATAGCGGGTGCGCTGGCGACCCAGACTATCGGTATAAACTTCATACTCATATCGGGTTGTGGCAACATAAATAGCATTCAATGACGAATAGATCGTTTCCGACGTGCCCACATAACACTTGGAATCCACAATGCTAAACGAACTGATATCAACTGCAGTAATCGTAATTACATCAGCACTTTTTTGCGGTGCGTCGTCAGTTGGTATCAAACAATCACCCGGGGTAACCAATGGCTGTGATTCACCACCTGGCTCTAGCGTGTAGGTTGGCAATAACTGTCTTGGCTGTACGTTATTGATAATTGTGAGCGCTGGTCCGGCAGACGGACCGAACGGATCGTACGGTGCCAAACTTGGAACGGTTGGTTGGTAACGTGAGGCGATATACAGCGTATCATCGATACGACGCGTCGAGATAATTTCTCCGTCGATCTCCAGACGATTGGTCTGCTCCGGCGCGCGTGGGTTACTAACATCCACGTTGGCAATACTTAAGGTTCTGTTGCGCCATGCAAAAGGGTTGTACCATGAACTAAATCCTATCGCACCGGCAAAACCACCACCATTCGCGGTAACAACCAATTGGTCGCCGTCATCGCTCAAATATAATCCGCGCGCTTGTTGGCCACCACTCAATTCCAGTTCGAAATCTGTACCATCAGCACTAGCTGGTGATGCATCCGGAGTTTGCGCATCAATTTCCAGAATCCGGACGCTGCCAGAACTGCCAAAGTTAGTTGGTTGGGCATCTTCACGAAGGCTTCTGCCTTGGGCCAGAACATACAGAAAGCGTCCATCCGACTTGATTCGATCTTCTTCATCGACACCAAACTCTTGTACGTTGGTGCCGGAAACATCGGCTGGAGCAGCACCTCCGGTGTTTGAGGTTGTCGGTGCTGATGCGCCTGATGGTGCAGCTGGACCGGTTGGACCAGTTGGTGCTACAGGACCTGGCGGGAAGGCTCCTGGCGGTGCAGGTTGAGCCGGCCCCGGAAAAAAGCCTGTGCCGTAGGTTTGCATTAGTCCCGCTTTGAAGAATTCTGCGAGCTCCGACTCATCAACTACCGGACGGAGTCTGAAAGCATCAACATTAGCAAGTTCCGATTCTGGCGCCCAGGCACCAGCAACACAGGCGGCGTCACGGAAACCGTAACCACCGTCTGGCAACTCGTAAAAGTAAACATCATCGCAACGCACTGACGAGTCAGCACTACAACTGTTCTGCAAGTATTCGCCATCGTCATAGATCTCGCCATTCTGGAACACATACTGAGGACAAGAAGCCACTATCGCCGGAGTGGTTGGAGTTTCCGGAGTGGTTGGCTCGGAACCTTGCGGCACCCAGCTACCAGACGAACATACTGCGGTCGTGTATTCACTGATGCTGTAAAAATATACCGTGTTACAAGTATTCCCTTCAGTAGCACAGGTGTTTTGTTCGAGGCTACCATTGAAGTAAGCACGACCATCTACAAATACGCCACCATCCGGACAGACGTCATTAGCTGGTGTTGCCGGAGTCGTTGGAGTCGTCGGGTTTGTAGGGGTCGTAGGAGTTGTCGTCGTGACGTTCGACGCATTCACCCAGATACCACTATCGCAAAGCGCTGTACTGAATTCAGCGTCTTCATAAAAATAAACTGTGTTACAAGTCTTACCCTGCTCGCCGCAAGCATTGTCGCCAAGCGTTTGGCCAATATAGGCGCGACTGCTGTCAATAACACCGCCAGTTGGACACGCTGAATTTACTGATGCATTACTGGTTGGCGTAGTTGTTGGTGTAGTCGGCGTTGTGGTCGGCGCGGTGCTTGTTTGCAGCGCCTTGTTTACCCACGTACCGCCGCTGCATACGGCAGTGCTGTACGTGGATTGCTCAAAAAAGTAGGTACTGGTACATTCTTGACCTTCATCAGCACAGGTATTGGCCCGGTTAGTCGAACCGAAATAGGCATTACTACTACTGATTACGCCACCGGACGGACATTCGTCCGCAAACACCGGTGTGCCGAACATGCCAAGAATTAAGGTTATTACTGCAAGCGCGAGTTTGCTTGAAACTTTCATAGATTTTCTCCAACTATTTTATTTTAATGCTGCCCATTCTGTTGTTTATAATTATTATTTAACTAAAGTAGCCATAACAGAAAATGGCTAAAAAAGCTGTAGGTATAGACTATTTTGAGTTTTCTCGTTTTATATTGGCAAAAACAAGCAAAAAATCCCTTTAAATCGTGCTTTCAAGTCCATCCCCGACTTCGACTATATCATTGGTGCCAATATTAATTCTAGTCCCTGCATATTTATGACACTCTCATTAACACTGTTACCGCGGTGCTGAATCCTCAGTTGCTCCATCCCTTGAGCCACCAGGTAACTGCTCGCACTCTTGGCCCTGCCCCAAGACAGGTTACGTGTTCTTAGAGAGCCATTTTGTTCCGTCCGGTCAATTACATTTACTGAAAAACCACTATAATTTCGTAAAACATAACTCAAACGATCCAACAATAATCGTGCCTCGACATCTAATTCAGCGCTGTCAGGTTGATAAAAGTTTTGCTGGTCTAGTACCAAGCGCAGCCGGCCGTCGTCCAGACGATCCACCTTGCCCGCATATTCGCGAAGCTTTTGCTCAAGGGTGCGATCAATTACCAGCATCTCACCTTCACGCGCAACACCCAAGTCAATCATATCGTCGCTTGCAAACTCTTCATACACAGTATTTATATCTTCAGCAGGAATAATTTCCGGCGCAACTGAATCGATAATTTGCGCATCATTCAGCCGCTTTTGATCGGCTATCTCTTGCTGCAGGTCATTGTAGTAATTGCTGGTACTAGCAATACTTGCCACCGTCTCATACGGCGCCACTGGTTCCGGTACGCTAGCGGCGCCCGCAATAGTGGCATCGGCAGAACCAGAATCCAATGGCTGGTATTCAACGCTGGCAACCAGAGTTTCTTCTAATTCCGCCAGGTTTGACGCATCGTCGCCAGTCTCAATGTCGGAGCGCGCAACAGACTCGCTTGCTGGCGATTGCACCGGAGTGTAAATTACATTCTGAAATTCGCTACCGGTACGATCGAGAGTTTCTTCGGCCACCGCAGCTACAACAGCTGCGTGATCTTCATTTTTCGCTGCAGATGTTGCCGCTAGCTCCGCCTCTTTCGCTAATGCTGCCTCTCTGGCTACGCGTTGCTGACGCGAAGACTCTACCAGACGTTCAAGCTCAGCAATTTCTTGCTCCAAACGAGATTTTTCATTCGCCAGCTCTAAAATCTCGCTCACACTATTACGTGCATTTTCATCATCCACCGTGGCTGCCACATTCTTTTCGGCACCTGTTTCAAGCAGGTTGGAGTTAAGTGCTTTTTCGATATCTTCATCTAACAACTCAAAGCGCGTAACCGGACCGTCACCGGCCTGAGCGGCGTTGGCTACGAACACCTGTTTTGGCTCTTCAACCACCTCAAC
>CAZUMV010000040.1:0-15300 GCA_964621435.1 uncultured Thiotrichales bacterium | reverse complement strand
TATGTTAATTAGAAAAGGTCGATTACGTTAGTGATCCGCAGCAAGGAAGTGACACTGTATGGGTAAAAATCTAGAACTTAATTACGAAGGCGTTGAGGAAATGCCGTTAAAGCAATACGCCGAGAAAGCTTATCTCGACTATTCGATGTACGTTATTCTTGATCGCGCTTTGCCGAATATAGGCGACGGTTTAAAACCGGTACAGCGCCGGATTATTTATGCCATGTCCGAACTTGGTCTGTCGGCAGTTTCCAAGCACAAAAAGTCAGCTCGTACGGTTGGAGATGTTTTGGGTAAGTTTCATCCGCATGGTGATAGCGCCTGTTATGAAGCCATGGTGTTAATGGCTCAAAATTTTTCCTATCGATATCCAATTATTGACGGGCAGGGAAATTGGGGGTCCCCGGATGATCCGAAGTCTTTTGCCGCAATGCGCTATACCGAGTCGAGACTCACCGCTTATGCTAAAACTTTGCTTAGTGAGTTGGCTCTGGGTACGGTTGAGTGGGCGCCAACTTATGATGGCACCGGCAAAGAACCTGAGATATTACCGGCGCGGCTACCGAATATCTTGCTCAATGGTGGTAGTGGAATTGCGGTGGGTATGGCCACTGATATACCGCCACACAATTTGCGGGAAGTCGCTAAAGCTGCAATCAAACTCCTTGAGTCACCTAAAACAACACTGGCGCAGATTTGCAAGATCGTAAAGGGGCCGGATTTTCCTACCAGTGCAGAATTAATCAGTAGTCCGGCAGAGATAAAAGAAATCTATAAGACCGGAACAGGCTCGCTCAAAATGCGAGCTACTTATACGGTAGAGGATGGCGATCTGGTTGTTAATGCGCTGCCTTATCAGACCTCTGGCGCTAAATTAATGGAGCAGATTGCTAATCAGATGCGCGCTAAAAAATTGCCGATGGTAGATGACTTGCGCGATGAGTCTGATCATGAGAATCCGACTAGAATCGTTATATGCCCACGCTCAAACCGGGTCAATAAAGATGAGTTGATGTCGCACTTGTTTGCGACCACCGATTTGGAGCGTAATTACCGAGTTAATATGAACGTCATTGGAATCAATGGTCGTCCACAAGTAAAGGGTTTGATCGAAATTCTGAAAGAGTGGCTGAAGTTCAGAATAGCAACCGTTACCCGGCGCCTTGAGTTCCGTTTGGACATAGTTGAAAAAAGGCTACATTTGCTGGATGGCTTGTTAATTGCATTTCTAAATATTGACGAAGTGATAAAAATCATTCGCACCGAAGACGAGCCCAAGCCGGTTTTAATGAAACGTTTTAAACTTAGCGATACTCAAGCAGATTATGTGCTTGATACCAAGTTACGCCAATTGGCGCGGCTTGAAGAAGTAAAGATTAAGGCCGAGCAAAAAGAACTCAAGACCGAGCAAAAAGAACTAAAAAAGTTATTGGGTTCCAAAGCGCGGCTTAAGACCCTGGTAAAGAAAGAACTCAAAGCTGATATGGAAAAGTATGGCGATGACCGCCGTTCGCCCCTAAAGGCCAGAGAGCAGTCGGTAGCAATTGATCCGAATAGTTTGATTTCTTCCGAGCCGGTTACAATCGTGTTATCTAAAAATGGACTGATACGGGCTGCTAAAGGACATGAGGTTGATCCATTCTCTTTGAATTACAAGTCGGGTGATGAGTATCAATCCAGTGCGCGTTCCAAAAATACCGACCCGGTTATATTCTTGGATTCAGGTGGTCGAGCGTACTCGAGTCTGGCGCATGTCCTCCCGTCTGCGCGCGGACAGGGTGAGCCCTTAAGTAGCCGCTTTAATCCGCCCTCGGGTAACAAATTTGTCGGGGTGTTAGCCGGTAAGCCAGATGATCTGTATTTACTGTCAACTAATTGTGGTTATGGTTTTATATGCGATCTGGCAGACATGCAGTCGCGGGCTAAGGCTGGTAAGGCGGTCTTAACGGTACCCAAGGGTGCTCAGGTAATGGCTCCTGTAAAAATCGAGTCATTGGAAAACTCGTATATTGCAGCGACCTCATCGGAGGGTCACTTACTATTAGTAAGTTTGGATGAAATACCGCAGATGGCACGCGGTAAGGGTAATAAAATTATTAATATCCCTTCGCCCAAATTTAAAGCTGGCGAGGAATCGATGTGCGCAGTAACCGTTTTGAAGGAAAAACAGAAGCTGATTGTGCATGTTGGTAAAAAATACAAGACAATGTCGGTTGCGGACTTAAAAGCTCATATTGGCGAACGCGGTAAACGGGGCAAGAAATTAGCGCGCGGATACCAGAATGTACAACGATTAGAGGTTAGTTGAGCCGCGAAAACTAGGATTTTGGCGAAGTGAAATTGTGTCAACAAAGCTTGCAAAATAACGCAATTCCCCCAATATCTACCCTATCTGATTACTGGAGATTCACATGTTGCGAATAGGCCTGTTTTTAAGCACAAACCTGGCGGTTATGGTGGTGTTGGGCATTGTTATGTCCATCCTGGGCCGAATTTTTGGCTTTTCACCTGGCAGTGGCATGTCGTCTTTGTTTATCTATTCCGCGGTGCTCGGCTTTGTTGGTGCTTTGGTTTCACTTTTTATGTCGAAGCGCAGTGCAATCAAGTCGATGAACGTTCAGCTTATTGATGCGCCAGCTAATGATACCGAGAAATGGTTGGTATCAACAGTTGCTGCGCAAGCCGAACAGGCTGGTATAGATATGCCGGATGTGGGTATCTTTAATGCGCGTGAATCTAATGCCTTTGCTACCGGCTGGAATAAAAACAACGCCCTTGTTGCGGTAAGTACCGGGCTTATGAATGAAATGTCTCAAAACGAAGTCGAGGCGGTTTTGGCACATGAAGTCTCGCATGTAGCTAATGGCGACATGGTCACCATGACTTTGCTGCAAGGCGTGATGAATACCTTTGTCTATTTTCTTGCGTCACTTGCGGCTAGAGCAGTTTCGGGTGCGATGCGAGAGCGGGGTGCGGGCGCCGGAGGTAGCATGGTTTATTATGCAGTCAGAACAGTTGCGCAGATTGGCTTGGGTTTCCTCGCGAATGTTATCGTGATGTGGTTTTCGCGTCGCCGGGAATATCGAGCAGATGAAGGCGGTGCGGCATTGGCGGGCAGGGAAAATATGGTCTCCGCATTACAAAGACTCGGTGGTTCAAATGATGCGGTAGAAATGCCGGCGAAAATGCAAGCCTTCGGAATTCGTAGTGCGAGTATTAAAAAATTGGGAATGACGCATCCAGCAATTGAAGATCGAATTTCAGCCTTGAGCAAAAACGCATAAGCACCGCAAGAAACGACTACCGCTGTTTGGTTAATCGCTAAACAGGTAGTTTAATTGTTCGTCTGGTGGTTGCAGGAAGTTTCCTTGTACAAACTGAACATCTAACGTGTATAAGGTAGTTAATTGTTGGGCATTTTCTATTTGTGTGACGATTAATTGCTGGCCACGATGTTTTGCTTCCTGAGCGATATTTTGTATCGCATCTTTGTTTTCTTTGTTGTTGTTCAGGTCTAAAACATAGGCCAGCCCGATTTTAATAAAATCCGCATCAATGTGTTTGAATAATTTAAATGGCTCGGCGCCGGAAGAGAGTCCATCAACGGCGAGTTTGCAACCCATTGGACGAACGGTGTCGGTAAATTGTTTTGCGGTTTTTATATAGTCGTTTACTGTATCGGAGCGCATTTCGAATACTAATTGCGATGGTTTGACGTTGTGCGCCAATATTTGTTCGCGGTACCAACTAAATTCATCTGGCTGCTGTAATGTTCCAGAAGTTAGTTTGATGAAAAATATCGTATTTGAGCCCTTGTGGTTATTTTTCGAGAGTATCTTTAGAGACTTTAGTAAAACCCATCGATCCAGGCCTTTTGCCAGGCCGAGACGTTCGATGCTAGGCATGAATTGCGCTGCTTTAACCAATGTTCCGTTTTCCTGAACTAACCTGACAAAAACAGTGAATCGACGCAGGTTGTCTTCCTTAATGCAGTCAATTGGTTGAAAAACTAATTTTAAGCGATCATCCTTGAGGGCGGTCTTTAAGGTTTTTCCCCACTCTTCATCAACTAACTTTTGCGATTTTTCACCTTTTTTCGGTTCATAAACCTCGATCTTATTGCCAATTTCCGACGCTTTCGCCAGAGATGTAAGCGCCTTGGAAATAACCTCGTGTGCATCACTACCGCCGCCGTAAATAATGGCTGCACCTGTGCTCATGTTGGCGCTTACGGCCTTGCCATCAATTTCAAACACTTCTGTCGCGACCGTGTTATTGAGCATCGTCGTTAACTCAACAATCTTTTCTTTTTTATCGCTCGGCACCAGAAAACCAAATATTGAAGTGTCGTACCTGCCAACATTTATTTGGTTTGGTACCTTGTCAATAAGTAGATCGCCAATCTGAACAAATAGTTGATCTGCGCCCAACACCCCAAGTTGTTTCTGTTGTCCATTGTAATTATCAATCTGCATTAACACCAAAGCATAAGGTTTCTGCTCGACACTTGCTCTTTCTATGGCAAGTTCCAGCCCTTCAAGAATTTTCCTGCGATTGTACAAACCACTTGATATGTCGTGCTCTAACAGAAAGTCTGTTTGGCTCGTTCCATTTGTAGCGGTGTTATCCTGATTGCTTTCCATGCGTATCATAAGTTGCGTGCAATCTTCGCCTTCAATTTTTGCCGGGCAAAGATCGATTGTTCGACGCATCTCCACATTGCCCGCCGCTTTGATTAGCGTGGTAGTTGATTGTTTGGTCGCATTTTCTTTGTTTTCATATGTTTGTAGAAACTTTTTAAAATTGTCCTGCTCGGCGGTTGCGAGTAGATCCATTAGCGGCACGCTATCGATTTCTTCTTTTTCGTTTAGGCCGAAAAGTTCTTGATACGCATCATTAACATGGATATGCATACCGCCATGTAGATAAGCGATGGCATCCTTGGAGCTATTCATAAGTGTGTTTGAGCGCTGTACTGTGTCTAGAAGTTCTTGCTTGACTGCCAGCCCTCTTATTTGGTCGAAGTGTGCCTGCATACTTCGATTTATTACCAGCTTAAAGTGCTCAATGTCCTCTAAAGAAACCAGATCCGTTGCGCCAGCTTGCATACATTCAGCAACAGATGCGCGCGTGACGCTTTGGTTTTCGTCGTCTTCAGACGCCGGCGCGGATATAGCGATGATTGGCATTCGCTTGCCGGTATTGTTGATCTGAGTACAGGTCTTTTCTAAGTCGCTGGTTGAGTTGGTTAGTTTGAATAGAACCAAATCGGGGTTGGTGGACTCGATGATTTCTTGTACATCCAGATCTTGAATCCGCTGATCTAAACCAAAAAATTCAGCATCTGTGCCATAGCCCGCCGATTTGATCGCGGACAACAAGACCTGCATGTCATTCGGGTTGTCGTCGAACGCGACTATTTTCAAAATTTCCAATGCTGTCTATCCTGTATCGAGCTACTGTCTTTGAAACAGCGATTCGAATTCTTCGCGTTCATCCGGTTTATCAATCAATTGGCTTGACTGGTAATAATATTGCGTAAAAAAGTTCTGGTTTTCACCCAGAGTTTTAAGTTTAACAGTCAGTTGCTTGCCAAGCATAGAGACTAATAACCGATCATTTACACTAAATGCGTCTTTTGTGGCCAAAATGCTGGGTGGTTGCTTGAATGTTTTCATGCCCGGCAACATGATTATGTCAAAAGGTACATCGACTTTTGTCGTTGGACTCTCGATTGTATGCACCGCAGCAATTACGGTTCTCGGCGCTAACATTCTTACGCCGGCGGCCAGCGTGTCGTTTTCATCGTGCCGCAGCCACATGATTTGTCCCATGCGCCATTGGTAACGATTATTTTCATACTCGCGCAGCGCGATAACATCACCGACCTGGGCGCGACTGGCTTCAGTGCTCTCCCACACTAAACCATAGCCGCCAGCACTGGTATTTGCCAAACGCCAGTGGTGCCATGAGTCCGGATATCTCGAGTCTGTAACGGTGGTTTTATACCATGTATCGTTTTTTGGTTTGATATTAAATTGCGTTGTGCTGAGAGAAATGCCCGGGGTGGTTTTGGCGGCCTCCTCGTCGGTAATTTTCTGGATTATTTCCGCACCACTCATGGTGGGATATTTATCGCTATTTATAGCGTGCAGGATATCGTTTATACCGATTGCCGCAATCAATCGCTCATCGGTATCCACGCGCCGGAATTTGCGCTGCTCTTTTTTGCTCCAAACGTCTAATAGACGCCGCGCAGCCAACTCTGTTAACGGCAATAATTTTTCCGGGTCATCAACTATTTTTCTTTCTAAATATTGTAATAGTTTTTTGATGTCCAGCCCGCGTAAGTTACTAAAGGTCGTGAGTTCCGCCAGATTTACATGTACTGGCGGATCGGATGAGCGTAGGCCGATCACGTGTAGTACGCCATTTTCATCGGCGTTAAGGACTTTGGAAATGTCACACAAATGTATTAACTTGTCGAGTAGCGTATCTAATTTGGCTGCTTCGCCATTACGCAGACCATAGGGTTCGCACAAGCCAAGTAAACAACACTTCAAATAAATACTCTTTACCGAAGTTTTGGCCTCTTTATCCGGGTCGATATTTTTTAAACTTAGATCCGCGACTCCTTGCTTATCCGCAAATTCGAAAATTTGATGCATATCGTGCCAAACCTTGCCGGGAATATTGGTATATGTTTGCGCATTCAAAAGCATGATCTGGTATAGATAATAGATCGCGTGGTGGCTGGTGGTTGCCATTGTTTGTTTATCTAACCGGAGTTCAGTCTTATATACTTCACTGATGATGAGTTTATAACCCACTGACATTTCCTGAAGAAATGCTGTGGTCAGGCGATGCATTTGTTTGGTTCTTCGCGCCAGAGGAAACGAACTATTGGCAAACTTTTTGAACAAGTATTTGGTCACCACGTGACCAGGGGGCAGCAAGCGGCCCATGGTCTCATAGCGTTGTTTAGCGGCTACCGCGTCGCGGTTGAATGCCTGCAGGTCTTGATAGAATTGCCGCGTCGCATCATTCATATTGATTAGCGGCAGACCCTCGACCCAACGTTTGGCGGTGCGCGGCGTTAGCGCATTTGACAGGTCAGTGTTTTGTCTTGCTGCGGGCAAATATAGGTTCATAGGGTTACGAAATCCGGTTCATAACATCGATTATGAGCAAACTCAATTTTCGGTACTTTGGGCTGTTTCACACTACTAGTAAGTTGTACAGAAGATTGGCACTAAGCGAGCTTAAATCCCGTGCCAATCAGGGCTTTAGTTTAGCATAGATATGATGCTTGCGATGACCGGACAGGTACTGAAATTTGATTGTGTTTTTGGCGGGATTTTGGTCCGGCTTGCGCAATTCGGTGGCATTCGTGGTAGCAGTTTTAATTGATGAATCGGTAATTAGTTTAATCCGTAGTTGCAGTGAAAACCAATCTGCCGAATAATCAGCTTTCATTAACTACGTAATCCAAATCGATATGGCTACATTTTCCACCAACGAGTTTCGCTCGGGCTTAAAGGTTATGCTCGATTCAGATCCGTATACCATCGTCGAAAATGAATTTGTGAAACCGGGTAAAGGCCAGGCGTTCAACCGCGTGAAAATGCGAAACCTGAAGAATGGGCGAGTGGTTGATAAAACCTTCAAATCCGGGGAGAGCATTGAGGCTGCCGATGTCATGGAAATAGAGATGCAGTATCTCTATAACGATGGCGAATTTTGGCATTTTATGGAACCTAATTCTTATGATCAATATGCTGCTGCCGATACCGCAGTAGAGGAGTCGAAGTTATGGTTGAAAGAACAGGATGTCTGTACGGTAACGCTATGGAATGACTCGCCATTGTCGGTGTTGGCGCCAAATTTTGTTGAGCTTAAAATCACCCAGACTGATCCCGGTTTACGTGGCGATACGGCGTCCGGTGGTAGCAAGCCGGCGACGCTCGAGACCGGCGCAGTGGTAAAGGTGCCTTTGTTCATTGAAGAAGGTGAAGTACTGAAAATTGATACCCGTAATGGCGAGTATGTGTCGCGGGTAAAAGATTAAGCACATTTTTGTATTATGAGTGATTGGCGGCCGCAGGCCAAAATCGACATGCTCGCCAATCGAGCGAAAATCATTGAAAAAATCCGCCGCTATTTTCGAGCGCATAACGTGCTGGAAGTTGAGACGCCCATACTTGGAAGCGCTGGGGTCACCGACCCTCACATTCATGCATTCCAGTTGCGAGATTGGTATTTGCAGACCTCTCCAGAGTTCTTCCTGAAAAGATTATTAGCTGCTGGTTCAGGTGATCTCTATGAAATTAGTCGAGTATTTCGTCGTGAAGAACAAGGCGATTTGCATCACCATGAATTTACTATGCTGGAATGGTATCGCCTGAAATCTGATGATCGAAAATTAGCGTTGGAAGTAGTTGAATTAATTCAGGGCTTGCATGAATCGGGTGAAAGTTTGGCTGTTTTGGAGATGTCTTATGCGGAGGCGATGGCATCGATCGGCATAGACCTGTTCAATGAAAGCATTGCGGAATATCGAATGTGTCTGGAACAAGATGGTTTGTCCATAACCGGCGATTTCGATTTGGCAGGCTGGAGAGAGTTGGTGTTTTCAGAATTTTTGCAACAAAAATTTCCGCCCAACCAGCTTACAGTCATCTTTGATTACCCCGCTGATTGCGCCGCTTTGGCTAAAATAAATAGTTCTGACCCGCGGACCGCAGCACGGTTTGAGGTTTTTTGGGGCAACGTGGAGTTGGCGAATGGTTACCATGAATTACAAGACCCGAAATTGCAGCAACAACGGTTTGAATTAGATAACGAGAAGCGCAAAGCAGCTGGTTTACCTACCGTACCAATTGACAACAATTTTTTAGCGGCGTTAGAGTCAGGGTTGCCTGATTGCGCCGGGGTGGCTTTGGGTCTGGATAGGCTGGTGATGCAGTTACTTGGAAAGCGTACGCTTGCCGAAGTGTTAGCGTTTTCAGATTAAACTGGTGGGAGTAAACTAATGTTTGTCAAGATTCGCTATTTTCTGGCCCATTAATACCTTGGTTCCGGAATGGGTAAATTCTTCCAGCCAATTTACCCGGCCATTCTCCGTTATTAAAATAACCGTAGATCCCATATTAAAACGCCCCATTTCCTGTCCCTTTTCCAGAGCGATTTCATTAGCGTATTGTATAGCGAATTTTTGCAGTCCTTTTTTTGGGGTCACCAGTCCGGCCCAAACCGTTTCTATCGCCGCAACGTTAATAGCGCCGACCAATACCAGTGCAATTTTTCCGGCGGACGTCGAAAAAATACAAACGACGCGCTCATTGCGGGCGAATACGGAATCGATATTGTTTACGCAAAAAGGCGCGACGCTAAACAAGCGCCCCGGGATGTAAGTCATTTCAAGTAAAGTGCCATCGATCGGCATATGGATGCGGTGATAGTCTTTCGGGGATAGATAAAGCGTTGCAAAGGCGCCGTGGTCAAAAACCGGATCATAACTTTCACCAAGTAGCGCAGCGACACTGTATTCCCGACCTTTTGCCTGGAGAATCAGTCGGCTATCGATTTCGCCGCATTGGCTTACCCGTCCATCTACCGGAGAAACAAAACCGTCATTTGACTGATCAATTACGCGTGCTTCGGGTTTGAGTTCTCTGGTAAAAAATTGATTCAAGGTTTTGTATTGAGAGAGATCTTGTAAAACCGCAGCGCCAAGATCAATGTCAAAAGCTCTGCTGTAAAACCGAATCAGGAGTTTCTGCAACCACGGTGCCTGGATGCGGCTGAGAAAAAACAGTCCACGCGAAATAAAATGGTGAGGCAGGATCGAAATAAGGATTGCAAAAAGCCTCTGCATATAAACGTTCTCGTCGTAATTGCTCTGGAAGCTGTATTATTTCACAGAGCTACCGGATTTAGATGTTTACTTTGCGACATCAGGTTTATTTCATCACTGTAAGGCGATAATCCCTAAATAAATGCGCGACTCACGGTTCTCACAGGAATTATCAATCGTTCTGTTTTTGGCAGCCTATTGCGGGGGTAATCCAGTTAGACTCAATTAATTTTCAAGGTGGCAGCGACACATGGTGCTATTCTGGTGGCAAGCGTCGGGTAAAGTAAAAACCAATGCAGCAAATAAATAGTAGTTTTGATCGAGAGTTCGAATTTGTACCTTCCCGGGTTTTGATCGGGCTTACTATTGCAATAACGCTTTTAGCATTGGTTGCTTTGTGGGTATTGCAAAGCCCTGTCTTGATAAAAGTCACATTGATGATCTGCTTGCTTTACGTGAGTTATATTACGCTACAAGGCTTGGCGTTATTATCGACCAATGCCGTGGTGGCGCTGCGTAGTAATTACGCCGAGCGTGCGTGGATATTGACGTTACGTAGTGGTATTCGGTTTAAGGCAGTGCAACAAGATTGTAAGGTTTTTAGGCATCTGGTGATGCTCTCCGTTCGGGATGTTGTTGGCGGACGTAAAAGAACGATTCTGGTGGCCTCGGATGCGCTGGCACACGAAAAGCACCGGCAGTTGCGTGCCCTCGTGTTGTCATTAGGTGAATCTGCTTAAGTAATAACTGAAGGCCGGTCTCTACCGGTCAATTTTTCAATCTGCGCGATTTCTTGGGAGGCCGTTGCGAGATCCTGCACAAGCACTTGGTTGCTTTGTTTGATCTTGTCAGGATCATTGGTAAAAGCTTCCAAATAGACTCTTAGAGTCGCACCTTGAGTGCCCGTTCCGGATAAGCGATAAATAATTCTACTGCCATTTTCGAGTAAAATTCTGATCCCTTGATGCTCACTAATCGAGTTGTCAACGGGGTCTTGGTAGGTGAACTCATCGGCATTTTCAACGGTCCGCGAAGCAATTGTTTTACCCTTTAAGCTTTTCAGCTTATTGACAAGAGATTCCATAACCGCATTTGCAGCATTGGTGTCAATGGTTTCATAGTCGTGTCGCAAATAGGCATTGCGACCGAACTCTTGCCAATGCTGCTGGACAATGTCTTTAACGCTGGTGCGTTTGGCTGCCAGCAAATTGAGCCAAAACATAACTGCCCATAAGCCATCTTTTTCGCGCACATGATTAGAGCTGGTGCCAAAACTTTCTTCCCCGCATAAAGTAATTTTCCCGGCATCGAGCAGATTGCCGAAAAACTTCCAGCCGGTTGGTGTTTCATAGCATGGAATGTTTAATTTTTTTGCGACCCGGTCGACCGCACTGCTGGTTGGCATTGATCGTGCTACGCCGTCAATACCATCGCGATAAGCCGGGACCAAAGTGGCATTGGCGGCTAAAATCGCCAGGCTGTCGCTGGGCATTACGAAGCAATCTTCTCCAACGATCATATTACGATCACCATCGCCATCGGAAGCTGCGCCAAATGCAGGGTTACCTTTGGCCATCACCAGTTCGGCTAGCTCCTTGGCGTGTATCAAACTTGGGTCAGGATGTCCGCCGCCAAAATCCGGTAGTGGTGTAGCGTTCATTATTAAATGTGGTTCAGCCGCGGGTAGTTTCTTGAATAGTGCCTGCGCATACGGGCCGGTAACAGCATGCATAGCGTCAAAGGCAATGCTTAACTGACTTTTCTCAAGGTGGTCTGCAATCAAGTCAAAATCAAACAGACTCTCCAGCAATTCCACGTAGTCGTCGACAGTATCGAAAACAGTGATCTTGAATTGCCCGGAAGTGGTGATTCCAGCTTTACCCAAATCAATATCGAATGGGTCGGCTATGCTATAGCTGCTAATCGACTTTGACTTGGCATAAATATTATCGGTAAGCGACTCGGGTGCCGGGCCACCATTGGCGACATTAAATTTAATACCAAAATCGCCGTCCGGACCGCCGGGGTTATGCGAGGCGGACAATATTAGGGCGCCGTCTAGTTGATGGTGTCGAATAACATGTGAAGCGGCGGGTGTGGACAATATGCCATTTTTTCCAACCATTACATGAGCAACACCATTTGCTTTGCACATGCGCAAGATTGTGTGAATAGCAGTGTCGTTATAAAACCTGCCGTCGCCACCTAAAGCCAGGCTCGCACCACTAATATTGGGTAGGGAATCAAATACTGATTGCGCGAAATTCTCTAGATAATGTGATTGTTGAAAAACCGTAACGGCTTTGCGCAAACCTGATGTTCCGGGCTTTTGATCGCTAAACGGCTTGCTGTCAATTTTCATAATAATGGTTTGGAATTCGTGAATGGCATTCGTTAAAAATAGCACATCACATGCTATGCTTGAGAAATGTATTTGCAAGACAAATTAAAAAGAGAACCAGTTCACGCCGCGCCAATGACGTTTACGGCGCTTATGGATATGTATGAGCAAAACTACTTAATGCTTAGAGTATTATGCGGCGAATTTCCAGAGGCTCCGGCACAGGCGGTATCTATCGGTATCGGCAAGGCGCAAAATTTGTATTTGCAGTTGCTGGAATCCACACCTCATACCACTACCATAAAGTTGACGTACCGGTTTGGTGATAATGAAAATCGTCCGGATCTCATTATCAGGATTTACCGAGACGCACAACAAGCTGAAGTGCTTAGTAGAAAGTGTAAGGTCTCTGGTAAAAAACTATTCGTGGACAGTGGCGTTACCGACACTGCGTTATATTGTCGCTGGCGTTTAAATCGTTTTCTATTCAAGTGGCTGAGATATTGCCAGCGTCAAGGTCATTCCTTTTTGGATGTCACGTGGTCGAGTTTATAGGCGCTTAGATTCTAGCCACTTCGTTATCAGCGGATCGTTTTTTAGATATTCTTACCGCATTCATGTGCGTGCCTATATTTGCCGATATTGAGGTACTTCTTGCTCTATTTGTATGGTTCTTGTATAAACAAAGAATAAAGAAATTAATGGATTAATTAATGAAATTAACCGCTAAGGGTCGCTATGCGGTAACCGCGATGCTTGATTTAGCACTTCACCGCGGAGGTCAACCGGTCACATTGTCTGAATTAACACTAGCTCGGAGTATTTCACTGTCATATTTGGAGCAGCTATTCGCCAGATTACGTCGTTCAGGCTTGGTCCGAGGCGTGCGCGGTCCGGGCGGGGGATATCGCCTGACAAGATTACCCCATAAAATAACGATCGCTGAAATATATCTCGCGATGGACGAAAATGTCGGGCAGTCAGTAGCTATGGATGATCTGCAGGTTCCGTCTCCCGAGTTAGTGTTATGGTCTGAGTTGAGCGAGAGCTTGTATTGCTTTTTAGAGTCGTTAACGCTAGATCAATTTCTGCCCGAATCTGGACTTAGCCAAGTTTTTTCCGCCCAGAGTGAAGAATCCCGAAAAATGAATTTTTTGGCGCCGCCACCCGCAGAACTCGGTTAAGCGCGCAAAAACGCTTTTGTCAGTTGTTTGAATTCCAGAAAGCTTTCATCATCATCATTACTACCATAGTAGATATTGTTGTAACTGGAAAATATCTGTCTGATTAAGTCTGCGTTGCCCGGACTGGCGAGGGTTAATTTTCTGGCATATTGTAATGTAGTGTCACTAGATAGTTTTTCCAGGTCATATTTTTGCTGGTTTCGATTTATTAGTTCCTGCAGTATTTTTACGGCGCGATGTTGAGGTGAGTTGTGACGCCGCCAGAAGTATTGTGCCAGCAACCAGAGCAACACAGCGCCTGACAGCACAGTCAAAGATAGCGCCAAGTTCTTGCCCAGGGTCGAGATGAATTGTTTTAGGCTGGCAAAGAGTTCTGCGCGCATCGAGCTGTTATACGAGACTACCCAGCTTGACCAGTAGTAATTCAAAGTATCCCACTTCATACTCATTTTCTTAAGAAAGCTAAAACGTATCGTGTTTGGTAACAAATTGCTGCCAGCAAACGCCGAATCAATACCTTGATTGACCCGTTCCGGAGCGACCATGCTGGTAGGGTCTTTGCGGACCCAGCCTTGTCCTGATAGCCATACTTCGGCCCAGGCATGTGCGTCAGATTGCCTGACCAGGATATAGTCTGCTTGAGTGTTGTATTCTCCCCCCTGATAACCGGTGACGACGCGTGCCGGGATACCGACAGCTCGCATCATGACTACAAAACTACTCGAAAAATGTTCGCAGAAACCTTCTTTGGTATCAAACATAAAACTATCGATGTAGTCAGAAGAAAGGCGGGTTGGTTCCAGCGTATACGAGTATGGTTCGGTGTTGAACCGCATCATTACCCGATCGACAAATTCGGTCTTGTTGTTACCTACGCTTTTGAAAATTTCTTTGGCTAATTTTTTTGTTTTCGGAGAACTTCTTTTTGGCAGTCGCAACGCTTCAAGTAGCTCGTTGGTGTTAGAGGTTTTATTTAATTGGTATTCAAGGGCAGAATTAAATTCATATATTGTGGTTTTATTGATCCAGTCTAATGATCGGGTCTCGCCATCGCGATTAACCCGTATGCCTCTATCAAGATTGAATGGCATATCTAGTGGAAATAACCACTTATTGTTTTTTTGCGGCTCTAGCGTAACCCGATATATGGTTGGTTTCCCAACTAGCGATATCGAAGGTTCATAACTACTCGCTCGTTCGGGGCGACGAGACCAGCGATTGCCATCGAACTCTGTTAATACCGGTCCACGCCAATATAATTTTTCTTTGCTTGGTGGCTCGTTGTTGAAGGAAGCGCGGAACACCGGTTCTGTGGAATTGATTAGTTTGGAGAATTGTCCTGGCATCATTGACTCACTCATGCCCGTACGAGACTGTTGGTTATTTCCGGGTAACGACCATAATGGTGAGTCTAGTCGGGGAAATAAAACAAACATTATTGCCATAACCGGTACCGAAAAGAGGCTTAGTTTTAACGTTGTTTTGAACTGTAGCTTGGTAGGCTGCGTGCCAGTAATATCGTTTAACTTTGTTAAAGCAAGTATCTGTAACAGGGCGGTAACAATTAAATACGGTAGCGTGATGAGTTCTTGATGAAATAGAAAAACAGTTACGACGACGAAATAACCTAAAAACAAACATAACATGGCGTCACGATAATTTTTTAGTTCCAGTATTTTCATGCCCAGCATCACCACTAACAGTGAAATGCTGGCTTCGAGCCCAAGTAGTGTATTGAACTGAAGATAGATGAGTCCAAGCGCCGGAATAGCGAGTAATTTGGGTAACAAGTCCCCGAATCTGTCTTGTGCATGTTTGACCAACAAGAATTTCGTCGCGAGCGTGCCGATGAAGAATGCAGCTACCCAAACAGGTAAGCTAAAAAAGTGCGGCGCGCCGGCCACGGCCAGCGATAAAAA
>CAZUMV010000039.1:0-15401 GCA_964621435.1 uncultured Thiotrichales bacterium | reverse complement strand
GATATAAAAGCCAAACATCATTACGTCGCTATCGGCATCTCTTGCTTCACCGACTCGGGCGTGGCGTTGTGGCTCATACATGGCTTCCATTTTCTGGATTTCGTATGGGCTAATGACGCTGTAAACGATATCGGGATTTATCTGGATGGCCAGGATCATGGCAATAAAAGTTCCCATGAATAGTAAAGACGAAACCAGCATCAGCCGCCATTCCTGGCGCACTGTTTGGGGTAGTTTTACCATTAGTAATGATAAGAATTTGTCCTTTAGATTAGACTTAGGTTTATAAAACCTTTGGTGCCCTTGCAAAACCAGGTTGTCGAGTTTCTCAAGCAGTGGTTGACTATATTGGCGGCTCCTGGCCAACGCTAAATGTTGACAAAGTTGTCGGTAGCGTGCCGGAAAGTCGTAGGAATTGCGCCACTCAAATTCGGGTTTGTGTTGTATTTTTTTCAGCTCGGATTGCGACATTTCTTGCAATTCTAGCCATTGGGTAAATTGCTCCCATTCCACACTATGACGTTCAACAAATTGTTGCTGCCTCATGTGTTTCTACCCTTGATCCAGTTGGCGATGCCGAGTAGGTGTTGCGTGGCGGAGTCCTGGTTTTGGACCAAGGCCCCGGTCATTCTTGCTAGCTCCTCACGACGCTCTGTGCTAATTGCCTTAGAGCGTTCGGCAAAACCAAGAATGGCGCGTTGTTCCTCTATCGTTAAAGGATGCTTTGGCGGAGTTGGCGGAATATCGTCGGTTTCCGGTAGCTCTTTCGAGCGGCGTTCGTAAACTACCAGAGTGCCGGCAACTATATCTCCCAAGCGTTGAAATTTTTTGTTCAATAGCATTGCTACTAAACCAGTGCCATACATAAACGGCAGGAAGTCGACGACTCGTAACAAATTTCTGTTTATCGAGGCCGCCCAACCGATGGGCGTACCATCAACATGCAGTACCTTAAGTCCCATGGCTTTTTTGCCAGGGGTGGTGCCATGATTTAACACCTCAAAAACCACCGGATAAAACCAGTATAAGAAAAAGGTCAGGATTAGCAGAATACCTTGACCAAATTCTGCCATCATCGAAAAAATCATATTCAAAATTACGATCGCAATGCTGAAAATCATGGTGTCGATACACCAGGCAAAACCACGTGTTAACGGGCCTGCCATAGAAACACTAATGGCAATACCTTCGGGTGTATCTATTTCCTGACTGGTTTCAATTGTCGGCATACGTCTTTAAAGGTAAGTGTTTAAGATGCTGTTTCACAGGCTATGCAAGTACGTTCGGTTTTCTTTTTAGCGATTTTAACGGCCGTAAGTTCGCCACCCCACACACACCCGGTGTCGAGCGCCAGCAAATTATCTTCGTTTAAATATCCTAGCGTAGACCAATGCCCGAAAACTATACGCACATCGCGATTTTTCCTCTTTGGTACTTTAAACCAGGGCAATAGACCATCCGGTGCTTTGCTCGGGTTGTTTTTTTCGGTAAAGGTCAGCTGACCATTTTTATCGCAAAAACGCATGCGGGTAAAAGCATTAACGACAAAGTTAAGCCGCTCTGCACCCTCGAGATGATCAGCCCATTTAGTGGGAAGATCACCATACATGGCGGGTAAAAATATGTGGTAATCATTTCTTTTTAATACCGATTCGAATTCCCTGGCAAATGTTAAGGCGTCTGCAATAGACCATTGGGGAGATATGCCGGCATGTACCAATGCAGTTTTGATCTTTTCGTCGTAGTGAATGAGTGGTTGCTGTCTAAGCCAGTGGATTAATTCATCAGCATCCGGGGCATCAATAATGCGCTGTAGATCGTCACTCGCCGGGTATGCATTCGGCAGAGCGTACGCAGCGATTAAGTGTAAATCATGATTGCCAAGGACGGTAATGACTGCGTCACCGAGGTCTTTAACATACCGAAGCGTTTTTAGAGATTTTGGCCCGCGATTAACTAAATCTCCGGTAAGCCATAGTTTATCTTTTTCGGGGTCAAATTTTATTTTATCGAGCAGTTGTCTAAATTGCTTATAACACCCTTGCAGGTCCCCAATAGCATAAGTTGACATGGTTTAGTGGAGGACTCTGGGAATCGCCAAAGTAAAGGGTTTAATTTCGGCATTAAACATATGCCCGTCTGCATCACGCATCTCATAGGAGCCTTGCATAATACCCACTGGTGTTTCGAGCATTGTCCCGCTGGTGTACTGATAGCCGGTGCCAGGGTTGATTACCGGTTGCTCGCCAACCACACCTTCACCTTTGACTTCTTGTTCCTTGCCGTTGCCATCAATAATGATCCAATGTCGATTGATAAGTTGAGTGCTGGTGTCACCGAGATTTTCTATGGTTACAGTATAGGCAAACACGTAGCGTTCCTTATTAGGGTTCGATTCAGAATCCAGATAGGCGGTTTTTACGCCGATTCTGATTTGCGGTGGGGCTAAGTGATCGCTTGGAGTCATGGTTATTACTACAGCATTAGTTTTGGCTACTGACATGGTTACTGAGTCGCACGAATTGTTCAACCGATAATTGTTCAGGACGAGACTTGGGATCAATGTTTAGTTCGGTTATTTCGGTTGCATTTATTAATTTTCTAAGGCTGTTGGTGATCGTTTTTCGTCGTTGTGAAAACGCACTGCGTACAACAGTATTTAAATCACTTTCGTTATCTGCGGGATAGGGTGGTTGGACATATGGGGTTAATCGAACCAGGGCGGAGTTAACTTTTGGTGGCGGGGTAAAGGAATTTGGCGAAACCTCGAATAATTTTTCCGCCTGGCAGGCATATTGCACCATGACGCTGAGGCGGCCGTAAATCTTGCTTCCGGGCCTAGCTGCCAAGCGATTGACCACCTCATTTTGCATTAGAAAATGCATATCCTTAATCTGCCGCGCGACCGCCAGACAAGCAAATATGATTGGCGTAGAAATATTGTAAGGTAGATTCCCGACCAGTCGCGCGCGGCGTTGATTGGATTGCGTTAGCTGACCGAGATCGAGCGATAATATGTCTGCGTTTATAATATCGATCGGTGTGTCTTGTTGTGCAGAAATTTTTTGTAAGCCGCCGATCAGATCACGATCTAACTCTACCACTGTTAATGTGGAAAGACGGGGTAACAAATGTGTGGTTAATGCACCGCCCCCGGGGCCTATTTCGATTAGGAAGTCATCAGGCGTCGGGGCGATGTTTTGGGTAATATTGGCGAGCACATTTTGGTCATGCAAAAAGTGTTGTCCAAAGCGTTTTTTGAGGCGTGTCATTGGCCGATCATAGCAACCGTTGGATCATACGTCAGGCAATAAAAAAGCCCGGACCACTTTCGTCGCCCGGGCTTTAAGATTGCTCAGTAAAACTTAGGCTTTAGCCATTGCTTTCTTGATCAGTCCTATGACAACCATTAGTACGGCACCACCAACACCACCGCCGGCAATATTACCAACTGTGCCGCCAATCGCGTTACCGATTAATGAACCGCCAATGCCGCCGCCGGCTACGCCAGCGATGCTGTTGCCAAGTAAACCAAGGCTATACTTCTTCATAAGGGCACCGGCAATGTTACCGCCTAAAATCCCTGGAACGAGAGACATCAAAAGGCTCGTAATATCCATGTCCAACTCCTCATCTATTAATTGTTATAAGAGCGCTTAATATACAACAGAAGTAAAGCCGGATGACGACCGATTGTCGTTTGAGACACGTGTTTATAATTGTTAATTAAAACAACAGTTTACAAAGTTACGCGGTGAGTTTTTGCACAACAGTTTGGTAGTTTTGCTGGGTTTTCTCTATGATTTTGGCAGGAATTTCCGGCCCCGGGTGGGTTTTGTCCCAATCCAGAGTTTCGAGATAATCCCTGATGTACTGTTTGTCATACGAGAACGGCGAGGTACCAGGTTGATAGTTTTCGATTGGCCAGAAGCGCGAAGAGTCTGGGGTTAGTACTTCGTCCATCAAATGTAAGGCATCGTTTTCGTCCAAGCCGAATTCAAACTTGGTATCCGCAATAATGATGCCTCTTTGCAGGGCGTAGCGAGCAGCTTGGCGATATATTTCGATGCTGGCATCGCGTATCTGGTTTGCTAATTCGGTGCCAATTATATTCTCGGTCTCGGCGAAGTCGATATTAATATCATGGTTGCCGACCGCGGCTTTGGTAGAAGGGGTGTAGATGACTTCAGGTAGCTGATCCGCTAACTGAAGACCAGCGGGTAGGTCAATACCGCAAACGCTTTGATTGTTCGCATAATCTTTCCAACCACTACCGATCAAATAGCCTCTGACAATTGCTTCAACCGGCAGAGGTTTAAGACGTTTGACGATAACACTTCGATTCCGGGCATAAGCCAGTTCATCCGCATTGCTAATATACTCATCGGGCGTATGTGCGGTTAGGTGATTGGGTAAAATATCGCGAAATTGGTCGAACCAAAAGTTCGAGATTCTCGTCAGTATCTCGCCTTTGCCCGGTATGGGGGTCGGCAGAATGACATCGAATGCCGACAACCGGTCACTCGCAAGCATTAACAGCAACTGGTCGTCGATCGCGTAGATATCGCGGACTTTGCCACTATAAATTTTTTCCAGCGAACTGATCTCTGTTGCGGTCACGACTTTACTTTCCTTGTTGGTTGGGTTCTTCTGACTGACTGAAATAGCAGCCGATGAGGTCGCTATTTATTAGTGTAAATCCTATATCAGAAGCGCAGCGGGTTCCATCTTTACGGGGAATTTGTGTTATTCTACGCCGCTTTCTTATGTCCTAAAGGCAATGTCATGCAGCAAGCGCTTGTTGGCGTGGTGATGGGTAGCAGCAGCGATTGGCCGGTTATGGAGCACGCGGTAAAAATCCTGGAGCGTTTCGGGGTGAGTCACGAAGCCAAAGTGGTATCGGCACACCGCACCCCGGATGAGTTATTTGAATATGCAGCAACTGCAGTGGATCGAGGATTACGTTGCATTATCGCCGGGGCTGGTGGCGCGGCACATTTGCCGGGTATGTTGGCGGCCAAAACCGAATTGCCGGTCTTGGGTGTACCGGTTCCGTCGCGCTACTTAAAAGGTAATGATTCCTTGCTCTCGATTGTCCAAATGCCAAAAGGTATACCGGTCGCGACCTTTGCCATCGGTGAGGCCGGCGCTGCCAATGCCGCTTTGTTTGCGGTTAGCGTTTTGGCGGCGCACGACAAAAATCTGGCTGCACAGTTAACGCAGTTTAGACAAGAGCAGCACGACCAGGCGAAGCATTCGAAACTTCCACCAAAATAATAAAACAATAAGAAAGCAAATCAATGAGTGACAGTAAAAGCACCTTAGGCGTTCTGGGCGGTGGGCAACTCGGCTTAATGTTTACCGAGGCAGCGCATGAAATGGGGTACCGGGTAGTCGTGTTAGAGCCTGATCCGGATTCTCCGGCGGGGGCGCTTGCAGATCAGCATATTCAATTGCCCTATGACGATCAGGATGGCTTGCGCGAACTCGGGGTTGAGTGTTCTGTCGTTACCGTAGAGTTTGAAAATGTGCCAGCAGATAGCATTGACTATTTGAAGAAGTTTTGTCCGGTGTATCCGTCCTCGGAGTGTTTCCGTTTAACCCAGAATCGTATTGTTGAAAAAACCATGATTCTGGATCAGGGTCTTAACACTGCGCAGTTTCAAGTCATTCGGTCACAAAAAGATCTGGATGACGCACGCACCACGATGAAGTTCCCGGCCATCCTGAAAATCACGGAGCTTGGCTATGATGGGAAGGGGCAGGCGGTCGTGATGGTGCCGGATGATCTGGATGCAGCGTATGAGCATCTTGATAAAGCTGAATGTATTCTTGAAGAAAAGATCGACCTGGCAAAAGAAGTTTCAGTGATCCTTGGTCGAAGTCTAAAAGGAGAAATTGTTTGTTTTCCTATCGCGGAAAACTTGCATAAAAAAGGGGTGTTGCACACCTCCAGCGTGCCCGCTGATATTGATGATGACATGCGGGAACAGGCTGAGCGAGCGGCCATTGCGTTGGCTAATGGCTTGGATTTTATCGGCATTATGGGGGTTGAGTTTTTCATCACCAAGAAAGGTCGATTACTCGTGAATGAGATTGCGCCACGAACCCACAACAGTGGTCACTATACGCAAGATGCAACGGTGACTTCACAGTTTGAGCAGCAAGTACGCATCATTACCGACCAGGAGCTGGGTAGTACCAAGTTAAAATCCCCGGTAGTGATGGTGAATTTATTGGGTAACTTATGGAAAAAACGTGTGCCCAACTGGGATATGTTGGAAGTGGATCGTAATATTCATTTACATCTTTATAACAAAGCCGAAGCCCGGCGCGGGCGCAAAATGGGGCATTTCAATTATCTTGGCTCCGATCTTGGAAAGCTCCATGAAAAAGCGCTCGATATGTTTGCAAAACTTGGCGGTAGTGTTGACTGACCCGGACCTACTGCAAAAGCTCAGGAAAGATATTAGCTTCAGCGCTGATCTGCGCAACAATCAGTATAACTTTGTTTCTACCTGGGGACTTTTCTCGCCACGCGAAATTGACGCTGGAACTCGTTTGTTACTCAATCTTATGGAAATACAACAAGATGACAATTGTCTGGATCTCGGCTGCGGCTATGGTCCCATCGGTGTTGTCATGGCGTCCGAAGCGCCTGCCGGCAAGACCGTGTTGCTGGATAAAGATTTCGTCGCGGTCGAATACAGTAATAAAAATATCGGGCTGCAGGAGCTTGGCAATGCCAAAGCAATGCTAAGCAACGGTTTCGACGCAGTCACGGAAGCATCTGCATGGAATTTAATCGCTTCGAATATTCCGGCCAAAGTGGGTAAGGAAATGTTGACGCTTTATTTGCACGACGCGTATAGATTGTTAGCACCAGGCGGGCGTTTTTATGTGGTGACGATTAATGGCTTGCGCCAATATATGAAACGAAATCTCGCCGAAGTATTTGGTAACTACAAAAAACTCAAGCAGGGTGCTAACTACACGGTGGCCTTGGCCACCAAAGTCGCCGACTAACCAACGTTTGATGGGCCGCGTAATTCTGCGCGCGCGCTATCTTTTCCAAGTGGCGCATCAAGCCACCAGTTTTTATGAGAATCCGTATCTTCATCGGCGAGGTAATGTGAGACCAATTTCTCGGTGCCGGATTCATCCCGTATGGTCGTTTTGTTGATAAACCCCCACGGTTTAATTTTTTTACCATGTATGAACATGGTCCATGTTTCCGGCTTGGTTTTGATGATCTGGTGAAAGGTGGCAGCTTTGATGATGTTTATCTTTCCGGGGCGAAGATTTTTCTCTGCAATGTCGAATGCGGTTTCAGGATTAAACCATTTGATCCGGTGCTCCAGGTAGCCGCCGCACAAGCACACCGCTATACTTCTTTTCCACGGATGATCATGCAGAGAGCGGTCGCCGTCACCATTCACGAAACGATGCAAATAAACCTGGATTGTACCGATGCTGCAGACGTAATAACGCTCCAGATAAGGAACACCGTTAGAATAAATCATTCGAACGGGCTTGTTAGCGGTATATTGATATAAACGCCGGCGTAGCATGATTTCTTGTGGTCTCGTTGGGTTGGCAGCATTGTAGTGCTCGCGCCGAATAAATCAAGTAATGCAAGTTCAAAATGACGGTTGTGTTGCGAACTCGTGCCTGACTGAGAAGCCGCGTTACATGATGGCGATATCAGCTCACATCAGGTATCTTTATATCTTCATTTCAATGGATTTCGTCATGGCACAGAAAGACCTTATTGCTCCTTCTATTTTATCTGCTGATTTCGCCCGGCTCGGCGAAGAAGTCGACAATGTCATCAAGTCCGGAGCAGATGTTGTACATTTCGACGTCATGGATAATCACTACGTGCCCAATCTCACAATTGGCCCATTGGTCTGCGAAGCATTACGCAAACACGGCGTCACGGCGGATATCGATGTGCATCTTATGGTGACACCGGTTGATGCGATTGTGCCCGAGTTTGCTGCGGCTGGGGCCAGCTACATTACCTTCCATCCAGAAGCATCACCGCATGTTGACCGGACCCTCGGATTGATCCGCGAGCATGGTTGTAAGGCGGGATTGGTATTTAACCCGGCGACGCCGCTAAGTCATTTGGATTACGTCATGGATAAGGTCGATATAATCTTGCTGATGTCGGTGAATCCCGGATTTGGCGGGCAAAAGTTCATTCCAGCGACTCTGGACAAACTCGCTCGGGCACGCCGAATGATCGATGATTCGGGTCGGGATATCCGGTTGGAAATTGATGGTGGCGTAAAAGTAGGCAATATCGCAGAAATCAAACAAGCCGGGGCTGATATGTTTGTAGCCGGCTCAGGTATTTTTGGCGGGCACAAGGATACTGATGCAAATGGCTATGATTCGATTATAAATGAAATGCGTCAGGCACTCGCCGCTGCGTGAGCGCGGTATGGTTACCCAAAAAATGTTGTGGTTTTGAATTTTTTGCACTAAACCCGTAGCTCACCCAAAGATTAAAAAATGAAATCACCTTCGTTAGTTCCGCCATCCTATGAGGTGCCGAAGTCGGTACGCCGTATTGCGCTGGTGCGCGAAGTGCTAGCGGATCTGGATACGCCACTCTCGACTTATCTAAAGTTGGCCAAGCAAGCAAATTCGTATCTGTTCGAGTCTGTGGAAGGCGGAGAGAGGTGGGGTCGGTATTCTATTATCGGCTTGCCCTGTAAAACCGTGTTCAAGATTACCGGGCATACGATTGAAGTGCATCTTTGCGGGCAATTGCATGAATCGTTCGATATCGAAGATCCGCTAGCGTGGGTAGAGCAAATGCAAGCTGCCTATGAAATAGATTATGCGGACGATATTCCCGGGTTTAGCGGTGGCCTGGTGGGATATTTCGGTTATGAGACGGTCGCATATGTAGAGCAGCGTTTGCAGCAAAACAAACCTGATCCCCTTGGTACGCCTGATATTTGTTTGATGTTATCTGAGGAGTTGGTTGTGTTTGATAGCCTGTCCGGCAAACTGCTGCTCATCGTTCATGTTGATGCAGATCAGCGTCAGCGCGGCCAGGCAAGGCTGGATGAATTGCAACATGCCCTTCACCAACCGCTTGATGAGTTACGGATGTCGGGTGCGGTAGGCGGCGAGCATGCGCATGAATTTACCTCGGGTTTCACCGAGCCCGGCTTTAAAGATGCTGTTTCCAAAGCGCGAAATTATATTGCGGCCGGCGATATTATGCAGGTAGTTCTTTCGCAAAGATTGTCGATACCTTTCACGGCGCGCAGTATTGATCTGTATCGGGCCTTGCGTACTTTAAACCCGTCGCCGTATATGTTTTATTTGCAATTTGCCGACTTCAGTGTGGTTGGCTCGTCGCCTGAAATATTGGTGCGGGCCCAGGCTGGTAATGTTACAGTGCGACCCATCGCGGGCACCCGTCCACGTGGTAAAGATCAAGCTCAAGATCTCGCCCTTGAAAAAGAACTGCTGGCTGACCCGAAGGAGCGTGCCGAACACCTTATGCTAATTGACTTGGGTCGTAATGATATTGGCCGGGTCAGTCAGACTGGCAGCGTGACCTTAACGGAAGAGATGGGGATCGAACGCTATTCCCATGTTATGCATATCGTTTCAAATGTTGAAGGCAAGCTTAGCGAAAATACCTCGGCGATAGACGTTTTGCGCGCGTGTTTTCCGGCCGGTACGGTTAGTGGTGCGCCTAAAATCCGCGCGATGGAGGTTATCGCTGAGCTGGAGCCGGTTAAACGCGGTATTTATTCGGGTGCTGTAGGTTACCTCGGGTTTGACGGAGACATGGACACTGCAATCGCAATCCGTGCCGCGGTTATCAAGGATGATATGCTACATGTTCAGGCCGGCGCTGGTATTGTCTATGATTCTGAACCCGAGGCTGAGTGGCAGGAATCAATGAATAAAGCGCGTGCGATAATGACCGCTGTCAAGATGGCAAGTAGCGGCAGCAAGTGATGTGTGATCAGGCGACTATGAAGGGATATAGATTGTGCTTTTGATGCTCGATAACTACGACTCGTTTACCTACAACCTGGTTCAATACTTGCGTGAACTAGAGCAGGAAGTGCAGGTGTATCGCAATGATGAAATTAGCGTCGCGGAGATTATGCAGTTGGCGCCGGAATATATTCTGGTATCGCCGGGGCCGTGTACACCGGATCAGGCCGGCGTATCAATTGACGTCATAAAGGAATTCGCAGGGAAAACGCCCTTGCTCGGCGTATGTCTTGGGCATCAAAGCCTTGGCCAGGTGTATGGCGGTACCGTCGGTCGTGCTGGCCAGATTATGCACGGTAAAACGTCAATGATTCATCACACCGGCAAGGGTGTGTTCAAGGGCCTCAATAATCCATTTACCGCGACTCGCTATCATTCGCTGGTGATCGAAAAAGACTCCCTGCCTGATTGTCTGGAGTTGACCGCGTGGACCGAAGACGGTCAAGGCAATATGGACGAGATCATGGGGGTGCGGCACATCGAATATCAACAGGAGGGAGTGCAATTTCATCCCGAGTCGATCCTGACCGAGCACGGTCATGATTTGTTAAGAAACTTTTTGGAGCAATAGTTCAAGCATGGAAATTCAAGCAGCAATAAGCCATGTTGTTAATGGTAATGATTTGGAAACCGGGCAGATGGAAGCGGTGATGCGCCAGGTGATGACCGGCGCGGCAACCGATGCTCAAATTGCCGGTCTGTTGATCGGCTTGCGCATGAAAGGCGAAACGGTCGAAGAAGTACTCGGTGCCACCAAGGTGATGCGTGAATTGTCAGACGGCGTTAATGTTAACGCCGACAGTGCCGTAGACATCGTTGGTACCGGTGGGGATGGTCATCAAACTTTCAATGTCTCTACCGCAAGCGCTATCGTGACCGCGGCGGCTGGCGCGACAGTTGCCAAGCATGGTAACCGGTCGGTCTCGAGTAGTTCGGGAAGCGCTGATGTATTAGAAGCGCTGGGTGTTAACTTGAGTTTGAGCGCTGAGCAGGTCGCTGCATGCGTCGAGAAAATAAATATCGGTTTTATGTTTGCGGTGAACCATCATCCCGCCATGAAGCATGCTATTACCGCGCGCAAAGAAATGGGCTTGCGTACCATATTCAATATTCTCGGCCCGCTTACTAATCCGGCGGGTGCTACCAATCAGCTGTTAGGAGTGTATTCTGCCGATTGGCTACAGCCAGCTGCGGAGGTTTTGCATGCGCTTGGCAGTAACCATGTCATGGTGGTGAATTCATATGACGGACTGGATGAGATAAGTATTAGCGCCAAAACCCAATGCGTAGAGCTCAAAAATGGATCGATAAATAGTCGCGTGATTGATCCGGCTGAATACGGTTTCAAACTGGCGGATTTGTCAGAGATTGTGGTGGACGGCGTGGCGCAGAGTAAGGATATGATAGTGTCTGTGTTGGATAACCAGCCGAGTGCCGCGCTGGATATTGTCAGATTGAACGCCGGTGCCGCCATCTATGTGGCGGGTCTGGTGACATCATTGGCCTTAGGCATAGAACGCGCCAGCGAAGTGCTGGCGGATGGTGATGCCCGGCAAAAATTAGATCAACTAATACAACTGAGTAATAACGTCTGATGCGAGATTATCAAACCGACATGACTGTGTTAGTAACTCCGGAAATGACTAATTTCGGAGGGAAAATGCACGGCGGAGAATTGCTGAAGTTACTGGATCAGGTCGCTTATACCTGCGCTATGCGCTACTGCGGTAACTATGTGGTTACGCTAGCCGTTAACAATGTGCTTTTTAAGGAGTCTATTGCGATTGGTGAACTGCTGCATCTTAAAGCTGCCGTTAACTATACCGGCAACACATCGCTGGTAATTGGTATACGTGTCACTGCAGAAAATCTCGAGACTGCAGAAATCAGGCATACCAATACCTGCTACTTCACCATGGTATCGGTAGATGCCGACAGAAAGCCAGCCAAAGTGCCGACGCACACGCCGAATAATGAAGAAGAAGAGCGTCGTTGGGATGAGGCGGTGAGAAGGCGGGCAGCACAGATCAAGTAGTTTATCTACAACGCATTGCGCTAAAAATATTTTACGATGGTAGTACACTATGCCAAGCGTGAGCTCAAACCGGTTCCCACACAGGTACCGGCTAATGATAGAAAGCTGTTAAAAGGGGTAATACACGCGTCGGGCAGCGCGGGACGTGGCTGCGTTGTAAATTTACGTTATTAAGGCTTATAAACGGGTTGTTTGAGATCGAGCGCGCCATTATATTAGCCAATAATCCATTCTAGACCCGCAGCCAGCAATATTCGTATGAAAAGTTTGCACCAGTCAGGTTGTATCATCTCTTTCATAGCGAGAGAGAAACATGAAACCGCGCGAAGGCAATAGGAGAACATGACTAATACGTCTAACATTTGTGGTTTTGATATATCTACAGGTAGTTTGCAAGATCACCTTGACCTTTTAAATGACCGAATTAATCGCGATGCCGGATGTTGGGTAGTAACACTCAACACCGAAATGTTGTCGCGCATAGCAGATGATGAGGAGTATCGCCAGCTAATAGGTAGTGCTGATCTTATGGTTGCTGATGGCATGCCCATCGTCTGGACAGTGAATTACAAAAACAGGAATACGGATCATAGAATGTCGGGCCGCACGACTGGCGTAGACCTGGTTAAGGCTCTACTGAACAATGACGATCCGATTGCGCCGTACGCTGTTATCGGAGGCGTCGACCCACTCACCACGATCAAACAATACGATGGTGCCGAATCACAATGTAAATTTTTGTTTACCGGCATAGTGGATCTAAGTGACGAACAAACCAATCTATTCGTTCAAGAACTAGAGCAACAGCAGGTGAAAGTTGTGTTTCTCGCTCTGGGGGTTCCAAAGCAAGACCAATTGGCAAAGAAGTTGCGCAGATTATTACCTGAAATCGTCATCATTGGCATAGGTGGAACCTTTGAAATACTTTCACCAAGCGGACGACGCGCACCGGACTGGATGCAAAAGTCCGGGTTGGAATGGTTTTATCGCCTAATGCGCGAGCCGGGAAGACTCTGGAAACGTTACCTGCTTAACTATCCAGTCGGTATAAAGATGTTACTGTTGGAGTCGTTTAGAGGATAATTATAAAAGGTAGTCACTATGAAAATAGTCCCGGTCGTTTTATCTGGTGGTTCGGGCACACGTCTATGGCCGTTATCACGGACAACCTTTCCTAAGCAGTTTCTGGACTTGCTAGGAGGACACTCTTTGTTTCAAGCAACTCTCGACCGTATTGGCGAACTCGATGTAGAGCCGCCGATTATTGTTGCATCGGAGGCTCACAGGTTTCTGGTGGCTGAGCAGGTGCGCCAACAGAATATCGTAGGAGCTACAATCGTTCTGGAACCCGAGGGGCGGAATACAGCACCCGCTATTGCCGTTGCGGCAGAACTAGCCATGAAAGCTCAGGTCGACCCGGAAACTTTGCTTCTGGTATTACCGGCTGATCACAACATTAAAAAAATTGACGCCTTTGCGGCGGCCGTAATAACGGGTGCGCGTGCTGCATTGGATGGTAAATTGGTCACTTTCGGCATAAAGCCAGACGGGCCTGAAACAGGTTTTGGATACATTCAATCAGGCAAAGAATTAGCCGAAGGTATTTTTGAAATAAGTAAGTTTGTTGAAAAACCTGACCTTGCAACGGCACAGACGTATGTGGAAGCAGGTGACTACCATTGGAACAGTGGTATGTTTTTATTTCCCGCTAAAAAGTTCCTTTCTGAATTACAATCCTTTCAACCCGAAATGGTGAAAGCCTGCAAAAGTGCAGTGCTTGGTGGAGAGAACGATTTAGACTTTTTCAGGCTTGACGCAGAAGCATTTCGCAGCTCACCTGCTGACTCTATCGATTATGCCGTAATGGAAAATACTCAAGCGGCTGCCGTTGTTCCGATAGATATTGGTTGGAGCGATGTTGGTTCTTGGGGAGCGTTGGCGGATATATATTCCAGTGACGAATCCGGTAACTGTGTCCACGGAGATGTGGTGCTAAAAGATTGTAGTAACACGATGGCTTACAGTGAAAACAAATTGGTGACGGTAGTTGGTGTCGAGGATTTGGTGATCGTGGAAACTCTTGATGCCGTGCTCGTAACGCACAAGGGAAAGTCGCAACAGGTCGGCGATCTGGTAAAACAATTAAAGTCCAAAGATCGGATAGTGGCTACCGAGCATCGAAAAATCTACCGTCCCTGGGGTAGTTATGATGCGATTGATTATGGTGATCGATTTCAGGTCAAGCGTATCACTGTGAATCCGGGTGCAGAGTTGTCGCTACAGAAGCATCACCACCGAGCCGAACACTGGATTATTGTGAGTGGTACGGCCGAGGTGACCTGCGATGACAAAGTAATGATGATGGAAGAAAACACGTCAACCTACATACCGCTTGGTTCAGTTCATCGTTTGGCGAATAGAGGTGTTATCCCCCTAGAGTTAATCGAGGTGCAATCGGGAAGTTATCTCGGGGAAGATGATATCGTCAGGCTTGAAGATAATTATGGGCGCCAGGGAACCAATACCTGATGACCAGTATCGATTGCTTCAAAGCATACGATGTTCGTGGTAAAGTTCCGGCACAATTAAATTCTGATGTTGCCTATCGAATTGGGCGTGCATTTTGCGAGTACTTTTCCTGTAAACATGTCGCGGTTGGTTATGATATTCGGGAATCCAGTCCAGAGTTATGCAATGCGTTAGCTAATGGTCTGATGGATGCGGGATGTAATGTGCTCGACATCGGTTTGTGCGGTACCGAGGAAATATATCATGCCACTAGTCATTTCAATTTAGATGGCGGTATCATGATTACGGCGAGTCACAATCCGATCGAGTATAACGGGATTAAATTCGTGCAATCCGGT
Organism: uncultured Thiotrichales bacterium; assembly: GCA_964621435.1. GTDB lineage: Bacteria > Pseudomonadota > Gammaproteobacteria > CAZUMV01 > CAZUMV01 > CALIRD01. The sequence continues at coordinate 464 of CAZUMV010000039.1, read as the reverse complement.
TCTAAACCGGTCAGCGGCGATACCGGTTTGTTCGAGATAAAAAAAATAGCCGAAAAGAACGCTTTCAAGAGTATTAAAAACAAGGGCTCACGACAAACGCTTGAAGCCAGAAGCGCTTATATCGATCACTTGTTAGGGTACATAACTCCACAGAATCTCGAGTCCCTTAAAATTGTATCCAACCCTGGCAATGGTGGTGCTGGTGTCGTTATCAACGAGCTGGAAAACCATCTGCCTATTGAATTTATCAAAGTGCATCATGAGCCCGACGGCACTTTTCCAAATGGCATTCCAAATCCGCTCTTGATTGAGCGTCGCGAAGCGACCATTCAAGCTGTAAATGAAAATCAGGCTGATTTTGGTATTTCCTGGGACGGAGATTTTGATCGTTGTTTCTTCTTTGATGAGAATGGTCGTTTTATAGAAGGTTATTACATTGTTGGTTTGTTAGCGGAAGCATTTCT
>CAZUMV010000038.1:0-16112 GCA_964621435.1 uncultured Thiotrichales bacterium | reverse complement strand
ATGCGGATCAATCAAGCCAGTAGCATCGCATCCGGTGGCCGGAATATTGCAGTTGGCACCCTCGCGAATGCGCCAGCCGTAATTACCGCCGAGCGTCACCATATCTACTTCTTCAAAACGTCCCTGACCGACATCACCAGCCCACAATTCACCGCTCGTTGCGTCAAAGCTGAATCGCCATGGGTTTCGCAAACCCCACGCAAAAATTTCCGGACAATCAGCGCCCCCAAAACCTTGGGAACACAAAGCATTCCCTGCAAAAGGGTTGCTCGCTGGAATACCGTATAGACTGTCCTGATCAACATCGATACGCAAAATATTGCCCATCAAATTCGAAGTTGTTTGAGAACGATTATTGGGGTCATTGCCAGAACCACCATCGCCAAAAGAAATGTACAGAAAGCCATCCGGACCGAAAGCCAATTGCCCGCCATTGTGATTACCAAAATCCTGTATTACCGACAAGAGGAGTTCTTCGGTTGAGATATCCAGGGTACTACCACCATCCGTACTAAGAACTCGCGTGATCACTGATTCAAGGCCACCACCAATGTTACGGGTATATGAGAGATAGACCTCACCGTTGTTACTAAAATCCGGATGAAAGGCAAAACCAAGCAAGCCGGATTCACTTGCGCCGGAATCAACCCGGTTTCTAATATCGACCAGATCACCAACCAAGACGCCATTTTCCTGGACCTCCCGAACCCTTCCCTCTCGCTCCACTACAAACCATCGATCATCGTCGGTGCTGATTTGTGTTAGAAAAACCGGCTGATCAAATACAGCTCCGGTAAATGCCTCGGCAATGGATACCATGGGCACGTTCGGCGGCGAAGGATTATTGTTATCCGGGGCCTGATTACCACTGCCACCGCTGTTACCGCCTCCGCAGCCAACGAAAAATAGAAAGGTGAAACCAGTTAATATTAATCTCATAGAGATTGAGACCCCGTATGCAGTTTTTAGTTTATTTAAGTACGGACGAATCTCATTGCGATTTGTCTTTCAAAATCCGGAAGTTCCCAAGCGTGCTTAAAATGTAGAACCCCGCCCATAGCAACACCAGCAGTACCACCAATAAACTCAAGTTAGCGTTTTTCGCGCCAAAAGTAATAGCCGTGGCGACAAACTGGTAGGCGACCACCAACATGATTGCCACCAAAAGATACTCAACCGACCGGATTTCGGTATCACTTGAATGTTTAAACTCAGACCATGATAACGCCTCGTAGAGAGCCCTCGCATAAAAAGCAATGCACCATACGGCGATCGCAATTGACAGTATCTTGAATTCACTCCACGCAGATTCCGTCAGTAAAAAGAAATCATATAAACCATGCGCCACCGCCGCGACTATGAACCCCATCGCGAAATACAAAACCACCGAGCGTTTTTTTTGTTCCGCATACAAAACAGCGAAGGCGATAAACGAGGTAAAGGCCATGTGTAAAATATTTGCTGTCAGTAAACGCGGCGTAATCGCTTCAAAATTGTCAGGGTAAAAGTACAACAGGTTTTCTAAAAAAGCGAAGCTAAGCGCAACAAGCGATGCATACACAATGTAGTCGGTGGATTCGTTCACGATCGTTCGAAAACGCAGCAATATTAAAAAAGGAATGATCTTTACCGTTTCTTCAATAAAGCCAATGGCGAAAATGCAATATAACAACTCATGCAACGCGCCCCCGCTAAGGTCGAAACCGAACACCTCGGAATAAACGTCATAGAGCGGCGTCGCCAGCATCGTGAACACACCGCCAAGCATTAACGCAAAGACGATATGGATTGGTTGCTCGCGCTCGAACACATCCACCCTAATCAGATAGATTAACCAAACCAACAAAGTCAACACGCCACCGATCAATGACAGCGTTGTAAACGAGCTCTTTTTTATGAGCATTCTGGAATACGGCACGAGTTGTTTGGTTTGGAAAAAAAACTTCCTTTTTATATGATGACCGATAAACATCGCTGCCGACTCATCATCAATAAGCTCACGCAAACTTTCGGTGTTTTTCGTTTTGACGTACACCCCGGACAAATTAGAATAAGCGCTGCCAATATTGTCTTCAATTTCAATAGCCTTCTTAAAGTGACGTTCGGCCCGAGCAAAGTTATCTTTTTTCATATAGACAAAACCAACAGAGTTTTGCAGATATGGAAATCGCTGATCAGTCACACGCGCATAAAACTCCAATGCCTGTTCTTCACGATCTTGTAAGGAGGCAATAAATCCCAAGCTATAATTACCGAGATCTGCTTCGAATTGATCGGCGGACCGGGAACGCTCCTCATACGCAGCGACAACTCCATCATCTTCAAATTTCTCGGAATTTTTTATAGCAGCACGCAAATAACTTCTATGTGCGCGGACGCTATTGGGCTCTTCTGCCAATATTTCTCCATACAGTTCCGCGGCTCTGAAGTGATTACCCGTACTGCTCGCATTTTGCGCGCGTTCCAGCACCGTTAAGGCTGGTTCTTCAGCGAAGTTATTCATATACACAATGCTATATATGACTGGAATAGCTGCAATCAGAATCCACGCTGAAAGACTGGAGAAAACTCCGAAGTATTTCGGCTCCTGATCTGACTCCACAAATTCTTTATCTGGCTCGTTCATATTGAATTATTATCCCGCCAAATGCTTTTCATATTTTAATGCTACTCGTGCGAACGTTCGCGCGACGTATTCTATTTCGCGGCACCCCAATGCCAAGACATCGCTAATTCCAGATTACGTGGTTTACGATATTAATCCAACAGTTTGTTGGCAAAAGATCGGATGAGTTTTATCGCAAATGATTTACGTTACTTCATTATGATTACGCACGATACCTTCAGGATCCATCCGGTCCGACGTTTTTTTTCTTGTTTTATATTGATACAAGCTATAATTGCGAAATCATGAGTCGCGCGATTTTCATCCTTTCTGTCCTTTTGTTGTTGGTGGTAATGTCTTGTTCAACGACCTCAAACGAATTTAAAACTACCGCTGGTTCGGCCAACGAGATTCGGACCAGCGTTGAGATTACCCCGATATCCCCTGAAAAGTGGGAGGTTAGCATCTCGGTTTCACAACCTGTTGAAACACTGATTTTTGATAGAAGCACTGGAGATCATCGGCGCGGAACCTGGCAATTGACCTCGGCAGACCTGTCAATACAACAGCGTAATGACAAAGACGTCATCATTTCCAAAAGCGGCAAGACCTTTACCAACGCCGTGGCGTCGCTCACGCCACACCGGGAATCTATCGAAAAAGAATATTTGTTATTTGGCTCATTCACTTCTGGCGCGCAACGAGTCTACACCGGTCAGTTTCGAATCAGCGCGGGAGATCGCGACGGGAAATATCTGGATTTAGCGGGCAAAAAGCTCCTTACCTTTTATCCAGGTAGTTTTAAACAGGTATTTGTGGGCGATAAATGGCATCGCAAACCCTACGTGGTTGACGCCAGCGATGAAAAAACAGACCGCTACGTGATTTACGGGAAGATCGACTTTTCACCGTTTGAAGGGTCTGATTTCGTGGTTGACCCCGGAGCACCTGATTGGATCAGCGAGGGCGTTAGACGCTATATGAAGAGCGCTTCAGAATATCTCAGCAGCAGGCTCGGACCGAAAACCGGGCCAAACACATTGACCTTAATCAGCTATGAGCCCATTAGCGAAAGTGACGGTATTTCCATTGAAGGCGGAGTGTTAGCGGATCAGGTACATTTTCATATCAAAGGCTCAGGTCTGGAAAAACCAGACGCAGACCTTATCAGCAACCTGGGCTGGATTGCGGTGCACGAAACCGCGCACACCTGGAATTCGTTCGGCAAATACACGCCGAACTATTTTTATGATGACCCAAATGCGCCTGATGACGATGCGCCGGAGGCGCAATGGCTGCACGAAGGTGGTGCCGAGATGTTTACCTTCAAAGCGATTAGCAAGAATCAACTTGCCTCGCGTGAATACCTAAGTAAAACCCTAAGTCGTAATTACAACGACTGTACCGAGGCACTCGGTAAAGGAGCGCTGAACAACGCCGCCGACGATGGGCGTTTTCGGGACTACTACAGTTGCGGGTTTATGATCGGACTCCTGACTGACGCCAGCTGCGCCGCAGCCGGGTTGGATACTGAAGATATCTGGCTGCGAATGTTTTTGAAAACATCAGACGACAATAGATATGGACAAGCGCTTTACTACAAATCGCTGGCACTCTGCCCTCTTGCAGACAGCCTGATAAAGACCATTGATGAAATGACCTTAAAAGGATCTACAGATCCCGAGGCTTTCCTCGAATCTGCCTTCCGTCACGCAGGTGTCGTTGTTTATCGAGATGACCATACCGTCAGGTTTACGCCATCCCCGATCGATACCGTTGAATAAACGCTTCTAGCGTTGAATGTCAATCCACTTCTTTTATACTATTTGTAATTGGCCACTTGCCTAATTCATCGACGGCATTCACAATTTAGAATAACCCACGAATAGAGAATACCGGTGACTGAAGCGAATAAAGATCAACCCATAGACTTGAATGACCCAATGTTTGTACAACTGGTTCAAATCATGCAAACCGCCGGGTTAACTATTGACGGTCCCAATCGCCACGATCCAAAAATTCATCACCCGGATTTCGCCAAACGCTTATTCGGCGAGGGCATGATAGCACTCGGCGAATCGTACATGGATGGCTGGTGGGACTGCGAAGCACTTGATGAGATGGTCACCAAAGGCATGGTCGATCGCGCCAATACCCAGCTTTGGAATAAGCGCAAAATGATTATTCAGATCTTGAAGGCTAAGCTGATCAACTTTCAAAAAAAATCTCGCGCCTTTGAAGTAGGCGAGCAACATTATGATATCGGCAACGATCTATTTGAGAAAATGCTGGATCCAACCATGTGCTATTCGTGCGCATACTGGAAAGATGCTGACACGTTGCACCAGGCGCAAATCAACAAAATGGATCTGGTGTGTAAAAAGCTAAAACTCGAACCCGGCATGAAAGTGCTGGACATAGGCTGTGGCTGGGGCTCGCTTGCCGAGTACGCAGTTAAAAACTATGGCGTGGAAGTCACGGGTATCACTGTATCGAAAGAACAAATGAAGTTGGCAGAGGAACGTTGCGCCGGACTGGACGTGAAATTCTTGTTGCAGGATTATCGCGACCTCACCGGAAGTTATGACCGGCTGGTATCTATTGGAATGTTTGAGCATGTCGGACTCAAAAACTACGACACCTACCTCGAAAAGTGTCGGTCGCTTTTGAAACCCGGCGGCATTTTCGTGCTGCATACAATAGGCACCAACATTTCCCACAATATGGTTGATCCGTGGATAAAAAAGTACATTTTCCCGGGTGGAAAACTACCTTCGATGGTACAAATTTGCTCCTCGCTTGAGAGACGGTTCGTACTCGAAGACATGCAGAACTTCGGTCCTGACTATGACCGTACATTAATGGCGTGGCGAAAGAATTTTCTGGAAAGCTACCCATCGCTAAAAGACCGGTATGACGAGCGTTTCTTTCGTATGTGGATGTATTACATTAACGTCAGCGCGGCTTCATTTCGGGCCCGTTACAATCAACTCTGGCAACTGGTTTTGACCAAGCCCTATTCAGCCTCGCGCTACGACAGCCCGCGCTAATGTCAACGTGTGTTCAGAGGCCGACGGCGCACTGCGGTGGCGTTATTTTTCCAAAGCAGCAGCAACCGCCTTGCTGCTTTTTTGGTTGTTGGATTTGGTTGCTGCGTCGCGCTCTCTGATAAGAGCTTGAGCTACTTTCGCAGCAGGTTGCGCAGCGTTCGGGAAGCTTGGCTTTGTTTTCGCCGCTCGCTCTTGCTCTGAATCCTCTGGTGGAATCGTCAGCATACCTAAAACTCTTGCAGGCATGAGGGCCCACATATCACTGTCATGCAGACCGCAGGCAAAAGAAGAGCTCGCGAAAATCGTAGCTAAAACACCCAAAACCGCAATTTTATTCAGATGACGCATGAAGCGAATATAGGCAAACCACAAGGCTAAGTCAAAATCTGTAACCACAATCAATATTGCTAATCATGATGAGATCCACTCGCTTGCTCGAAATAGAGGATGATTCGCCTGTTGAAGAAATCTTAAATATTATTAGTCGAGATTTAACTCAACGGTTTCTGGAGAAAATACAGGTCGGAGCATGAGCACACTCAGCATGGATCAACCGCACAGCAAATAACCAGTACTTCGAACTACAAAGTAGCAGCTTTGGAAACGCCCGCGTGCTATAAGTAATTCATGCGTTCACCCGGAAACAAACACATGAAAAAAATAATTAGCTTGTGCGTACTTTATTGCCTTGTCGCCAGCCCAGTGACTGCAATTGCTGCCTCCAAATTAGACGAGGCAGTTGCTACTGCCCGCATTGCGAAGTGCATGCTATCGAACACTCAAACCATGTGTCTGATCGAGGCATTGAACAAACTTCAGGAATGGGAAAAAGTACCAGCGGAACAACCAACTCTATCGAATTCCGGAAATTATTTTTTAGCCACTTCTAAAAACAACTGGAAAAGACAAACTTCGAATACAGAGAACACTGATCTATTGCTCATTAACAATGCAGAAAATGCGATGATCGAAGCCACCTGGCACGCCGGCTCAGAGATTGACGTCGAAAAAATTGCCCGCGATAGCATCGCGGAGTTAGCGACCAAGCTGGATGTGACTCTGGAAAATATCGAATTCGATGTTTGGCCATTTAATGATGGCGGTTATTTTTATGAAGTCTGTTATGAAACAATCCATGAGACCGAGGAGTGCATGTTTAGTACCGCGGCACCAGTAATGGATGGCGCGGTAAGTATGTTCGCCTTGCTCAATGCCGATGATGCCTTAGTAGAAGAAGTTCTTGAATTGATTCTTTCTATTGACGTACCAAAAGATATTGCGGACAAATATAACCAGCAATACGAAGCGGCCGAGTAGCGACTTACTACCGCGTATGACTTACTCAGTGGATAGGATGCTCTCTGTAAAAAACAGGCTACCAAACAAAACAAATATAACGAAGAACGCCCTTACTGAAGCTCTGTTAACAGCTCCCGCTCACGAAAAATAATCGAACACCAACTCAACATCATAAAAGGATAACTATGGCCTATTGGTATCTTACATTTGCAATTGTGGCAGAAGTTATTGCGACCAATGCGTTAAAAGCTTCCGAGGGGTTCACTAAAACCGGCCCGAGTATTATCGTATTTATTGGTTATGGAACGGCATTTTTCTTACTATCTTTGGTATTAAAGTATATTCCTGTTGGTGTCGCTTACGCGATTTGGTCTGCAATGGGAATCGTATTGATAACGATTCTTGCTGCAGTCGTGTTTAAAGAAATACCTGACATTCCTGCAATCATTGGTATGGCCCTGATTATATCCGGAGTAGTCGTGATTCATGTTTTCTCTAACACGGTTAACCACTGAGTTTAGACCGCGTTCTTTTTAGGACGCCTAGAGTACAAAAATCGCCATACCGGTCAGGGCACAAATTAGCAGAAGCGGAAAGGTTTTTACTTTAAACCAAAACGTCATAACAATCGCGAGCAGGCATAAAACCGATTGCGCGATATCAACACTACTCAAATCCGGAAACTCAACGCCCAGACCAAACACGCTTACCGGGCTAGTCGAGTCAAAAAGTGCGTGCGTGGTAAACCAAACCGCCAGGTTTAAAATCACGCCGACGACTGCCGCAGTTACTGCCGTTAGTGTAGCGGAAATTTGCTGGTTTTTTCTAAGCGTCTCTACGTAGGGCGCGCCTACAAAGATCCATAAGAAGCAAGGTATAAAAGTAACCCAGGTCGTGAGCACTGCAGCAAACAGGCCCGACATTAATGGTGAAATGCTGCCGGCGTCACGGTATCCGCCCAAGTAGCCAACAAATTGCACCACTTGAATGAGCGGCCCCGGCGTGGTTTCTGCCATACCGAGCCCGTCTAACATTTCTGCTGGGGTCAGCCAAGCATAAGTGCTGACGCCTTCCTGGGCTACATAGGCGAGGACTGCATAAGCGCCACCAAAAGACACCACTGCCATTTTGGAAAAGAATATAACCACCTCACTATAAATGTGATCTTTACCGAGTATCATCAATAGACCAAACACCGGCAACAACCAAAGCGCTAGAAAGATGCCACCAATCTTTACCGACCAAGCACGGCTTACCTTGGCATGCGCAGGCAAGTCATCACCAATGATAGGCGCGGCTCTTGTGCTGGCGGCTTTGTCAGCAGAACCGTGACCTGCACTGGTGAGCAAATGTTGCCAACCAAACTTGCCAGCGAAATAGCCGAAAATACCGGCAGATAGCACAATCAACGGGAAGCTGACATTAAAGAAATAGATGCCGACAAAAGCAGTAATCGCAATACTAATTAGCAGCCAGTTATTGAGAACGCGTTTAGCTATGTTGATAAGTGCTTGCAAGATGATGGCCAGTACCGCGGCCTGTAACCCAAAAAACAAACCTTCCACAATGCTCAACTCACCAAACTCCGAGTAGATGGCACTTAACACTAGAATAGAAACAAACCCGGGCAATATAAATAAGCCGCCAGCGATCAAACCGCCTTTCACGCCATTCATAAGCCAGCCAATATAGGTACAGAGTTGTTGCGCTTCCGGCCCCGGTAGCAACATGCAGTAATTCATCGCATGTAAAAAACGTTTCTCATCCAGCCAGTTGTGCTCTTCTACCAACGTCCGGTGCATGACGGAAATTTGGCCGGCAGGTCCGCCAAAGCTCAATGCCGCGATGCGCACCCAAACCTTGAACGCTTGCGCTAAAGATACTGGTTCGGCGCTACTCATGCGTTAATATTTGGTAGCGCATCAAATCGCGCTTACGCACGTGTTTCTGAATACTCAAAAATTGACCTTGGGTAGGCTTTATCTAGTTCTAATTCGCTAATTTTTTCTGTCAGCCGAGCCAAGCGTGTACCACACCCATAGCAATATAAAACAACAGCCAATAGCCGGCGTCAATAAAAAACAGGCCGCGCGATTTTTGGGAAAACAAATAGTTGGTACCAATGGCTGGTAGAATAAAACCTAGCGCGATGCCAAAAGAAGTCAGTACTTTTACCGAAAAACCCCATTCGACGGAATAGCTTGCAAAGGTATGTGCCAGTGTCCATGAAGCCAATAAGCTAAAGGCGAATGCGCCACCGTAAAGTATCGCAGGATTCCCTTGTTTGATTTGCTCTTCAGTAAGCCCAACTGCACCCATCCATTTTTTGCCCATGATTGGCCCGTACCACAAGCCGCCGACCAGAAACCCGCTGACCGCTGCCAGCACTACCGCCACCCAATTAACGTCTAATAGATTCATTTTTTTACCTCATTTATCTAGCGTTACTCATTGAGTCTAACACTGATTCAATTTCCAGTTGGTTCTGTACCCTTCAAAAGTGAATGTCAACATTCCCACCGGGTCCGCCCTTTTATATACCAAACGTTTTCTTGCTGGTTTATTATTAAGCGAATCGCTGTGGTAATTATAAGTTGGTGTATCTATGAGCTTTTATGAAAACAATATCCTTCCGCACCTTATAAACTGTGGCTGTTCCTCGCCAGCGATTATGGAACTTCGAGAAAAAGTTGTGCCCTTGGCATATGGCGAAGTGCTGGAGGTCGGCATGGGATCAGCATTAAATCTACGTTTGTACAACCGAGACAATGTTGGAAAGGTATGGGGCCTGGAACCGTCTGAGGGGATGCGTAAACGAGCACAAAAAAACCTGAACAAATCTGCGGTAAAGGTCGAGTGGTTAAGTTTGCCAGGAGAAAAAATTCCACTAGATGATCATTCCGTAGACTCAGTAGTACTCACTTACACGCTATGCACCATTCCGGACTGGAAGGCAGCTATGGCTCAGATTCACAGGGTGTTAAAACCACAAGGGAAGATATTTTTTTGTGAACACGGGCAAGCGCCAGACTCGGCCGTTTACAGCTGGCAAAATCGGCTAAACGGATTTTGGGGTAAACTTTTTGGCGGCTGTAATTTAAATAGACCGGTAATTGAAAATATAAAAAAAGGCGGTTTTTCTATTGATTGGTATGAAAGCGACTATGTCGAGAAGATGCCTAGATTTGCCGGTTATATGACCCTGGGTGCTGCTACTAAAAATGTATAGCCAGGTACGCTCGCGTTTCCCTCTCAAACCCTACTTCGCAGACACACCCGTTAGGCCAACTAGTATCTCTACGGTAAAGAACACAATAAAAAATGGAGGAGCGATTAATGGAGATACAACCCCCATAGCATTATGGAAAGGACGATTGCGAAGGCTTTGAATGTATTTTTAGTTGTTCTTGTATGACCTCCGAGACCAGCCACAAACGATCCTGCCCCCAAAGTGCGATTACAGTATTGCCTTGCTCATCCAGCAATTGGTAACTAGGCACGCCCCACAAACCGATGTCATACATAGCCAGACGGTTTTCTTCAATCGTCGCTTCCCAGCCCGGACTGCCGATGATTGTTTTGGCGACAGACCAGTCCAGGCCCGCGCGCTCCACCACCACCTGCATGCCCCGGTCGGTATTAATGTTGACGGCATCCACCCACGCACACCGCAAAAATGCCGAGATAAATTCGACCGCCTTACCTTGCTCTTGTGCCCAGGCAAAGAGCGAATAGGCGCGTCGGGTTGGCTCACCAATTGGGTCCGCACAAGGGCCAAAAGGCACACCTGCTGCACGCGCTTCACGGCCTGCATCAAACAATATATATTTACCCTTTTCCATGGTCGCTGGCACACCTCGCATCACCATAGGCAACACCGGACGCAGTTGTAAATTTAATCCCAAGTCGTTTGCAAGTTTCACCGTCCGATCAAAGGCGACGGCGGTGTAAGGGCTACGCAGCGATGGATACATGACTAATGTTAGTTGGCTACCCTCTTTTGCTGAGTTCGTCGCATTGAGCGGGCCGCTGGCAAGGTCTTTACGCGGTGCGAGCAAAGATTGGTCTGGTGTTGAATCCAGATCTAACTCACCCAATCGTTGTTCGAGGTGGTACAAACGATCCACGCCCCAATACCACTCACCACCGTAATAAAACATCGCACCTGAGTAGTGTTTCAGCTCGGCCCGGCGACTATTTCCGGCTTTTATTACCGCCTCGGTTTGTTGTTTATTGCCCTTGCCGAATTGCTCAGATAACTGCTGCAATGCCTGCTTATCATCGCGCCACAAAGCCGCATTAACAGTCGCTGCGTGAGCGATAAAGTCATGCGTGTTTAAACCAGCCAATATGGCTTGTGCTTGCGCAACGCAATCCGGTAGCGGAACCGTTTCAGGAGCGGGAGATTCCAGGCCATAATAAGGTGCAATCTGATTGGCGTCGTAACTGGATAATCTGGATAACAGTTGAGGCTCAGGAAGATTTTCGTCCAGGCAGACGCTCACCAAATGGCAACGTAATTCGATATTGTATCGTTTAGCCAATTTTGGCAGCAGTTGAACGGCGAGGTGACTGTAACCATCGTCAACTTGGTGAAAGTACTCCACGATATGTGGCAAGCCTGACTTTTGACGTTTTCGCTCAGCCTTTATACGCGTACGTTTCTGAGCTTGCTCACTCGACATGCGCGACATCATTTTTGATGTAAGCCAACGGCGCAGTACGCCAGGATCCATGGTGGCAACACCGCCTTGTTCCTGAAACTGCTTGTTGGATTCCTCATTCATACTTGGCAAACGGTCTTAGCTGGCTTCAACGGCCGTTATTAATTGCTCATAGGTGCCCAGAATCGACTGCTTAGGTCGGTCGCTGCATAGTCGACGCCCGTCTACTTTTTCCAGTTTCGATTTATCGTTCATTTCAAAGATCTATCTTATCTGAGTCTTGCAAGCTAAGCATATCACTTCACCAAGCACCTGCCCCTCTCTCATACATCGAGTTCCCGTGGAAGCAAAATGGTAGAAAAAGGGATCATTACTCTTTAAGTTAACGCAACGTCGTCGACTTAGTTCTAAAATAAAGGGGTCAGTACCCTTTTTAAGATTTAGATGTTTGCACTTCCAAGTTGAGTCCAAGCTGATCCCTTTTCATTCAATACGATTGTTATTATTTTTCAATACATTGAAGGTACTCATTTTTTGCATTGCCAAATCTACTGTTGTTAATCAACCCGTCCAAATCAGTTTCAGTATTCGATAAAGCCGTTATAGAAATAAGGGATGATGGAACCGTCAATGCATCAAGCACCTTTAGGGCCTCGTCTTCAGAGAGAAACAAAGAATGTATTTTCATATCTATCGGATTACTCCCGCTTTCCATTTGTAGGTGTATTGTGCTCAGGTTTAGCTCGTACTCATCATTATTAACCCCAATAAATGCGATTGCAGGAGGCGGTGAATTCGGCGGTAAATTAATGGTCATTCGGTGTTTGTTGAGAACTTGAAAATCCTCACCATTAGACAGCTCCGTACTAATGAGCTTCATACCCATTTGTGGGACCGACTCATCTATTTTTACAAACTGATATCGAAAACTAATCGTATCTCCCCGCAACGTGCAAGCATCTTCAGTTTCGTCTACTTGCCAAAACGGTGCAAACGGTTCAATTGAGCCATCCCGCCAGTCTCTTAACTGTTGTAAGGTTTGTTCCTGCCTAAGCTTGCGATATTTAAACTGCAATGCCTGCTGATCTTTTGGTAAACCTCTTAAGGCGGTTGAATCAACACCTATATCCAGTGTCATGTTTCCGCTGCAACCACCGGTTTGATAGTTTTTACCTAAAAACAATAACTGCCTGACACCTGCCGAAAAACCCTGACCGCACATTGCAGGGTTCCCGGGGCTGCCAACTATAATTTCTTTTTCGCCAAGCTGGCTGGTGTCCTTAATGTACTCCTCAACTTCGAAATACCATTGATTACCGATACACTGTCGTTGCGTTTTACGGGGGTCGTCACCGGCCCTGCCAATCCCGGAGGATCCTGAAACGATACCCATCGCCGGTCGGGTATCCTGCCCACTAACGGTTTCACGCCGTGCATCGGCGCACTCCTTAACCCTACCGATAACGATGGCCTTAGCATTCTCGATTCGTTCTTCGATAGTTGGTGTCGCACAGGTACAGGCGAAAGCACCGCTAGAATATGCGAATAGTAGCGAGACAATCAAAACACTTAAAGTTGATCGTGACATTTATGCTCACCTCCGACTAACATGCTAATCTCAAACTACGCCTGCTTTTCGCGAATTTCAACCGTAATAATCGTAGGGTATAGTGTGAAATTCGAAAAACGAATAAAGGGGGTGAAGACTTGCCTCCTTGTTTTCTTTCTAACTCTCTTATATTGATAACGCTCCAATGAGCGATTGCTTGATCTGTTACTATAGGTTTGCCCGCCTAACCTACAAACTCAATTAAGTTATTTGAGAGTTATTGAAATGAAGCGAATTTTTCTGTGCCTGTTTGTCTTACTAATTTTTCCGTCGATAGTTTCGGCGACACAAGTTACTTACGAGCGCATCGACAACGATGAGGTAGAGCTAACGCTCCAACTCGTGGATGCAAATGGCGCGTTAGTCACTACCGGTGGCAGCAATATAGAAATTGTTGTCCCGTTTTTCGTCGATGTATCGAATGTCACCGACAATGGGGATGGCAGTTATTCGGTTACCTTATCTTCTGATAGCGCATCTACCTCGCCGGTTTCTGCGATCATAGATGGCGTAGAAGCTGATGTTGGGTCAGTAACTTTTATACCAGGATTGCCCGCGCCCGTTTTTACAACGTTCCAACAAGTCTACAACAGTAATGGTGTGATCACCGTTAGGGTGATATTTGCTGACGGAAACTTTAACCGTATTAAAAAAGGCGGGCTCGACGTAGAGTTCTACTCAGAATTGAACTCAACAATTATTCAAACAGTTATCGACCATGAAGACGGGACCTATGATGTCACTATGGTAACAGACGAATCTATAGAGACTATCGATTGGGGTGTCTCACTTAGTGTCATCATCCGCGGATTTCATCGTTTTCTCTCAGGCTTCTTTTTTCAACCACGGTCAAATCGTGATGGCGTCCTCGGATCAATAGCAGTTCTAGAAAACGCCAGCGAATCTATCAAGCTCGAGTTTACGCTTTTTCAAGAAGGGGAACCTTTAGAAACAGCCAATCCCGATGTACGCACTTTTGTTTCTGGTGGGCCTCAATCCGATCCAGTTATCGATGAGGGGGGCGGTACCTATACCGTTATCATAAATGGTGAAGTTGGTGATGTCGGCGGTGTTAGTTTCGAAGTAGATGGCGCGACAACAGCATTTACAGTGGTTGAATTTCGAGACGAAAACGCGGTAGAACCACCGATCGCAGATATAGAAACCATCAGTAATAGCGATGGATCGATAACATTGAATATGACCATGTTAGATCAAGATGGTAGCCCAATCACATTCGGTGGTTATGAAGTGATAGTGAGTGCAAGCGGTCAAACAAACGTTGGGGAGGTAACTGATAATCAGGATGGTACATACACGACCCAATTAACATCCGCCTCCGGAGGGTCGAGCGAAATTAGCCTTGAAGTTAACGGAGTACAACCGAGAGTAGTGCAGTCGGTTTCATTTGCAAACTCAACGGGTGCTAATTCAAATAACGGCGATTCCAGTACTGGTGGTGGTGGCTTTTTAGGATTTCCGTTTTTGCTATTTTTGTTGTTCTGCGTGACAAGTTCGAGAAAATGGTGGGTCGTGAGCGATTCGAACGCTCGACCATCGCATTAAAAGTGCGGTGAGTAATTATATTTTTCATATACTTACAACAACTGGTGCGTAATATTTCGTGAGTAATGAATGGTTTAAATCCACGATAAACGGGATATAAATTCGATTAACTGCCAACTTTGTCGCTATTCTAGCGACCTCATCTTTGAAGCTGTTTCCCGACCACTAATAGTTCCACATGGTGCCGTCTTCAAGGCGCACCACTGAATGTAAAAGTGAGTGAGCGCATCACCTGCGGCTTTGTTTATCAAACCTATTTGCTGATCAAGCAACAATGCTGAGTATGCTTCCGTGCTCATAAATATGCTTAGCATCGCGCTGCGACCGTGCTTGCTTGCTTCGCGGTTTGGACTATGTGCTTGGCACTAATTTCAAAATGATCGCGTAAATTCTCGCGTGATTCACTTAAACCATAACCATCGGTACCGAGTACCTCCAAACGCCCCGGCAACCACGGTGAAATACCTCTAGCAATGCCTTTTACATAATCGGTCACTGCGATGAATACACCTGACTCTTCAG
This sequence comes from uncultured Thiotrichales bacterium, assembly GCA_964621435.1. GTDB lineage: Bacteria > Pseudomonadota > Gammaproteobacteria > CAZUMV01 > CAZUMV01 > CALIRD01. The sequence continues at coordinate 797 of CAZUMV010000038.1, read as the reverse complement.
CGAATAGTGCTTTGACATGAGAACGTTTTTCAGTTTCACCGGCATGCAAGCGGTTGTATCGTTCGCATGCTTCGGCGTCACGCTCAAGCTCGGTAAAACTAGTGATGCTCCATACATTGACTCGATAGCCATCCTCTTCTAACTCAGTAGCCGCCTGCAAAGCCTGCTGCATAATGGCACCACTAGATAATAGATTGACGACTTCGCCGGTTTCTCGATCAGATCTCTGGTAGCAATATCCACCTTTAGATATATCCTCAACCGCCACATGCTCAGGCTTTGCTGGCATCAGATAGTTTTCGTTATACAAGGTAACGTAGTAAAAGATATCTTCCTGATCGAAGTACATTCGCTGTATGCCATCCCGGATAATAACAACCAGTTCATAGGCGAAGGCCGGGTCGTAACTGAGTAAATTCGGGACGCTACTAGCGAGCACGTGTGAATGACCATCTTGGTGCTGAAGGCCCTCACCATTCAACGTCGTTCGGCCTGCCGTACCACCCAACAAGAATCCGCGGCACATCATATCACCGCACGCCCAAATCATATCTCCGACTCGCTGAAATCCGAATATAGAATAAAAAATATAGAACGGGATCATCGGCAAGCCATGTACCGCATAGGCACTTCCCGCTGCCATGAAAGATGCCATAGCACCAGCCTCGCAAATACCCTCCTGCAGAATTTGACCATCTTTGGCCTCTCGATAGGGCAACAAGGTGTCTGCATCAACTGGCGTATATTGCTGACCTTCTGGTGCGTAGATACCTGCAATCTTAAACAAGCCATCCATA